>CAKZLV010000246.1 GCA_937127285.1 uncultured Bacteroidota bacterium
TTTCTTTCAGGACCTCCTGCACCTCAAAGCACTCCTCGAAGGTGCCTTCGTAGACATCGGCCTGGCCCTTCTGGTCGACCGTGTGAGCGAGGTCCTCCGCGGTGCTGCGGCTGCATCCGGTAGCCTTCATGAGTTGCTGGATGACCTCGTCGAAGGTGTGGACTTCGTCGTTGTAGAGGATGACCCGCCAGGGCCGGTCCGTGCCGGTTCCGTCCTCCACCTTCTCCTCTTCTTCCACCTCCGGCGGGGCCGGCTGCACATCCGGCTCGGCGGGGGCGGCAAGGGCGAGCGAACATTCTCGATCCGTTTCAAACACATCCATATCGGTCTTCCGTCTCCAGTCTGTCGCCTGTAGGCCCGGTTGAGGTCGCGAGATCCAGCGCCCCCGCCCCGCTTCGGGCCTTGCAGGAACGGGCGTCGGGGCAGCCGGCGGGCGGGCAAGGGGGCGCGGCCCGGTGCGTCACTGGGCCATCTCGCGGACTTCCTCCTCGGATACAGACGCGAGCGAGATTTCGTAGTTCTCCGTGACCGGGTTGGCGAGCAACCGGTCGCAGGCCTCCTCGGCGAGGCGCCGGGCCTCCGCTTCCGTCTCGACATCGATCCAGAGCTCCGCCTGCTTGCCCATTCGGACCTGCTCGACGGGATCGTAGCCCAGGTTCTCCAGTGCACGGTGCACGGTCTTTCCTTCCGGGTCGAGGATGGAGGGGCGAAGCGTGATGGCGATCGTGGCTTTGTACATGAGCGCGGAGGCGTGGATGAGGCGGAAAGTAGATGAAAGCCGGGAGGAGAAGCCGGCCGTTGGAGCCGGGAGCGGGAGCCGTGGGGCGGGGAGGCGCTCGGACGAGGATCTCACGGGAGCCGCTCGTCGGGCGTGGGCGTGGTGAGCGCGTCGACGAGTTGGTAGGCAGCGCGCCCGACCCCGTAGCTCAGGTAGACGGCAAAGACAATCAGCAGGCCCAGCTCTTGCGCGCCCACGATCAAGAGGCCGGCAACCACGAAGAGCGCCGTCTTCTGCGGATGGTTGCGCATCGACGCCACCGTCGGGCGCGGGATGGCGTCGAAGCGAATGCTCGACACCATCAGCCCGGCCAGGACAACGACGACGGGGACGAGCACCTCGAAGTGGTCGAGCCGCAGGTAGGCCCCCCAGGACGAGTTTTCGGCGGTAAGCACCAGGGCGATGAGGGCGACGGCTTGTCCGGGAA
Source organism: uncultured Bacteroidota bacterium (assembly GCA_937127285.1). Lineage (GTDB taxonomy): Bacteria > Bacteroidota > Rhodothermia > Rhodothermales > Salinibacteraceae > CAKZLV01. Next base: position 1,206 of record CAKZLV010000246.1, read on the forward strand.
TGGGCAGCCCTTCGAAGTCGTCGGTGTCACTGCTGCCGTAGTTCATGTTGTAGCGGGCGAGGCGGACGCTCCCGCAGATGGCCGGCAGCGCGGCGACGATGAGGCCGATCGGCTCGTAGGCCTCCAGGACGTAGGCGTAGATCAAAAACCCGGGGGCGACGCCGAACGAGACGATGTCGGAGAGCGAGTCGAGTTGAACGCCAAACGGACTCGACGCGTTCGCAATGCGCGCCATCATTCCGTCGAGCAGGTCGAAGAAGCCAGCCAGGACGATCAGCCAGCAGGCCATCGTAAACGCTCCTTCCAGAACCTGCGTCATCGCCAGGAATCCGCAGAACAGGTTCATCAAGGTAAAGAACGACGGCACGGCCACCCGCGGCGGCGGGCGGTCGCTTCGGGCGTCGCGCCGAGACTGGCGGTAGGCGTGAAGACGCCGGCGAATCCGTTTCGGGCGAGAGTGCCGGTCGGACGGATCCGAGGTCACGGACTCGCTCATGGGGTTGTCTAGCCTGCGGTGGACGGTGAGGGCAGGGCCTCCGGACGAGACCTGATCGATAATCAAACGGAGAGCCGTGCTACTTCGCAACCGAGGCCGGCTCGGCCGCTCGTCCCTCGTCGAAGGTGCCCGGGGCCGGAAGGCGACCGAGGATGGTGCGACCTGCGCGTACCGACGCGCCCTCATCGACATCCAGCGCTACGTCGGGCGGTACGAGGACGTCCATCCGGGATCCAAACTTCACGATGCCGAAGCGCTCTCCGGCCCGCACCGTGTCCCCTTCGTTGACGTGGTAGACGATCCGTCGGGCCACGGCCCCGGCGATTTGCTTGAAGAGAATCTGCACGCCGCTGGGATGGCGGATGCCGATCTCCGACCGCTCGTTGCGGTCGCTCGCCTTCGGGTGCCAGGCCACAAGGTAGTCGCCCGGTTTGTAGGCGGCATGCTCCACCACTCCGTTGGTGGGGATCCGGTTTACGTGAACGTTGAGGGGCGACAGGAAAATTGATATCCGCCGTGCCGGACCGTCCAGATAAATCGGCTCCCGCTCTTCGGCAATCTCGACGATGCGCCCGTCGGCCGGTGCCAGGAGCGCCCGGCCGGCACGTCCCTCCTCCGGTGGTGTTCGCTCCGGATCGCGGAAAAAGAACAGCGTAAAGGCCAGAATTCCGATGCCGACGGCAACGAGAAGCGGCTGCCCCCATCCGATCTCAAGGCGCAGGCCGAGCACGACGAGGACGAAGGCAATCACGGCGGCTGCCGCGACGATGGTGGTTCCTTCGCGTGCGATCACGGACGGTGGGGGGTGCGTGAAACAACGGCAGACGAACGGGGCGCGCCGGAAGAGATCGGGCGGGGCCTAGGCAGGGGACCTACGCCGTCTTCAGCAGCGGGCTCGGCTCTCCCCATCCGCCCTGAAACACGAACTCGTCGAGCGACTTGCGGGTTCGCGGCTCCGTTTCGGATGCCTGCTGTCCGTCGCTGAGCATCTCGGGATCGCCGAGGTAGCCCACCGCAACACCGGCCATCGGCTCGAAGCCGTCGGGCACGTCGTAGGTCGACCGCACCACGTCCGGCTGGATCCCGGCCATCTGATGCACGAACAGCCCCATTTCGGTTGCCTGGAGCGTCATCGCCGCCGACGCCGCCCCCACGTCGTGAGGCGCACACCGGTTCGGCTGGTCGTTTCCAGAAAACGCCGTTTTGTAGAACGACATCATCAGCACCGGCGCGTTTTGCGCCCAGGACTGATTGCCCTCGGTAAGGCACCCCAGCAGCCGTTCGTACGCGTCCGGGTCGCGGTCGCGGGCGGCGACGAGGTACCGCCACGGCTGCTCGTTGTAGGAAGACATCGTCCACCGGGCTGCTTCCAGCATCCGCCGGATCTTTTCGGGTTCGACCGGGCGGTCGGCAAAGGCGCGCGGGCTCCAGCGCTGGGCGACCACGTCGAGGACGTCGTGGTCGGGGGTGGCGACTTTCGTCTCGTGAGAGGCGGGGAGGGTCTGCACGATTCGGGATGGACTACACAGGAAAAACAGACGGAAGGGTGTGGCCCGAGGCGCGTGCCGGTCCGGTCCGGACCGCCCCGGGATACACGCCAAACATACCCGTCCCGTCGGCAGAAGGTTCAGCAGGAACCGGTCAATTTTCGGCTCGGATCGGTCCGGGCCGGGGCCCCGGCGTCCGGGTCCGTCGCTTGGGTCCGTCGCTTGGGTCCGTGGATTGGGTCCGTGGATTGGGTGGATGGACTTGTAGTTGGATTAGGAGTCGGCCCAGGCCACGAGGACGGCCGAGCTGTGCGGGTCGAGAGCGTAGACGTTCTGGTCTTCAAGGCGTACCTCCTGCCCGGGGCTCAGGATGTCTTCAGGGCTGGGCAGCGCGGTGTCCACCTTCCGGTGCCAGTCCCCCTCGCAGGCAGAGTCCGGAAGCACAACCTCCCGGCCGTGGTGGGCGGCGTTGAGTACCAGAAGGATGTCCGGCTCCGGCGCCCCCGATGACGGGATGAGCATCGACAGACATCGGGCCTCCGGGTCGTCCCAATCGGGCGGTGCGGCGCGGCCGTCGAGCCACACGACGTCGCCCGCCTCGTAGTAGGCGTCGGTCGTAAAGGGAGCGTGCTGGCGGCGGAAGCGGATGAGGTGCCGCACGAAGCGGGTGAGCCCGGACCGCCGCTCCCGATTCGTCCAGTCGATCCACGAAATCTCGTTGTCCTGGCAGTAGGCGTTGTTGTTTCCATCCTGGGTTCGGCGAAACTCGTCGCCGGCGAGCAGCATCGGAACGCCCCGCGACAGGAACAGGGTGAGGAGGAAGTTGCGAACCTGCCGCGCCCGAATCCGCACGATGCCCGGATCGCCCGTCGGGCCTTCCACGCCGTAGTTGGCGCTGTAGTTGTCGTTTTGTCCGTCCCGGTTGTTTTCTCCGTTGGGCAGGTTGTGCTTGCGTTCGTAACTGACGAGGTCGTTGAGCGTGAAGCCGTCGTGGCTGGTAACGTAGTTGATGCTGGTTAGCGGCCCGCGTCCGGCGTCTTCATACAGGTCGGCGCTGCCGGCGAGCCGCGTGGCCAGCACGCCCCGCTGCCCGGGGTCTCCCCGCCAGAAGCGGCGGACGTCGTCTCGAAAACGGCCGTTCCACTCCGCCCACCGGCTCGTGGTATAAAACGAGCCGACCTGGTACGCCCCGGCCGCATCCCACGCCTCGGCGATGATCTTGACGTCGCGAAGGATCGGATCCTCGGCGATGCGCTCGATCAAGGGCGGGTCGGCCAGGAGCGAGCCGTCCTGATCGCGGCCCAGGACGGAGGCGAGATCGAACCGGAAGCCGTCGACGTGCATCTCCAGCACCCAGTACCGCAGTGCGTCCAGGATCAGATCGCGAACGACCGGGTGGTCGGCATTGACGGTGTTTCCCGTCCCGGTGTAGTCCCGGTAGTAGCGGGGGCTGTCGTCCAGCATGTAGTAGATCGAGTTGTCCAGTCCCCGCCAGCTGAACGTGGGGCCGAGTTCGTGCCCCTCCGCCGTATGGTTGAAGACGACGTCGAGGATGACTTCGATGTCGGCCCGGTGCAGCGCTTTGACCATTTGCTTGAATTCCAGCACCTGTTGCCCGTGGCTTCCGTCCGCTGCGTACAGGCCGTTCGGCGCCATGAAGGCCGTCGGGTTGTACCCCCAGTAGTTGTGGAGCGGCTCGCCCGTGAGGGGGTTGACGCGGTCCACCTCGTACTCGTTGAACTCCTGAACGGGCATTAGCTCCACGGCGGTGACGCCCAGGTTCTCCAGATAGGGGATCTTCTCGATCACGCCGCGGAACGTGCCGGGATGCTCGACGCCCGAGCTTTCGTGCTGGGTAAAGCCGCGCACGTGCATCTCGTAAATGACCGTTTCCGTCCACGGGTGCTTCGGCGGCACCACCCCCTCCCAGTCGAAGTCCGTCTGGGTGATGACGCACTTCGGCGTGACGGCGGCATTGTCGTGGGTCGAATAGGACAGATCCAGGTCGTCGGCATCGGGATTGTAGCCCTGCGCCTGTTTGAAATCCCACGTATCCAGATGCGTGATGGCGGTGGCGTACGGGTCGATCAGCAGCTTGTGCGGATTGAACCGATGGCCGTCGGCGGGCGCATACGGCCCGTCGACGCGGAGCGCGTAGAGCTGTCCGGGCTGGATGCCCTCCACCCAGACGTGCCAGATGTCGCCGGTCCGATTCGCCTGCGGGTCCAGGCCAATCAGTTCTCGCGGCTCGGCCGCATCGGCATCGTCGTAGAACTCAAGCCAGACCTGCGTGGCGTGCCGGCTGAAGAGCGCGAAGTTGGCGCCACCGTCCCGCAGCTCCACACCGAGGGGCAGCGGGCGCCCCGAGCGCACAGATCCCGTTTCCAGAAAGCCCTCGGCATAGGCGCGAAACGCACGCCCGTCTTCTCGTTCTCCCTCCCGGAGAGACGCCTCTCGCCCACGCGGACGGGGGCCCCCGGGCGGTGCCACGGGGTCGGACGGATGCCGGGACGCCGACGCGTCGCTCTCGCGGGGGTGGGCGTCGGCGCCGTTCGTCGCGGCGCCGGAGGGTGAAGCCGGTTCCCTCGAATCAGAGGTGTCGGGCGCCGCGCCGCCCGGGGATGCGGCGTCGCCCGGGGATGCGGCGTCGCCCGGGGATGCGGCGTCGCCCGGGGATGCGGCGTCGCCCGAGGAGGAGAGAGATGTCATGGGCGTCTTTGATCGGCCGACCTGTCGATGAACGTTGCTCGCCTGCTCCCCGCTGGTCCTTCCCCGCTGATCGTTCCTCGCCGGTCCTTCCCTGCTGGTCCTTCCTGGCCGACGGCTCCCGGACGGTCGCGCTCCGTCGGCCGCTCGGCATCGACTGCCGGGCGTCGGGCCCGAGCGGGTCTGGAGGCAAGACCGGCGCGGAGGCGCTTCCTCGTGAACCGTCGCTCCATGAACCGTCGCTCCATGAGCCGCCGGTGGGGAAGCCGGGAGCGGGTGTCGCGTCCGGGCTACGGGGTCCGCCGGGAGCTGCCGGGAGCCACGCCTTCCGGCGGACCTCCCACGAGATCCGTTGAAGCAGCAGGATGCACGGGATCCACGGGATCCACGGGATGCAGGGCGCACAATCTACGACAAAACAGACAACGTATCGAGCGTTCGTTCTGTCTTCGGGCCGTGCGCGGTAACCCGTCCGCGCCTCGCCCCCGTGGCGACGTTGTGGCGCCCCCGATCCATCTGCCGACCTACAGGGTCAAGAGGCTCCTTCTCCGGAGAGGACGACGGGGATGGTGCGGAGGAGCAGGTACAGGTCGAGCCAGAGCGTCCAGTTCTGGACGTAGTGCACGTCCAGATCGACCCGCGTGGCAAAGCTGAGGGTGTTTCGCCCCGACACCTGCCAGAGCCCGGTAATTCCCGGTGGCGTTTCCAGAACGGCCCGCGAGACGCCTTTCATTTTCTCCAGTTCTCCGGGCATGTACGCCCGAGGCCCGACGAGGCTCATGTCTCCGCGCAGGACGTTGAGGAGTTGGGGGAGTTCGTCGAGGCTGAAGCGCCGGAGGATTCGACCGATTCGAGTGACCCTCGGGTCGTTCTGCAGCTTATGGTATTGCTGGTACTCGGCCCGCTTCGCCGGGTCGGTTTGCAGGATCTCCTCGAGTTTGGCATCGGCATCCACGTACATCGTTCGAAACTTCAGCACGGTGAAGATGCGGCCCTCGCGTCCCAGCCGCTGCTGCCGGTAGAACACGCTGCCGGGAGAATCGAGACGGATGAGAGCGGCGATCACGGCGAAGAGCGGTGCGATGAGGAGGAGGGCGAGGAGGCTCCCCGCCACGTCCAGGAGCCGCTTCACCCCCTGCCCGATTGGCTGCAGGGCGTAGCTTCGAACGCCGTATCCGAAGAGCCCGGCCCCGCATCGCTCGGTGGTCCAGGCGGCGGCGCCCGCGCAGGCATCCGCAGCGACGACGACGTGGTCGAAGAAGCGGCTGTAGTGGCGGAGGCGGTTCGTCTGCTGCATGCGCGAGGCGTCCGTGTCGGTCAGAAGGACGTACGGGATACCGAGCCGGCGCGACAGGTCGAGGGCGGCGTTCGAGCAGCGGCGCGCCGACGCTGCGCCGACTCCTCCGTCGCCGGCGGGCACGTCGGCGGAATTCGGGCGGAGCACGGCGACCGGGTAGAGCCCGATTTCGGGCCAGCGTCGCAGGGTGTCGACCAGGCTGGACGCCTGCGGCCCGTCGCCGACGACCACAGCCGGAAGGCCCCACCAGGGGAGCGGGGCCAGCACGATGCGCCCGAGGACGCGGCACGACGGAACGATGACCGCCCCCAGAATGCCGGCGGCGGCCATCCACCCGCCCGCGGCCGGCGCCCCCGTGACGGCAAACCCCGCGATCCCGCCGGCAAGCCCCATTACGGCCGTCACCGTTCCCAGACGTCGCATCTCCAGGGCCGGATGAAGCACGATCTGGCTATACAGTCCGTGCACTGCATACAGGCCGAGGACCGTGGCCACGGTGGCCGCAACGGTGAACGGGCTGCCGAACCCGGGAGCGGCCGGCGCACCGTCCGTGAGGGCGAGGACCAGGCCGATTACGAAGAGAACCCCGGCGGCGTCGCTTCCGGCCAGCGCCAGGCGCGTCGCGCCGTGGGCAACGGCCACAGGAACCGGCACCGCGGCCGGGGCAGCCGCACGATCGGCGTCCGGAGCGTGCGGGGCTCGGGGCGCCGGTCCGCGCGCATCCGTCGGATCTACGCCGGCAACCGAGGCAGAAAGCGGGGGGGAAGACATGGGGCAGATTTGTCTGTGCGTCGAAAGGAGCTGCGGCGCGCCGACTCGACGGCCAGCTACCGAACGGCCGGTCGCGGTACGGCCGGTCACGGTACGGCCGGGCAATGAACGGCCGGGCAGCATCCGGTTGCCTACCGATCGGGATCTGCAACCGGTGGCGTCGACCACTGCCTGCCGCCGTTCGAATCTCCGTATCGGGGCACGAAGTGTTCGTCTACGAAGTGGTTGTACTCCGACTCAACGAGCTGCCGAAACCGCTCTCGGAAGACCTGCGGGGAAAACCGCTCGGCATTGGCCCGGATCTCCTCCGGATCCATGCGCGCGCGGAGAGACTCGAACGCGTCGACGGCCTCTTTGAGGTGCTCGGTGGTTTGTTCCGGAAAGAACACCCCGGTTCGGCCGGGCAGCACCGTTTCCTGCGCGCCGCCGCGGCCGTAGGCGATGACCGGCGTTCCGCAGGCCTGCGCCTCGACCGGCACGATGCCAAAATCCTCTTCGGCCGCAAAGACGAAGGCGCGGGCGTGCTCGAGGTAGTACTCGACGGCGTCGTTCGGCTGGTAGCCCAGCAGGGTCACGTTCGGCCCGGCCGCCCGGCGAATCGCGTCGAAGTCGGGGCCGTCGCCGATCACGACGAGCTCTTTCTCGGGCATCTCCGAAAAGGCCTCTACGATCAGATCAACCCGCTTGTACGGGACGAGTCGAGACATCGTCACGTAAAAGTCCTCCTTCTTCCGGCACACCTCGAACCGGTCGACGTCGACGGGCGGGTAGATGACGTGCGCGGGGCGGCGGTACGTTTTCTGGATGCGGCGGGCGACGTTGCGCGAGTTGGCCACGAAGACATCGACGCGGTTGGCGCTCGTAGCGTCGAAGAGCCGCATGTAGTGGAGGATCAGCCGGGCGATGACGCCGCGCGGCCCGCGCTGCAGGCGGCCCTGTTCGAGGTAGTCGTGGTGCAAATCCCACGCGTACCGGATCGGGCTGTGGACGTAGCTGATGTGCAGCTGATCGGCCCGCGTCAGGATTCCCTTGGCGACGGCGTAACTGGAGGATACGACCACGTCGTAGTCGCTCAGGTCGAACTGCTCGATGGCGACCGGCGCGAGGGGGAGGTAGTACCGGTACTTCGTCCGCGCGAACGGAAGGCGCTGGATGAAGGACGTCTGCACCGACTTCCCCCGAAGGAAGTCGCGCTGATCGTCGGGTATGAAGTCGATGAGGCTGAAGAGATCCGACTCCGGAAACGTGTCGATCATCTGCTCGAGCACGCGCTCGGCACCTGCATAGACGGGGAGCCAGTCGTGAACGAGGGCCGTGCGCTGCGGGAGCAACGAAGTCGGCGGCGGGGCAGATCGCCGTACCGGTTGGGGAGAGGGGGGGTCGTCGGAAACGGACGATATGGAGGACGCTCCGTTCGTGGAGGGTCTGTTCGCGAAAGACGTGCGGGTCATGGGAAAGCCCTGTACAAAGGAGAGCCAGTGCATGGAAGCAAACGCGGCAGCCCCGATATCCAGACGGGCGGCCGACCTGATACCGGGTTCCATCGCGTGCGCCGGGGTCGCCGGTCGCTGCAGGCGTGCCGGTACTCGCTGCGGGCGTGCCGGTACCGGGCGTGCCGGGACATCCCGCCGGTAGACCTCCATCCCGCCAGATATCCTGCCGGTAGATCCGGGCCGGGTCCCGCTCGGCATCACGCCTTCAGGATATGCCCGGACGACGGCCCGGACCGACGCGGTACAGCGCATGCGTGACGGTCGGTCTGGAACACAGTTTTTCGGATTCCTCTCTTCAGGACGGGGAGGCGCTGCTCCAAAAGTGTGCCGGGGCCGGCCGCCGACATCGGCGCGGGCCGGCGATCGGCGAACGGGGCGGGGGACGCGCTGCCGCCCGCTCGCGCCCCACTTCTGAAATCTCTCCTCGTTCAGGCCTCTCTTCTTCCTGAACCGCGTTCTTTGCCCCGTTCCGATGCCTCCTTAGGCCGAGTCCGGGGCATCTGAGTCGGAGGCGTCCGCTTCGCTGCTCCGTTCGCGGCCGTAGGCCCACTGCACCGCATACTGAAGCAACTCGGCCACGGTGTCGAACCCCAGCTTTTCCTTCGCCCGCCGCCGGTACGTCTCGATCGTCTTGCGGCTCAGGTCAAGCTGCTCCGCAATGTCGCGCACGCTGTGCCCCTCTCCCAGGAGTTGAAAGACCGTCATCTCGCGGTCGGTCAGCTTTTCGGTTGCGGTTCCCAGCTTGTAGTCCTGCTGCCGGATGACTTTGCTGAGAATCCGCGAGGAGATGCGCCGGCTCAGATACACGTCGCCGCCCGTTACGGCCTGGACGGCCTTCACCACCGACTGCGTCGGCTCCGTCTTCATAACGTACCCGGACGCCCCGGCCCGGATGGCTCGCTCGGCGTACACGCTCTCGTCGTACATCGAAAAAATGATCACCCGGGTGTCCGGAAACTGCGACCGGATGTCTTCCACCACATCCAGTCCGTGCGCGTCTTCCAGAGAAATGTCCACGATCACAACGTCCGGCGGATGGCGCCCGATTTTCTCCAGCGCCTCTTGCGCCGATCCGCTCTCGCCGATGAGACGCATGTCGACCTTGCTGTTGATGGCCGTGGCGAGCGCTTCGCGAATGGCGGGATGATCATCCACCACAAAAACGGTCGTTCGGTCGTCGGCCGACGAGGGGCGCGTGTCGGACGCAGACGATCCGGAGGACGAGGAACTGGGGGTCTCGGTCATTCGACTGGCTCCGTGCAAACCGGATACCTTCTTGTTCACGGGTAGGAGAATGAACCACATGGACCGTCTGTCTCTCCAGACGGACACCCGCTCGACCGAGGATCGATGTGTCGCGGCGGAGCGTCGACGAGCGGTTCGGAAGAACTGCGGACAGGCAGCGGTAACATATCTCCGCGCTCGCCGCCTCTGTGCTCGTTTCTAACCCAACCCCGTGTGTAGTTCGGGAGCATCGTCCGTCAACCGTTTCTGCGACCGGCATCGCACTTTGGGAGCGCCGATGGAGCACTCCCGCCCGCGCTCGCTGAACGATCGTCGCGTGACGGACGCGTGACGGGACCCAATCCCCCCTCTCGCGATCGCGTCCGAAACCGGGCTTCTCCCTGCTTCTCCCTCCTCCCTGTACACCCCGCCGGTCGCGCTACGCCGACCTTGTCTACACCGAAGTTTTTCTGCCGGCCGAGTTGGATTTGTCTTGTGGGGGTCCTACCTTCTATTCGAAGGATCTTCACGAAGTCGCAGCCGATCCTACCGGGGTGCGGCAGTCCGTGGTGCAGTAGACGGGGGTTCGCGCGCATGCTTGCATGCGCTTGTGCGCTTGGAGGTGCCATGCGCTTGCAGATGCCGCATACCTGTGCGTCTGTTCCGCAGGCCCTCCCCGCGAACGGCAGAGGCGAACGACAGACCCGGACTCGAGCCGGGACTCGTCGAGGCGGGCTTTCGGGCGCACGTCCGGTGCACGCCCGCAGCGGATGCGTTCCCACATCGTCCCCCCTCGTCCACCCGTTCTCCGTCCGATCCTCCCACGTCGAGCTCTTCCAATCTCAGCCCTGGGCCTCCGAACCCCGCGCCTCGATCTCCGCCCCCCATCTCGGTTTCGCCGGGGGACCGTCCGGCGTCAACCCGGTGGGCTCCGGAAGCAGCCGGCACCCGTGCCATTCAGGATCTCCAGCGACTCCGTGATTCCTTTCCTCCCGGCGAGCAGGCCGATCTCGTCTCCTCGGCTCGTTGCGCCTCCCGGCGACTCGCGTCGTCGTCCTTCGCTCCTTCTCTCCCCACAGGCCCGTCCCCGTTGCCATGACTGACGTGGGTACCCGCATCCGTTCCGCCCGCATCCTCGCCCAACTCTCGCAGCAGGAGCTCGGAGAAAAGGTCGGGCGCACCAGCAAAACCATCCGCCGCTACGAACAGGGAAAGACCGAACCCGATACAGGGGTTCTTCGGCGCATTGCACGATCGACCGAGCAACCGATCGAGTTTTTCGTCCGCCCCCTGCTTCCAGCCCGGGTTCAAGCCGAGGCGCGCCGCCCAGACGGACGGCCCGGCCACACCCCGTCGCCGCCGGAGGCAGCCGGCCGGCGACGTCCCGACCGCACCGCACACAATGCCGGCGTTCGCATGAAGCGCCTTCCGCCACGGACCGGAATCCGCACCGCCGAGGTTCACATGCTTCCACGGGTCGGGATCAAGGACGCGGAGATCGTGCGCACCGATGACGACGTCGCCGTACCGGGCTCCCTCTTGACGCGCATCGGCATACCGGCCGACCGGGCGCACGTGCTGGAAATGCCGGCCGGGCACTACGACGCCCGGCTGCACTTCTCACAGTCCGATCTCCTCATCCTCGACCTGTACGAGACCCCCGCGGCACTCGACGTGCTCACCGTTCAAAACCGGTTCGTCGACGGGCTTTACATCGTCCAGATCGGGTCGTCGGCGCTCCAGATCAAGGACCTCTCCGCCCGTCCCGACGGCGCCATCGTCGTCGCGTCGCCCGACCAGGTCCGCTGCTACCGATGCAGCCCCGACGACCTTCCGGGCATTACGCTGTACGCCAAGATTGCGACGACGTACTGACGACGTACTGACGCACCCTTCCCCCGCCCGCGAAGAAACGCGCGTCGTGAAGAAACGCATGTCGCAACGGGACGCACGTCGCGGGGGGAGGCCGCCGGGCCGGTGGCTGCGGCATCCGGCTACTCGCGGTTCGGGGTCGTCGTCGGTCCCTGCGTCCCCTGGCCGTAGGTCCACTGCACCGCGTACTGCAGCAGTTCCGACACCGTGTCGAAGCCCAGTTTCTCCTTCGCCCGTCGCCGGTACGTCTCGATGGTCTTCCGGCTCAGGTTCAGCCGGTCCTGGATGTCCTGCACGCTGTAGCCCTGGCCCAGCATCTGGAAAACCGCCATCTCCCGGTCGGTGAGTTCGTCGATGGCAAAGCTCGGCTCGGTAGAGCGGCCCATCGCAACCTTGTTGAGAATCCGGGAGGCCATGCGCCGGCTCAGGTACACCTCGCCGCGGTTGACGCTGCGAATGGCTTCGATGACGCTCTTCGTGGGTTCGCTCTTCATCAGGTATCCAGACGCACCGGCCCGGATGGCCCGCTCGGCGTACACGTTCTCGTCGTACATCGAAAACACGATCATCTTCACGTCCGGGTACTGCGCACGGACGTTCTGGACCAGGTCCAGGCCGTGGGCATCGTTCAGCGAGATGTCGACGATGGCGACGTCCGGCTCCAGCTGCTCGATCATTCGGAAGGCGTCGTCGGACGAGCTGGACTGCCCGCACACCTCCATGTCCATGGTGCCATCAATCGTGTCGGCCAGGGCCTCGCGGATGGCGGGGTGATCGTCGACGAGAAAAACGTGAATGTGGTCGTTCGCGCGGGTGTCGGACATGGTCACAGGTCGGTTGGGTCGATGGATGCGAGAAGGGGAGGCGAGCGACCGCAGTCAATCGCCTTCGCAACGGCACGCACCGCCGATCCCCCGTGCCGGCGAGCCGACCGAAGGATGTGTGCCTCGCGGACCGCTTCGACGAACGAGCCACCTCCAAAATACGAACGGCAGCATCTTCGCGCGGGAAGTCGGACTCGGGACGGCATAAACATTCGGATGACCGGCGGGTGCACCTGTGTACGCTAACGGATCAAAGATATGCTCCGGTCATCTTTTGGATTACGTCCTCATGCACTTTGTGCATCGGTGTCGGACGAGGCCGGAAGACGGCCGGGTAACCGAAACCGGGGAACGAACCCGGGTAAACGAACCCGGGGAACCGGCCGGCGTGCGCCCACCTCCATCCGCCCACCTGTTGATGTGAGGCCGGACAGTCAATCATGAACGGCCGTCATGAACGGTCGTCGCGAACGGATGGATCGCTTTCAGCCGGCGGGGATTGTGCCGGCGGGGATTGTGCTGGCGGGGGGTGCGGCGAGGAGGCAGGGCGCGGGCGTTCGGGGAGGCGGTCCTTCGGCAGCCGGCACCGCACCGCGGTTCCGGCGCCAACGCCGCTGTCGATCGTGAGTACCGCTCCGATGGACCGGGCCCGGTAGCGCATGCTGTGCAACCCGAACGCCGGTTCGGGGGGATGCCGGTTCGGGTCCTCGAACCCGTCTCCGTCGTCCTCGACCTCGACGAGGATGCTCTCCCCCACCGTATGGAGGCGTATGTTCACGGAGTGCGGATTTCCATGCGTGATCGCGTTGCGCGTCGCCTCCTGGGCGATGCGGTAGAGCTGCAGCTTGACCTCGTGGTCGATGACGTCGGTGCATCCGTCATGGTGATAGACGCACTCGATCCCGGCCATCATCCCGGTTCGGCTGGCAAGCTCGGCCAACGCCTGCGCCAGGCCGTCTCGGTCTACCTGCACCGGCATGACGCCGCGCTGAAGGTCGCTGACGTGCTGGGCGGCCTCCTGCACGTAGCGCACGATTCGGTCGATCATGTCGCGCCCCGGTTGGTCGGCATCCGGGAAATAGCGAGCGGCCAGATTTTGCGCCAGCATGCGCGTTCCGGCCAGCTGCTGCCCGACGCGGTCGTGCAAATCTCGCCCGATGCGTCGCTGCTGGCGCTCGAGGGTTGCCACCATCCGCCGCTCGAGCTGGACGCGCTCGGTGACCTCGGTGGTGCTTCCCCAAAGGGTCGACCAGCACCCGTCTTCCTGCGCCCCCACGGTGTTGACCACGAAGTGCCGGCGCGGCTGCGGGGCCGAGCCGACGACGTGCTCGTGCTGGCGCAGGCGGTATTCGGCGGCGACGATGTCGCGCACCAGGGCATCCATCCACCCCATCTCTCCCCCTACGTCTCCGAGCGGGCGTCCCAGAATCTCGTCCGGCGACTCCACCCCGAATAGCTGCGCGGCGGCCCCGTTGCACTCGGCAACGGTGCCGGACGTCAGGATCTGCTCGACCTGCTCGTCGGGGTCGGTCTCCACCGGGATCGGGGGGGCGATCTCGATCCGCCAGATGGCTTCCGAGATCGTATCGACGAAGTGACGATAGCGGTTCTCGCTGCGCCGCAATGCTTCTTCAGAGATCTGCCGCTGCAGGTAGGAGCACAGCATGTCCCCCAGCACACCAACGATGCGCGCGTCTTCGTCCCGCGAGGTTTTCTTCTCCGGGCTGTACTCGATACCGATGTACCCGAACAACTGGTCGTCCCCCGACAGCAGGGGCACGGCGAACACCGAGTCGTCGGCCTCCGGAGCGGACGCGGCCGACGGCGGAGGGGCGGACTCCGACCACTCATACTGCTGGTAGGTGTCGAGGTAAAACGGTTCGGCACCGGGCGCCGCGGCGAGCCCGCCTGGGCCCGACGGTACGTCGTCGGGCGTGATGACGATCAGGTAGGCGTAAGACGCCTCGGTGGCCGTCCCGACAATTTCCATCAGCCGGTTGAAGTCGCACTCGTCCGACGTGAGAAGAAGACGCGAGGCCTTCACGAGGGCGCGCTCCGCACGGATTCGGCGCTCCAGTTCCCGAGTCGTCTGTTTTTGCGGCAAACCGTCCGAGCGTGGGCGCGAAGTGCCGCCCTTCACCGACGCACCGTCGGCGGAGGCCTCCGTGGCGCGATCAAGAACCCGGCCGAAATCTTGAACGGTCAACTCCAGAAGCGCCAATTCGGCGCGCGACCAGACGGTCGTCGGCTCGTCGCTCTCCACCAGAACCTTGCCCCGCGCCTGCCCGTCGATGTGAACCGGAAAGGTGAGGATGATCCCCTCTCCGGGCTCGGGGACGTCGGCCGCCTGCCCGCAGGAGCGGGACGGCGGTGCCGCCTCGGCGACGGGATCGTCCCCCCTCTCAACCGCTGTCGTGCACGACCTGGCCGGTGCCGGCCCTGCCGACGGTGCACGGCGCGGCCGACCCGGGCGCTCCCACCGGTACAGTTCGGCAGAGGAGCGACGGCCGATGGCGGTCTCCGCATCCGCCGCCGTGCCGATGACAGATACCGCGTCGGCGGCAAAAACCCTCCCGATGGCTTCCAGCGCTCGAAGGACGGCATCCTCCGACTGCGGATGCCGGCGCAGGCGCTTCATGGTACCGGCCAGAAGCGTCACCTGCCGATCCAACGACGGCGGGTCGTCTGATTGACCGTCCTGGGACGTGAGCGAATACCAGTGGAATCCGGAATCAGACATTGCCATGACAGTTCGGTCGTCGGGGATCGCGCAGGGTCGGGCTTTGGCCCTTCTACTTCGCGATAAAACGGATGGCGCTTCCCTCCCCCGCTACGAAAGCGACCGGGAGCGGGCCCGTGCACGCGACGACGCACGCTGTGCAGACGGAGGGACACGCCTCCGAGCCCCGATGAATGCTAGGGGTCGAGTGCGAGATGTCCCCGGAGGTCGGCGGCCGAATCGGCGCCCGGCGGTCGGGTGGGGTCGCCGCCGCCCTCCCCACGGGCCGTCCTCCCCACGGGAGGTGTGTCGGTCACGGGATGTATGTCGGTGAAGGTTAGAGCCAAATACGTGCCGAGCCGCCGTTCGGGCCGCGGATCCGTGTCGGTCCGGTGGAGGAACCTGCTATCAGCGGGCAGTGCCCGGCACAGTGCCCGGCGCAGCCGTTCTCCGCGCGGTTCGCCCGGACGCGGCCGCTCCCAGTCCGGCTGCCCCCAGTCCGGCACGTCCGGGCCCCTGCCCCGGGTGCGCCTCCCGAAGCAGAGCGCCGATCCGGGAAGGGTCGGAACGAAAACCGTGAACATCGACGCGCCTCTCCGGATACGCGTCGTTTCAGCACGTGGTAAACCCACCACCCGGCACGGTGTGTCGCTGCAGAGTGCGCCTGTCAACCGGTTGGCTGTACGGAAGAGGCGGATTCCGAGGTGCTCCACGTTTGAGGACGCGCAGATTCAGGAGCGCCAACCGGTGAGGAGGTGCGATGCGCGGTGCGCGCAAACAGCCTGAACATGTGACACCAGCTACCGATGGCCCGTCTATGACATACACATACGAGACATACACATACGAAAGGCGAAGCGACCCGGCATCGGGTCCCTTCGCCTGGAATGGAGCGGGTGATGGGATTCGAACCCACGACCTTCTGCATGGCAAGCAGATGCTCTAGCCACTGAGCTACACCCGCAATCGTGTGGACGGGACGTGCGTCTACCGTCTGTTCTCCCTATTTTCCTTTATAGGCATCCCAACGCACGCACTCATCTACGCCTGGGTTCCTAGTGGAAACCGATCTTTTTGGTTCCTTCGTTTTCGTCGGACGGTGCGGCATTCGTGGCGGGCCGTTCCAGCGTGTAGGTCGTGGTCATGGGAACGGCATCCTGGCTTTTCCAGAACGCGTGAGCGGCCGCATTGTCGGAAAGCGTCCGCAGACGGATCCGACGCGCCTGCAGACGATCGGCCCAGTCCACGACCGCGCGGACGAGTTGCGTTGCCAGCCCCTGCCGGCGAGAGGGCGGATCGACGTACAGCTCGTCGAGATACAGTTCCGAGCTTTCCTCATAGATGGGCGGGGGCCCCCAGCGATGGACCGAGGCAAACCCCGCGATCGTGCGGTCTTCCTCGGCTACGTAGATGCGCCGCGTCTCGTCCTCGAGCCACACGGGGAAGTCGTTGTTCCAACGCTCCAGGGCGTCGTCGGCGAGCAGCAGGCGGTCGTCGTGTGACGCCTGTTCGTTGAGTAGATCCATCCACAACTGGCCGATGCGTTCTTGATCATCGGACGTTGCGCGGCGAACGTTCGGGTACGACATGGGCAGGGCCGGCGGAGATGCCGAGGGAGAGCGCGAGGGAAGGGCGGTACGCCGAGAGGAGGGGATCCTCCGGGTAGTGTTCGGCCGAGGTGTGTTATGCGGACGCCGGGGTCTCCGTTCGGCTGCGGATGTATCCTTCTCGTGCGAGCTGCTCGGCGTTGAGGATGGCGCCTCCGGCCGCTCCGCGAACGGTGTTGTGCGAGAGCACGACGAACTTGACGTCGTTGACCGGGCAGGGCTGGATGCGCCCGACGGACACGGTCATCCCGCCGCCGGCATGGACGTGGCGTTGAGGCTGCGGGGCATCCGGCTCATCGAACACGTGCAGGAACGTATCGGGCACGCTCGGCAGGTCTTCAGCTGTGAGCGGCGATCGATAGTCCTGCAGGGCTTCGCGAACCGCATCGGGGCCGACGGCATCGGCGAAGCGAACCGACACGCAGGCCGTGTGACCGTCGCGGACGGGGACCCGGTTGCACTGCGCACTGACGGCGAGGTCCGCCTCGTCGATGCGGCCGTCGCGGACGGTGCCCAGAATCTTTTTCGGCTCTCGGGTCAGCTTGTCCTCCTCCCCGGAGATGTGCGGGATCACGTTGCCCATGATGTCGAGCGACGGAACGCCGGGATAGCCGGCGCCGGAGATGGCTTGAAGCATCGTCACCTGTACCGCTTCGGGCGCGAACGCCCCCACGAGCGGGCGAAGGGCGCAGACGAGCCCCACGGTCGAGCAGTTGGGATTCGTGACTACGAAGCCGTCCCCTCCCCAGTCCTGTTCCTCGATGAGGACGCTGTGGTCCGCATTCACTTCCGGAATCAAGAGCGGGACGTCCGCCTGCATGCGGTAGTTCTTCGCGTTGGAAATGACGGGGAACCCGGCTCGGGCGAAGTCCGCCTCCACGTCGCCCGCCACCGACGAACTGAGGCCCGAAAACACGAAGTCGCACCCGGCCAGGGCCCCGGGCTCGGTGGGATGGACCGTTTGTTCGGCTACCGACTCCGGGATCGGCGTGCCGCTCTGCCAGCTGGCGGCCGTGCGGTAGGGCTTGCCGGCCGACCGGTCGGACGCAGCCAGGGCGGCAATCTCAAACCAGGGGTGGTCGTGAAGGAGGCGGACGAACGTTTGTCCGACGGCGCCCGTGGCGCCAAGAATACCGACGCGAAAGTGCATGGGGGGCAGATGAATCGGTGAGGAAAGGAAGCGGGGTTCGGTGCTGCGGCCGCCGGCCGGGGCCGGTCAGCGGGAGGACGACGCCCCGGCCGGGTGGCGGCGGGGGATCATCACGGTGTCGGCGGCGCCGTCGGGCGTGATGCGGGTTCCCGGCGCCTCCGGATCGTCGATCGAACGGATCTGCATCGGGATGGCGGCCTCGGCCAGCGGACGAAGGGTTTTCGGGTGCATGCCCAGGCGTCCGGACTCCGTCAAGGCGAAGGCTTTCTCCATCGAGATCTCGTCGAGGCGTTCGGCCGAGGGATCGGTGTGAGGGTCTGCCGTGTAGAGGCCGTCGACGTCGGTGTATCGCGTCAGGCACTGCGCGCCGAGGATGCGAGCGGTGAGGGAGGCCGAGTAGTCGCTTCCCTCGAATCCGAGCGTGGTCGGACGGCCGTCGCGAGTGGCGCCGATGAACCCAGCGATTACCGGAAGAGCCGTGGGCCGCAGGTCGGCATACCAGGCGCGCATCCGGCGGGTGGTGGCCTTGCGCGCCACGTTTGCTGCGCCGAAGGTGTCGTCGGTCACGACGAGGGCGGTCGCGTCGCAGTGAGGGGCCGGGCAGCCGGCATCTCGAAGCGCCAGCGTCACCAGGGGCACCGACAGCTGTTCTCCCGTGGAGAGGACGGCGTCTCGCGCGGCCGGCGAGAAGCCGGTTCGCTCTACGTGGGCGAACACCCCCTGCAGGGTGCGCAACCGTTCGTTGACCAGGCCGGCATATCGGTCGGCCCGCGCCGGACTCAGGACGGCTCGCGCCTGCTCGCAGTGCCGCGTCCGAAGGTCTGCAACCAGATCCGAGAGGACGGTTTCGCGATCGGCCGGCCCGGTGGTGAAAGCTTCCAGAGCTCCCGAGAGCCGGCGGGTAACGTTGGAGAGGGCGGAGACGACGGCGACGACCCGTCCTTCCGCCGCCGTCTCCGTCGCCAGGTCGATGACGGTCCGAAAGCGTTGCGGGGTGCCGACGGAGGTGCCCCCGAACTTGAAAACGGTGATTGGGGGGTGGACGGTGTCGGCGCGCGTACTCATTCGGCGGAAGCGGGGCGTCGGGAAGAATGGAGCTACGCTGCTGCAACCGCAGATTTTTGTGTTTCGTTCCGATGCACGGACGAACGTCCCGCTGCGACGCCTCGGTTTCGACGTGTTAACGTTAAACGAGAATTACCGGCGGCCGTTTGCGCCGCCGGGTGGCGTTTGTACGTTGACAAGTGGCCGGTACGGCTCCTCCACCGTGCCGTCTTTCGATCCTCCGTTTACAACTGTCTTCTTCGCCCGTGGCTCACCTCCTCGACGGTTCGACTCTCGCCGACCAGGTCAAATCCGACGTTTCCGCCGCCCTGGATGCGTGGACGGCCGAGGGACATCGCCCTCCCTACCTCTCCGTCGTTCTCGTCGGGACGAATCCCGCCTCCGAGGCGTACGTGCGCGGCAAGGAGCGCGACGCTGCCGAGGTGGGGATCGAGACGGATACGATTCGTCTGGAGGCCGACATCGCGGAGGCGGACCTGCTGGAGCAGGTCGAAGATCTGAACGCCGACCCGAGCGTCGACGGACTGCTCGTTCAGCTTCCTCTGCCCGACCACATCGACGACCGCACGGTCATCGACGCGATCGACCCCGCCAAGGACGTCGACGGGTTTCATCCGCAGAACCTCGGGCGGCTGCTCCTCGGCAATCCATCCTTCATCCCGGCAACGCCCTACGGCATCGTCGAGATGCTCGACCGGGCCGAGATCGATGTTGAGGGCATGAACGCCGTCATCGTCGGACGCTCGAACATCGTCGGCAAACCCCTGGCGACGCTCTTGATGCAGCGGGATCGGAACGCCACCGTGACGGTATGCCACAGCCGAACGCGCAACCTCACCGCCCACACCCGGGAGGCCGACCTGCTCGTCGCCGCCGTGGGACGCGCTCACTTCATCGGAGCCGATCAGGTTCAGGACGGAGCCGTCGTGATCGACGTCGGCATCAACCGGGTCGACGACGATTCGCGCGAGAAGGGGTACCGCCTGGAAGGCGACGTGGACTTCGACGCCGTCGAACCGCGGGCGTCGTACATTACCCCGGTTCCGGGAGGGGTGGGACTGATGACGCGGGCGATGCTTCTTCAGAACACCCTCACCGCCGCCCGCCAGAACGCCGACGCGTAGGACCCGCAGGACGCCGGTGCCTCCGGGCCGGATGTGGGGGGTGGGCGTCGATGCGGAGGCCGCTTCCCCGCCGCCTCTCTCCGGCCCCTCGCGCTGGCTTCGGCCCGCGCCTGCTTCTGACTGCACATGCGCCCTGCTGACCGCCATGCCTCGCTCTCCGTCTCACGTTCTCCCGCAGGAGGCCCCCGCCCCCGCCGACACCACCGCCCGCTCCGCCGACCCGACCCGCTCGGCAGACACCGCCACGGTCGACACGTCCGCTGTCGATACCTCCGCCGTCGACCCCGTCGAGTCTCTTCTCTCCGGGCCGGCCCCGCCGGCCGACACCAGCGCGACGGACGTGGCCGCCGGCGCCGTGGAACGCTTCAACGAGTTCTTTCAGGAGGTCATTCGTCTCTTTCTGGCCGGCGATTGGGAGCGTCTGAACGTTCTCTTCTACGAGGGCGGCGTCCGGCTGATGGGGCTTTTCCTGGAGAACGGGCTAAAGGCACTGGCCGCCTTCCTGGTGCTGTACGTCATCTACAAAGGGATCGATAAGACGCTGCACCGCGTCCTGACGCACAGCCGCGGGATCGATGCCGGCCTGGAGAGCCTGCTTCAAAAAAGCTACCGGGGGGTCGCCTTCGTCTTCATTGGCAGCATCGTTCTGGGGCAGGTGGGAGTCAACGTGACGGCGCTCGTCGCCGGTCTGTCCATTGCCGGTATCGCCGTCGGTTTTGCTGCCCGCGACTCGCTGGAGAACTTCATCTCGGGCGTGACGATCCTGGTCGATCAGCCCTTCCGCGTCGGCGACCACATCGTCATCGACGGCGAGTACGGGCGGGTGAGCGAGATCACCCTCCGCTCGACGCGAATCCAGACGGTGCGCAACGAAGTGATGGTGCTTCCGAATACGGAAATGATCACGCAGCGCGTCGTCAATCACACCAAGCAGAACACGCTCCGCGTCGACATCGAGTTCGGGATTGCCTACAAGGAGTATCCAGAGGAGGCGCGTGAGGTGGTTCTGCCCCTCGTCCAGGACGACGACCGGGTGCTGTCGACCCCCTCCCCAACAGCGGTGGTCACGTCGATGGGCGATTCGAGCGTCAACATGGCCCTCCGCTTCTACATCAACGATCCCAGCCAGGAGCTCCCCGTGCGCTGGGAGTACACCGAAAAGGTCCGCGAGGCCCTGCGCACCGCCGATATCGAAATCCCGTTCCCGCACCGCCAGCTCTTCCTGGACGAAGCAAAGGGCCTGGACGGACTGCCCCGTTGGAACGATGCGGGGTGAGGGAGGCTGGGGGCGCTTGGGGGCTTTGGACGCGTGGGGGCTTTGGACGCATGGGGGCTTTGGACGCATGGGGGCTTTGGACGCATGGGGGCTTTGGACGCTTGGGAGGCCTGTTGATCAGGGGAA
>CAKZLV010000247.1 GCA_937127285.1 uncultured Bacteroidota bacterium
TGGCGCCGGCCAGCGAATTGTCCCTCTCCCTTCGCGTCGCAGCCCGCGTGCCCGTCTGCATCGCGGTTCACTCCGCGTCGGGGGCGTCCGGTGCGGCGCCCGACGACGCGTCCTTGTCATCGCCATCTCCAGTGTCGGTTCCGAGGTCGGTGAGGACGTCGACGGGGGCCCCGCCCTCGGCGGCCTTGCGGGCTTCGGCCGCCTCTTCGGCGTCGAGCTGCAGAAGCTGGACGCGCTCCTCGTCGAACACCGGGTCGTCCAGGAGCTCCTCCACCTCACGCAGCGTCGGCAGATCGTCCAGGCTCTGCAGGCCGAACTCTTCCAGGAAGCGGTCCGTCGTGCCGTACAGGAGCGGACGTCCGAGCGAGTCCGCCCGGCCTTCCACATCCGTGAGACCGAGTTCCATCAGCTTCCGGACGGCGTAGTCGGAGTTGACGCCGCGGATGAAGTCCACCTCCGGCCGCGTGACCGGTTGCCGGTAGGCGACGACCGCAAGGGTTTCCATGAGGGACCGGGACAGGCTTGTTTCCTGCTCATCGATGAAGAGCGCCTGCACGAAGGGGGAGAGCGTTCGTCGCGTGGTCATGCGGTAGCCCCCGGCCCATCGGTGGATTTCGATGGAGCGCCCGGTCTCGCGGTACTCATCATTCAGGTGATCGACGGCAGCGTCGATCTCGTCGGTCGGCGGCTGGGCCCGGCCGGTCACTTCGGCGTAGAGTTCGGCCATGCGGTCGGCCTCCACCGGCTCATCCGCCGCGAAAATCATCGCCTCGACGGCTTCCTCGAGGTCGTGGTCGGCTGCCGGGGGGGCGGCCTCGTCCGAGGAGCCGTCGTCCGGAGGATGCGCGTCTCCTGATGCGGGATCCGTGCTTTTGGGGGACGGAGCGGATGCCGAATCGGACGAGGGGGAACAGGACTCGGTGTTTAGATTCATTAATTGGTTTTGCAATAACGGAATACGTCGTGCGTGCTGAAATCGGCTCGGACTCGGACCGCTACGCCTCCCCGCCGCCCGTCTCTGCGTCGCCTACATCTGCGTCGCCCGCATCTGCGTCGCCGACCTCCGCGCTGTCCACCGCCCCATCCCCCGTCGCGCCGGGCAGGTCGCCCAGCGCGGGATCGTTCGGCTGCAGCGGCTGCGCCTCCCGCTCGGTCACCGAAAAGTCCGTCCGGTTCGCCTGCAGCTCGATCCGCACGTAGTGCTGCCGCGCCAGCTCCAGCACCGCGAGAAACGTCGCAATCACAAATCCCTTCGACCGCCGCTCCACCAGCGACGCGAACGCGATCCGAGGCTCTCGCTGCAGACGCTCGATCACAAACCGCTGCTGCTCCTCCACCGAATGCTTCAACGGCTCCACCTCGTGAATCGGGTCGCTCTCCGCCTCGTTCTCGGCCGCCTCCAACACGGCCCCGAGCGCCTCGACGAGGTCGTACACCGACGCATTCACCTCCACGTCGTGCCCTTCTTCGACCGCCTCTTTCTCCGACGCCGCATCGCCGCGGAGGAAGTGCTGTCGGCGCTGCTCGCGCCGCGTCGAGAGCTGATCGGCCGCCTCCTTGAACCGAACGTACTCGAGCAGTCTCTCCACCAATTCCCGACGCGGGTCCACCGCGTCCCCCTCCGCGTCGGATCCCGCATCGGGGAGCAGCATCCGGGCCTTGATGTTGATCAACAGGGCGGCCATGTAGATGAAGTCTGCTACCCCGTCGAGGTCGATCTCTTCCAGCACCCGCACGTAGGCCAGGTACTCGTCGGCAATCTCGGCGATCGGGATGTCGGTGATGTCGACCTCGTCGCGTTTGATAAAGAACAGCAGCAGGTCCATCGGACCCTCAAACTGCTGGAGTTCGACGCGATACATGGCGGCGGGATGGGGCGATCGAGCAGGGACACGAGGCCGTTGGCCGAAGGCGCGGCGTTCGACGGGAGCAGGGCGTCGCCGCGGTCCGGGTCGCCGCGGCCTGGGTCGATGCGGCTCGGGCCGACGCGCGCCGTGGTCGCGGCGCCTTCGGTTTCCGGCAATCCGCCGGCTCCGGGCGGGAATCATCCGCCCCCGACGGTATCCTCATACCCGTGAGGATGCTTTTCGTGCCACGCCCAGGCGGAGGCGATGATCGACTCCAGGTCGGAGTGCTCCGGCTCCCAGCCCAGGTCGGAGCGGATGCGGTTGCTGCTGGCGATGAGGGTGGCCGGGTCGCCGTGGCGCCGATCGCCGGCGACGGCAGGAATGTCTCGCCCGGTCACCGCGCGCGCAGTCTCCACGACCTCTCGAACGCTGTACCCTTCCCCGACCCCGAGGTTGTACGTCCGGCTCGCGTCGTCGAGCGCGTCGAGGGTCAGGATGTGGGCCTGCGCCAGATCCAGGACGTGGACGTAGTCTCGGATGCACGTCCCGTCGCGCGTATCGTAGTCGTCGCCAAAAATGGTGATGCGATCGCGTTGCCCCAGCGCCACCTCCAGCACAATGGGGATCAGGTGCGTTTCCGGGTCGTGGTCTTCGCCCAGATCTTCGTGGGCGGCTCCCGCCGCGTTGAAGTACCGCAACGCCCCGTACCGCATCCGATCGAGCTCGTCCAGCCAGTGCAGGGTGCGCTCCAGAATGAACTTCGACTCACCGTACGGACTCCCCGGCTGGACCGACTCGGTCTCGTCGATGGGGATCTGCTCCGGCGCGCCGAACAGGTTGGCGGTCGAGGACAGAATGAACCGGCCGACGTCGTGATCGACGGCGCTCCGGATCAGGTTGAGCCCGCACCGAACGTTTCGGTCCAGATACAGGAACGGCTTCTCCATCGATTCGCCCACCAGCGTGTGCGACGCAAAGTGCATGATCGCCTCGGGGCGAACCTCCGCCAGCGTCTCGTCCACCAGAGACCGATCGGCCAGGTCTCCCTCCACGAGCCGGACGTGGTCCGGAACGGCTGCCGGGTGGCCCTGGGAGAGATTGTCGAGAACGACCACCTCTTGTCCGGC
>CAKZLV010000248.1 GCA_937127285.1 uncultured Bacteroidota bacterium
CGGCCGGCCCGAAGCGTCGGTTCGGATCTCGGCTCTCCCCTCGGTATCGGTGCGCGAGAGAATCGGCCCCGCGAGGGCCGGGATCCGGGCGACGGCAGTCTGCACGCAAAATCCAGAAAGAGCCGATCCGGAACGAGCCGATCCGGAAAGAGCCGATCCGGAACGAGCTGATCCGGCGAGAACGGATCCGAACGAGCGATCCTGTCGGGGTCGCCTGGAAGCGACACCGGCCGGGCCCGGAGCCGCCCCCCTGCGGCGCGAACCGTGCGAACCCATCCATCAAACTAGATCCTGACGAGGCCGAGCGTTCCGGCGTGTGCTCGACGGCCTCCCCGACCCGTACCCAACCTCATGATTCTCGAACAAGCGACGCGTCCGCAGAGTGGGCGTCGGTACTACAGCGACGCCAACATGTCGACGCTTTCGATTATTCTCGGCGGTGGGGCCGGCACGCGCCTCTATCCGCTGACGAAGCTCCGGGCCAAGCCCGCCGTCCCGCTCGCGGGCCGGTACCGTCTGATCGACGTCCCCATCTCCAACTGCATCAATTCGGGGATTACCCGGCAGTTCGTCCTCACCCAGTTCAACTCCGCAAGTCTGAACCGCCACATCTCGGCGACGTACCGGTTCGATCGCTTCAGCAACGGGTTCGTGACCATCCTGGCGGCGGAGCAGACCCCGTCGTCGACGGACTGGTTTCAGGGGACGGCCGATGCGGTGCGGCGGGTGATTCCGCACATCGAAGGCTACCGCCACGAGCACGCGCTCATCCTCTCCGGCGACCAGCTCTATGCGATGGACTACCGGGAGATGCTCGACCATCACCGGCAGACCGGCGCCGACGTGACGATCGGGACGATTCCGGTTACGGCCCGCGAGGCGCCCGCGTTCGGCATTCTGAAAACGGATGACGAGCACGTCATCACCGAGTTTTACGAGAAGCCCTCCTCGGACGAACTGGACGGGAAGGCGTCGCCGGTGAGCGACGCGATGCAGCAGGAGGGCCGGGTCTACCTCGCGTCCATGGGCATCTACATTTTCAACCGGGAGGTGCTGCGGCGCATCCTCAACGAGAACGAAGACGACAACGACTTCGGAAAGCAGATCATCCCGAAGGCCATTCGGGAGCAGAAGGTGGTCAGCTATCCGTTCACCGATTACTGGAGCGATATCGGGACCATTCGCTCCTTTTACAAGGCGAACTTGATGCTCGCCCAGGCCGACCCGAAGTTCGACCTCTATAACCCGCACCGGCCGCTCTACACGAACGCGCGGATGCTGCCGCCGGCCAAGGTCCAGAGTTCGTTCGTGCAAAACTCGCTCATCGCCGAAGGATCGGTGGTTGTGAACAGCCAGGTGTCGTCGTCGGTCATCGGCATCCGGTCCTACGTCGGGCACAACACGACGATCAAGAACACGATCTGCATGGGCGCCGACCACTACCCGTGGCACGATCCCGAGCAGCGCGGCTTCCTGGAGGGGCCCGACGAGCCGGGGATCGGCGAGGAGTCGTACGTCGAGGGGGCCATCATCGACAAGAACGTGTCGATCGGAAAGCGGTGTATCATCAAGAACCGCGACAACATCGACGACGCCGAGGAAGACCTCTACCACATCCGCGACGGGATCGTCGTCATTCCGAAAAACACCGAAATCCCGGACGATACGATCATCTGACCTTCCCGGATCGCCCGGTCGGATTGCCCGGCCGGATTGCCCGGCACCTCCCGGCGCGCACTCGGCCCTCCCTGGATTCCGAAGTTCTCCCACACCCACCTGTTTCCTGCCGATGAAGATCGTCCTCCTTACGAACGAGTATCCCCCGAACGTGTACGGCGGCGCCGGCGTCCACGCCGAGTACCTGACCCGAGAACTTGCCGAGCTGGACGAGGGGCGCCACGAGATTCAGGTGCTCTGCTTCGGCGAGCAGGACGAGGACCGGGGCAATCTTCAGGTCCGCGGGGTCGACCACGACTTCGACCTTCCGGTTCAGGACGAGCGCCACGAGAAGTTCATGGATACGATGGCGCGCGACCTGATCATGGCGGGCTCGATCGATGAGGCCGACATCCTGCACGGGCATACCTGGTATTCGCACCTGGCCGGCTGCCTTGCCAAGCAGCTCACCGGCGGGAAGCTCGTGCTGACGACGCATTCGCTGGAGCCGCACCGGCCGTGGAAGGTGGAGCAACTCGGCACGGCCTATCACGGGTCGTCGTGGGTCGAGCGCACCGCCTACGAAAACGCGGACGGCATCGTGGCGGTGTCCTCGGCCATGAAGGACGACGTGCGCGAGCTGTACGACGTCGAGGGGGCCGACGTCCGGACGATCCACAACGGCATCGACGTCGATCAGTACCGGCCGCGCCCCGACCCCGACGTTCTGCGGCAGTACGACGTCGACCCCGACCAGCCGTACGTGCTCTTCGTGGGGCGCATCACCCGGCAGAAGGGGATCTTGCACCTCGTCCGCGCCATCCACCACATGAATCCGGAGATTCAAGTGGTCTTGTGCGCCGGAGCGCCGGACACGGAGGCAATCGGCGAAGAGATGGAGCGCCGCGTCGAAACGGCCAAGCGCGAGACGGACAACCGCATCGTCTGGATTGCCGAGATGCTGCCGCGCGAGGACGTAATCACCCTCTACTCGATGGCCGACGTGTTCGTCTGCCCGTCCGTTTACGAACCGTTCGGAATCATCAACCTGGAAGCGATGGCCTGCAAGACGCCGGTGGTGGCGTCGCGCGTGGGGGGCATCCCCGAGATCGTCGTGCCGGAGGAAACCGGGCTGCTCGTCGACGTGGAGCCGCAGACCGGGGACGGCGTGGAGCCAAGCGACCCGGACGCGTTCGCCCACGGCCTCGCCGACGGCGTGAACCGCCTCATGGCCGATCCCGATCTGCGAGCGTCGATGGGCGCGCAGGCCCGCCAGCGCGTCGAGGACGTGTTTAGCTGGACGGCAATTGCCGAGCAGACGCTCTCGTTCTACAAAGACCTCGTTGCAGAAACCGAATCCGCCCTGCCATGACCCGGGGCGTTGTCCGGACGTTTTTGGCCCGGACGTTCTTGCACCGCCGCACGTCGCTTGCTGTTGTACGCCCGCTGTATGTCTCGCACCGCCGTATCGCCCAACGTCTGGATTCAGGCTGCGCGTCCCAAAACCCTGGGCGCGGCCGTGGCACCCGCAGCGGTCGGGGCGGCGATGGCGGTCGAGGCCGGTGCCTTTCACGCCCCGTCGGCCGCGCTGGCCCTCCTCGGGGCTGTCCTGATCCAGGTAGGCGTCAACTACCACAACGACTATCAGGATTTTTTGAAGGGGACGGACACCGACCACCGCGTCGGCCCCACGCGCGTGACGCAGGCGGGACTCGTCGATCCGGCGACCATGCGGCGGGCCACCATCGCCGTCTTCGCCCTGGCCGTCCTCTCCGGCGTCTACCTGATCGTCCGGGGCGGCTGGCCGATCCTGACGGTGGGCGTCGCGTCCATCGGCGCCGCCCTCTGGTACACCGGCGGCCGCTACTCGCTCGCCTACATCGGCCTAGCGGACCTCTTCGTGTTTATTTTCTTCGGTCCGGTGGCGGTGGGGGGGACGTACTACGTCCAGGCCCTCACCCTGACGCCCGACGTCCTCGCCGCCGGCGTCGGGCCGGGTCTCCTCTCGGTCGGGATCCTGCTGGTGAACAACATCCGGGATATCGACGACGACCGCTCGGCCGATAAGCGGACGCTGGTCGTGCGGATGGGGCGGGCGGCGGGCGTTGCGCTCTATGCGGCCTGCACGAAGGGGGCCCTGCTCCTTCCGGTCGGCCTCTGGCTGTGGACGGGCCGCCACCCGTGGACGATGGCCACCGTGCTCCTTGCGCCGATGGCCGTATCGGCCACGCGAACGCTCGCGAACTCCCGCGATCCGGCCGTCATCAACCCGCTCCTCGCCCGAACGGGGCAGCTCCTCGTCCTCTGGGCCCTCGTCTTCGCCGTCGGATGGAACCTGTAGCTCTCCCCTCGCCCCCATTGCGCACCGCTGCCTCTCGGATCGACCGCTCCCTCTCCCTGTTTCGCCCGTGACGCTGGACTCCGTCGACATCTTTCGCTACCGCCTGCCGCTGCACCCGTCGCCTCTCCTCGACGGGGCGCGGGCCCGGCATCGGGAAGGGGCCGTGCTGCGGCTGGAAACGCGCCGGGGGGCTGTCGGCTGGGGGGAGGCGGCTCCGCTTCCCGGATTCAGCGACGAGGACCTCCCCACGGTTCTTCGCCAGCTCCGCCGGCTGCGGGCACCGCTTCGGCAGCGCACCCTCCCCGACATCGGCACGAACGGGCACGTCCCCTGGACGGCCGTGCCGGGGGAGAAGGATCTGGCCGCCTCGGCCCGCTTCGCCCTCGAAACCGCGATTCTGTTCGTGGCCGCCGATGCGGTCGACCGGTCGCCCCCGCAGGTGCTGGCCGAGAGCCCGCGCCCGGCCGTGTCGCTCAACGCCCTGCTCGACGGCGACCCCGACGAGGTCGAGGCAGCCGCCGAAAGCCTCCGCGACGACGGCTACCGATCGGTGAAACTGAAAGTCGGCCGCGACGACCCCGATCACGAGGCGGCGGCCGTGAAGATCCTGTCCGAGACCCTGGGGCCGGGCGTGACGCTGCGGCTCGACGCCAACCGGCGCTGGCGCTTCGAGGAGGCCGTCGCGTTTGCCGACGCCATCCGCGCCGTGCCGATCGAGTACATCGAAGAGCCGCTCGCCGACCCGTCCCGCCTGGGCGACTTCGCGCGGCAGTCCGGCCTGCCCATCGCCCTGGATGAAACCACTCGCGAGATGTCGCCCGGACGGCTGCCGGAATGTCGGTTCGCCCGGGCCGTCGTCCTAAAGCCGACGCTGCTGGGCGGCCTGCGGGCAACGGCCCGCTGGAGCCGGGCGGCCCGCCGCCTCCAGATGACCCCCGTCCTCAGCGCCTCGTTCGAGGCCGGCATCGGGACGCAGGCTGTCCTCGCCCTGGCCGCGTCGCTGGGCGCGCGCGACACGCCCGCCGGCCTGGGCCCGTACCGCCGGTTCGAACAAGACGTGCTCGCCCCGCGTCTGGACCTGCGCGGCCCGACGGTGGATGTGCGTCCGGTGTTCTCCGGCGACCACGTCGTCGATGCCGACGCCCTGGAAGCGGTCGCGGGATCGTGAGGCGTGCGCGGAGATATCGGCGGCCGCCCGCCGGGGCCCGACCGGCGGCCTCGTGTCGCGTGTCGTTGGCTCGCGTCGTTCGTCCGCGGGGCGTTGCTGCTCGCCTTGTCTGTTTGACTGGATTCCTTCCGTTTGCCGTGTCTGACGCCGGGTCTCTGGACGACATCAACCGCTGCCCCCTCGCCACCCAGGCGGCCCGCCGCCCGGAGACGCTCGCGCTGGCAGCGCCCGGAGAGCGGTGGACGTACGCCGAGATGGAAGCCGCCGTGGCGGCGACGGCGGGGCAGCTGGCGGACGCCGGCATCACACCGGAGGATCGCGTCGCGGTGCATCTGCCCCGCGGGGTGGATCTGGTGGTGCTCCTATGGGCGCTGTGGCGGCGGGGAGCGGTCGCGGCCCTGCTGTCAACGCGTCTTCCGCCGCCGGCCGCGGTGGCGTCGGCACGACGGGTGGGGGCCGGCTGCATCGTGACCCGTGCTGCGGAGGTCGCGGCGTCGGCCCGGGCGTCGGCCGTGACCGTGCTCGCCCCCTCGACCCTCGTCTCGACCCACACCGGCCGGCGCGACGGGCCGGACGCCGCGACGCCCCGCAACTGCGACGCCCCGCGGTGGGACCTGGACCGCGACGCGACCCTCGTGTTTACGTCGGGCAGCACCGGCCCCCCGAAGGCCGCACTGCACACGCTGCGCAATCACGTGGCCAGCGCAGCGGGGTCGAACCGCAACCTGCCGGTCGGCCCCGGCGACCGGTGGCTGCTCTCGCTCCCGCTCTATCACGTTGGAGGGCTGGCGGTTCTTTTCCGGTGCGCCCTGGGCGGCGGGGCGGCGGTGCTGCCGGACCCGGACGCGCCCCTCGCCGCGGCCGTTGCGACGAGCCGCGCGACCCACCTCTCCCTGGTCGCCACCCAGCTGCGCCGGCTCCTGGAGGCCGGCGGTGCCGACGGCGTCGACGCCGGCTCGGAGGGCGAGGCGCGCAGATCGCCGCCGACCGGGCTCTCTGCCGTGCTGGTGGGCGGCGGCCCGGTTCCGTCCGGCCTGCTCGACCGGGCGGTAGACCGGGGCTGGCCGGTGCACACCACGTACGGATGTACGGAAATGGCGTCTCAGGTCACGACCACGGCCCCCGGCGCCTCTCGGGACGCCCTCGCCACCGCCGGACGCGTGCTTCCGTACCGGCGGCTGCGGATTGCGGGCGGGACGGGACCGGGCACGCCCGGCGAGATTCTCTTGCGGGGGCCCACCCTCTTTCGCGGATACGTCCGGCCCGCCGTGGAGGCAGGCGAGGCAACCGATGCCCCGACCGAGGCACCGCCGGACCCTTCGTCCCCCCGCGGCCCTGGCCTGGATCCGGCGCGAGATCTAGACGGATGGTATCACAGCGGAGACCGAGGCTTCATCGACGACCGCGACCGGCTTCACGTGGTGGGCCGCACCGACCGCATGTTTGTTTCGGGGGGCGAAAACATTCAGCCGGAAGAGATCGAGGCGGTCCTGGAGGCGGAACCCGGAGTGCAGCGGGCTGCCGTCGTCCCGGTGAAGAGCGAAACGTACGGGGCCCGCCCCGTGGCCTTCGTGGCGGCGGAGGAGATGGACGGGAAGGGGTGGGCGCGCCGTCTGTCGGCGCAGGTTCCCCGGTACAAAGTTCCCGACGCCTTTCACGAACTCCCGTCCGCTGCCGTCTCCGGCCGCATGAAAATCGATCACGACCTCCTGCAGCAGCGCGCCGAGCGTCTCCGCCGGACGATGGAATGACCTCTGCGCCTGTCCGTGCGTGCCCGGTTGCATGCGCCCGTTGTTCGCCCGTCCGTGTGCCCGTACAGGGTCCCTGCCTCTGCGCGCGTTCCTGTCTCCCCGACGATTCGCGCCCCCATGGCCCGCCCCGAACCGGCCCCAACAGAGGATTCGGTCCGAGAACGATCCGGTTCGAGAACGATCCGGTCTGAGAACGATTTCCACCGGGCGGGGTCGGGCACAAGGAGCAACGACGCCGAGTGCCGGGCCAGGCGGCGCCGGGGCAGAAGGTGCAGGGGAGGACCGCCTCCGCGGGGAAAACCTCTGCGGGGGAAACCTCTGCGGGGAAAGAAACCCCTGACGGGTGCGCCGAGAGTCGGGGGGAGATTCACCAGACGCTCACACAAGAGACCGGACCTTGCACGTACGTTGCATTTACGAGACTCGGGGAGGGCCCGTCCCGGAGAACGCCCCAGCTTTCTGAAGCGGTTGCTTCAGGTCAGGATAAATCCGCTTTTGAAACCATTATACACGGTCGAAGTCTAGCGATTGTCTATCGAGTTGTCTATCGGGGCAAGCGGCAATGCGTGGCCTTGAAAGCCACCGGCTGCGCCCCGAACGGCAGGATTTCGCGAAGGAGACCCCCTTCCAACACCTCGGTAGATACAGGACCGTCAGGTTCCAACAGGATGGTTCTCGGGGCCCCCCGAGTAGCTGGTAAGGGACCGGATGGTCCGCAGGGCACGGCCCGCGAGCTTCGCTCGTGTACTCCGGTGCGAAGTCGGCCTCTGACGGAGCGAACGCTCCATCCAGGTGCTTCGCCGACCCGGGAGAGGGCAGGCAAACCGCCCAAGAGTCTCTGTACGTTCGTGCGGGGAGTACCAAGGAGAGCACAAAGAGAGACAGCCGAAGGGGCGACGGCCGTGCTCGGGGAGGAGGAATACCGACCCATACATCACCGTACTCTTTTCCAAATGGAAGCGCTTCCACTATGAATGACACCATGTTGACCCCCCGCGACGTCACGCCGATGGACCTGGGGCGGGTACGGTACACCGCGCTTCAGATGGAGAACATCTACACGCACTTTCGCTGGAACAACGATCCGGAGCTCAACCGCCTCGACAGCGAGATTCCGTACGAGGAGGAGACCTTCGGCGAGTTCAAGAAGCGGTTTGAGGCGCTCTGCTACAACCCGTCGCCCAACCACTTCGACTTCGAGATTCACGCCGAGGAGGGAGAGCTGATCGGAGTCGCCTACGTCGCCCGCATCAGCGAGCACAACCGGCACGGGCTGATCGGCATTACAATTGGCGACCGGGACTACTGGGGCAAGGGATACGGTCGGGAGTCGATGCGCCTGACGCTCAAGTTTTGTTTTCAGACGCTGGATCTGCACCGCGTCAGCGCAGAAACGTTCGAGTACAACACCGCGTGGCGCGATCTGGTCGAGGGCATGGGCTTCGTGCAGGAAGGCACCGCTCGCGAGTACCTCTACCGGGAGGGTCGCTTCTGGGACAAGATGAACTACTCCTTGCTGGAATCGGAGTACGACGAGTTGTACGACGAGGAGCGCATCGTCCCGAACCTGGACGGCCGGCGAGACGCCCCGGCCGCCAACGGCTCGACGGTCGAGGAGGCGGCATAACCCCCGGCCCGGCGACGGATCGGCGGAGAGCAGTTGCCTGCCGGGAGACGGATGAGGAGGGAAAGGCTGTGCGGGGCCGGCTGGGGGGGCAGGCCGCGGGCTTGCCGGTCTGCACGTCCATGCGAGACGAGGTCGGCGGTTTTCGGGGTTAGCAGGTCGGCGGCACGTCGCCGTCGTGGCGCTGGAGCCAGAGGGCGAGAACGTCGTCCTGAAACGCCGACCGGTCGCTCACGGAGAGGGCGGAGGCGAGGAGGTCGTCGATGGGGGCGGGGCTGGTCCGGCACGGCTTGGCGAGGTCGACGATTCCCTCTTCGCCGAGGAGCGACCCGTCGCGGAGCGGCTGCTCCATGAGGCCGTCGGTGTAGGCGAGCAGGGCGGTGCCCAGGGCGAGGTCGAGCGTGGTGTCGGTGAACGAGGTGTCTTCTTCGAGGCCGAGGATGAGGTCGCTGTGCGTGGCGATGCGGACGTCGGTTTCGCTCACGAGGACGGGCCGGCAGTGGCCGGCATTGGCGTAGGTGACCTGGTGGGCGGCCGGGTCCCAGTGCAAGAGCAGGAAGGAGGCGAAGGTATCGTTCAGGACGTCGTCGTTGAGGAGCATATCGTTGATCTCGCCCATCACAGCGGCGGGCGAGGTAGACTCCTTCAGCAGCGTGTGCAGCGTGCCGCGCACGTAGCTCAGGAACGTGAAGGCGTAGAACTTCGCCCGCAGTCCTTTGCCCATCACGTCGCCGATGGTGAGGAAGAAGGTGTCGTCGTCGGTGCGCGTCCAGTCGAACAGATCGCCGCCTCCCTGCTGACGGGCTTCCGACTCGTAGCAGAGGCGGTAGTCGTCGACGTCGGGGAGGGCGTTGGGGAGAAGGCGCTGCGAGAAGTCGCGGCCGATTTCGGCGCCGAGCTGGGTCTGAAAGACCTGCATCCGCTCCAGCAGCCGCTCGATTCGGGACAGCAACTGCTCCATGTCGAACGGCTTGGTGATGTAGTCGTCCACTCCCGTTCGCGCCCCCTCGCGCCGCGCCCGCTCGTCGGCGCGAGCGGTGAGAAAGATAAACGGAATGACGCGGGTGTTCTTGTCGGCTTGCAGCGCGCTCTGAAGAGCGAACCCATCCATCTTCGGCATCATAATGTCGGACACGATCAGGTCCGGCACCTGCTCCTCGATCTTGTCGAGGGCGTCCTCACCGTTTGCGGCTGTCAACACGTCGTACTGCTTGTCGAGCCGGTAGCGCAGCAACTCGCGAACCGTGCTGTCGTCCTCGACCACTAAAATAGCGTGCTCAGCCATGGGTCATGATCGGCGGGAATGGAAAAGGTAAAGCGATACCGCCCGTTCTCGTCCTGGCGATAGGAGAAATCGGCCGCACAGGCACGGATGATGCGCAGCCCCATGCCGCGTTCGGGCAGGGACGGAGATCGGGACTGCTGCTGGCGGAGGCGTTCCGCCAGGTCGAACCCGGTCGAGTTATCGGTCACCCACCCGGTCAGCCCCGCCCCGTCGGTGCGGACGCGGATGCGAACGTCTGGTGTTCGCTCCTCGAACCGGGCGTGCTGAAGCAGGTTGGCCAGCCACTCGTGCAGGATCAACTGCGCGTACCGGAGCGCCTGCGGGTCGGGCACCGGCTCGCCGGCGCCCCCCTGCCGGCCCGACCACCGGTCCAGCAGGGCGCGAACCTCGTCGATGGCTCGCTCCAGATCGGAGTACCGTTTCGTAATGCCGTTCATATAGCAAAAATGGAGCCAGTTGATCCGACCCGAGTCGGCCCGTACCAGAGAAACCCGGGCGGGAGACAGGGCGGACGGCGCGGCTGTGGACGCGGTCTGGCGGCGACGGCCGGGCCGGCCCTCGCCTCAGGCGGAGATCAGCGCGTCCTCCGCAGCATCGACCGTGGGGAACTGGCGAAACACCTTGTACGTGCGCGTGAGTTGGACGACGACCTGAACGGGCCGCGATACGTCTGCGAACGCGACCTGCCCGTCGTCTGGAGAAATCTGTCGGTAGAGGGAAAAGATTGACCCCAGCCCGGTTGAATCAAGGACGGCGGTTTTGGAAAAGTCGAGCACGAAGTTGCGAACGTCCGCGTCGATCTGGTCCTGAAACGTGGACTTGAAATCGTCGGCGTTGCGAAAATCCAGGGCCTCCCCCATCCGAATCACAACTGTGTCGGGGGCCAGCGGCTCAACAGTAAAACTCATAGATCGGAAACGGTTGAACGAGAGCAGAAGAAATTGAACGCAGCAGAACGGTGCGAACCGCGGCGGATTGGTGTGAAGCCGTGACGCGGCCGGGCGATACCGGCGGAGCCGCCCGCAACGGCTGCAACGGCCGCAACGCAACGGCCGCGCCATCTACCCCGACGTACACTCCATCTCGCAGCACCGTTCATCCCGAACATACGAGGGGGGCGCGAAACTTTTCAACAACGCTAGGTTCTGAGAATCGACGTGACCAAAGTCTGTCCCGTCCGTCCGATCGCGCGGCGCCGCGGCCGCCATGCCGGGCGCCCGGGGTCGTGGCTGGTGATGGCCGCGCTCTGCCTCGCCGCCGTCTGGCTGAGCGCGGGCTGCGAACGCCGGACCCGATCCTCCCCGGTACCGGCCGACACGACGGCGGGTCCGGTTCCGCGGCAGGTGAGCTTCGACGCCGCCTTTCGCCTCACCCGCAGCGGTCGCCCCCGGAGTATCCTGCGGGCGCAGCGGATGGAACAGTACGAAACGGAGGACTCCACGTACACGGTGCTCCGCGGTCCCTCGGACACGAGCCGGGTGCGCGTTTACGTCTTCGACCCGGCGGCGGGCGACTCGTCCGCCACCATCACCGCCGATCGCGTCGTGCTGCACAGCGCCGAAAACCGGTTCGAGGCGTACGGTGACGTCGTTGTGACCACGCGCGACGGGCGGCGGCTGCAAAGCGAGCACCTGACATGGAACGAGGCCGATCGAAAAATTCGTACGCGACGGTTCGTTCGGATCCAAACGCCGACCGAGCGAGTGCAGGGAACCGGGTTGGTGGCCGACGAAGACCTGGATACCTACTCGATCGGCCGGTTCACCGCCCAGGTAGAGGTCGACGAGGACCCGGAAGCCGACCCCGCGCCCGACCCTGCGACTGACCCCGCGACCGATCCTCCACCGGCCGCCGCTCCCGGCGCCGTGCCCGACACGACGGCCGAGGGCACGCCGCCGGGCGATGGCCGCTGAGGTCGGC
Organism: uncultured Bacteroidota bacterium; assembly: GCA_937127285.1. GTDB lineage: Bacteria > Bacteroidota > Rhodothermia > Rhodothermales > Salinibacteraceae > CAKZLV01. Next base: position 11,746 of record CAKZLV010000248.1, read on the forward strand.
CGCGGGACTCGAGACGTTTGACGGCCCTCTCCGTGCTGCATGACCCCTCCCGGATCCACTCCTTCTCATCGCGCGACCCGCGGGAGCATCGCCGCGGCGCTGCTCACCGCGGCGCTGCTGCTCTACGGCTGCGCGGGAAGTGAGACGTCCCGCACCGGCTCGGCGTCGGCCCCCGAACCCTCCGCAACCGCCGAAGACGCCATCCCGGCCCGGCCGGACTCGCAGATGGCTGCAGCGGCCGACTCCGCCGCGGCGCGTCCGCAGCCCGACACCGCCCGTGCCGATACTGCCCGTGCCGATACTGCCCGGCGCACCGAGGCCGCCGAGAACCGCCCGCCGGCCGACCCAGATCCGGCGCCCGACCGTCCGGCAACGGTGGATGCCGACTCGTTGCAGGCCTTCACCGAGGAGGGAGCGCGGCTGCAGGATCTCTTCGGAGAGGTCTTCGTGCGGCAGGACAGCACCCGTCTTCGGTCGCAGTTTGCACGTCGCTACCTGGATCGCGGCGAGTTCCTCTTTACCGACAACGTGGTCATCTTCGAGCGGGGCGACACCCTTACGGCCGACACCGTGCGCTACGACAAAAACCGCAAGATCGGCCGGGCGCGCGGTAACGTGCGGCTGACCGACGGCGACGTGGTCGTGCGCGCCCCGCGGGCGGTCTACTACGCGCAGGAAAAACGGTCGGTCTTTCCCGACACGGTCACCCTCGTCGACAGCACCCGCGTGCTGCGCGCCTCTACCGGGACGTACTTCTCCTCGGAAGACCGGGCCGAGTTTGGGGGCCACGTTCAGATGACGGATCCGAACACGTACATGGAGGCCGACTCGGTGACGTACCTGCGGACGGATCAGATGTCGATCGCCCGCGGAAACGTCTTCATCGAACGAAACCCGCGCCGTCGCCGTGCGGCCGGGGCCGACACGACGCGGCGGACGTTCCTGTTCGGGGAGCGGGCCCGCAACGAGGAAACGAGCAACCGAAGCCGGGTGCGCGGGCGGGCCCTGCTCGTTCAGATCCGCTCCGACTCGCTCGGGCAGCCCACCGACACCCTCGTTGTGGCCGCGCAGGAGATGGACCTGACCCGGCGCGGACGGCAGCGCCGGGTGGTGGCGACCGACTCCGTCCGGATCTGGCAGGCAGACCTCGCGGCCGTGGCCGACTCGGCCGTGTACGACCGCTTCGAGGCGCCGCCGACCCCGAGGCAGGGCCCGGCCGTTGCGCCGCCTCCGGCCGATTCGATCCGGGTGCGCGTCCTTCTCCCGCCGCTCCCGGCCCTCGACGCGGTCATCGCCCGAATCACCCCGCCGCAGCTTCCGGGGCCGGGGCGCGGCCCCGAATCGCCTCCCGTTGTGCGGACGGGCCCCGGGCCGGATTCCGCCTCCCCGCCGGCTGGAGCCCGGCCGACTGGGGCCCCGCCGGCTGCAAACCCGTCCACCGCGGCCTCGCCGGAGGCCTCGGGCGACACGGTGCGGGAGGAGTCCCGGCTCTACCGCGAGCCGATGGCCTGGTTTGCCGACGCACAGGTACGCGGCGACTCCCTGCGGGTCGTGGCCCGCGAGCGATCGATCGACACCGTCTTCGTTCACGGCAGTGCCTTCGTGGCCGAAGAGGACTCGGCCTCCGGCCGGATCCATCAGCTCACCGGGACCACCGTAACCGCCTTCTTCCGGCGCGACACCCTGCGGCAGGTCGTGGCCGAACCGAACGCCCGCGCCATCCGCTTCCTGACCAAGGCCGACGGCACCGGCAACGGGGCGGCGCGGCCGTCGGGCGACCGCATCATCCTCCGGTTTCGGCACGGGGATCTGGCGCGGGTCAGCATCCTGGGCGGCGTGCAGAACGAGTACTACCGGCCGCCGGACGTCCCGGAGCCGTTTCGGCTGGAGGGGTTTACGTGGACGCCCGAGCGGAAGCCCACCCTGCCCGGCCTCCTCGACCGGCCGCGCGTGCGGGCGCGGATCTCGCCTCGGTCCCGGCCCGACACGACGGCCCCGCTGCCGGCCGACTCGGTTCGGGCGGGGACGGAACGGGTCGCCGACCCGCCGCCTCGTCTCGGCGCCGCCGATGGGCGGGATCGCTTTCCCCGCCCCGC
>CAKZLV010000249.1 GCA_937127285.1 uncultured Bacteroidota bacterium
AGGTGGAACTGGGCAGTGATCCTTGTTCTTGGTGGCCCCGACGCCCGTACATCGAACGTCCCAACGCCCAACGCCCCAACGCCCCAACGCCGAACACCCCAACGGCCCGAACCCGTTGTCTATGAAATCTGCCGGAGGCTTGGACCCACCGCCGCAAAACCGGAGTTGCGGCGTACCGCGATCGTTATCCTCCCCGTAACCGTCCCCGCGACCACGGCCGCGTGCCCGCATCGGGCCCTGCCCACGGGCGGTCCCCAGATTCTGCCCAGATTCTGCCCAGATTCTGCCCAGATTCTGCAACGCCACCGGACGTTTTCGATACAAGCGCTCGGTTTTCTCCGCCCATTCTTCTGTGTCCCCCTCTTCTGTCCTCGCATGCCTTCTCCATCCGACGACCTCCGCCGCGAACTCGGCTTCTGGGATGCGCTTACGATTGGCGCCGGAACGATGATCGGCGCCGGGATCTTTCTCCTGGCCGGTGTCGCCCTGGAGCTGACCGGCCCGGCGGCGATCTTCTCCTACCTCGCCGCCGGTCTCGTGTGCATGATCACGGCCGCCAGCGCCGCCGAACTGGCCACCGGCATGCCGACCTCCGGGGGCGACTATTACTTCGTCTCGCGCTCTCTCGGCCCGGCGCTCGGCGCGATTTCCGGCGTCGGCATCTGGTTGAGCCTCACGTTCGCGATCTCCTTCTACCTCTTCGGCCTGGGCGAGTACCTGGCCCAGTTCCTGCCCATCACGCCGTTTTGGGGGGCCTTCGTCGGCGGCGTGCTGCTTACGGGCCTGAACGTGTACGGCGCGAAGGAGTCCGGCCGCATGCAGGTGGTCGTGGTGCTGACGCTCCTCGGCATCCTGGGCGCGTTCTGCGTCCTCGGGACGCTTCACATCGAAACGAGCAACTTTACGCCGTTTTTCCCCTTCGGCACCACGCCGGTGGCGTCGACGACGGCGCTCGTGTTCGTCTCCTTCCTCGGCTTCGTCAAGATTGCGGCCGTTGCCGAAGAGATCCAGGAGCCGTCCAAGAACCTGCCGCGCACGCTCATCGGGTCGGTCGCCCTCGTCACGGTGCTCTACGTGGTGATCCTGCTCGTCATCGGCGGCATGTTCTCGCAGTCGACCATCGGCGACGTGCGGGACCCGCTGACGCAGGCCGCCCGCACGCTGGCCGGGCCGATCGGCGCCGGGGCGATCATCTTCGCCGGGCTGCTGGCCACCATCTCGTCGGCCAACGCGAGCATCATGGCGTCGTCGCGGATCAACCTGGCGATGGCGCGCGACAAGATGGTGCCGGATGCCCTCAGCACGATTCACGAGACGCTTCGTACGCCGCACCGGGCCATTCTGCTGACCGGCGGGCTGGCCCTCAGCTTCCTCCTCATCGAGAGCCTGGAGGACCTGGCGAAGATCGCCAGCGTGCTGCAGCTCTACAGCTACGGCGCGCTCAACATCGGGTGCGTGGTGCTGCGCGTGGCCAACCCCGACTGGTACGAGCCGTCCTACCGCACCCCCGGGTTCCCGGTTGCGCAAACCTTTGCAGCGCTCGCCTGCCTGGGCATCATCCTGTACTCGGGCCCCTTCGCCCAGATCGCCATTGTGGTGCTCATCGTCGCCAGCCTCGCCTGGTACGCCCTGTGGGCGCGCGAGACCGTGGAGATCGAGCACGCCGTGCCTGCCTTCCGGGCGCAGTGGAACGAACAGGGCCTACAAGCCTTCGGAGCGGCCGCGCCGGAGATCTCCGCCGATCTGTCTCCGGTCCTTGCCCCCGCCGAACGCGCCATCAACCCGAACGAGCCGCGCCGGGTGGCCGTCGCCCTTGCCAACCCCGAGCACGAAACGGCCCTCCTGCGCCTCGGCCGAACCCTCGCCACCGGCCGCGACGAGGGCGGGCACGTCACCGGGCTGCACCTCGTGCGCACGCCGCTGCAAACCCCGCTCAAGGACGCCCGCGCCCAGTTCGGGCGCCGCCCGTCCCTCGACCAAGCCCTGGAAGAACTCTCCCGCAACGGCGACCTACAGGTGGCCGCCGGGGACGGCCCGGCGCGGCGCCCTCTCCACAAGACCTCCATCGAGCCGGTCGTCGACGCCGCCCACGACGTGTTTGGCGGACTCATTCGCCGGACGCGCGACCAGAACGCCGATCTGCTGCTCATGGGCTGGCAGGGCGGCTTTTCGGTCGGACGCATCTACAACAGCCCGGTGCAGCGCATCATCCGCAATCTGCCGGCCGACGTCGCCGTGCTGAAGGACCGGGGCGTGGCGTCGATCGAGCGGGTCCTGCTGCCCTGGGGCGGCGGCCTCCACGCCCGCCTCGGCCTCGAAATCGCCCTGCGGGTGGCGGAGGCGACCGGCGGAGGCGTCGATCTCCTGCGCGTGGTCCGCGAAGACGTCGACGTTGCGGCCGAGCGGAAAGCGCTCGCCGAAACCGTGACCGACATGGTCGGCGACGACGACTCGGTCGACTACCTCGTCCGGCAAGCAGACAGCGTCACGGCCGGAATCGACGACGCGCTGCAGTCCGGCAAGCACGACCTCGTCATCATCGGGGCCTCCCACGAGTGGACGGTTCGCCAGGTGCTCTTCGGCTCGATCCCCGACGTCGTGGCCGACCGGGCGGATTGCTCGGTGCTGATGGTCCGCCGCTACATGCCCGATACCCTCTCCACCAAAGCCGCCGAGCGCTTTAAACGCCTGAAGGAATCCGCCGGCTTCACCACCTCACCGGAAGAAACACCGGCGTGAGGGCGGGGCGATGGGTAATGGAGGATCGAGGATGGATGATGGAGGGTGGAGCGCTCCCTGCGGTCGCGGGAGTAAGTCGTACGTTGTGAATGGTGACTCGTGGGTCCACTGATTCATGCACAATGCTCATGGATCAGCGACTTCCTCCCGTCTAAGGCGCCCAGGCGTCCCCAGCCCTCAAGCCTCCAGCCCCCACGCGTCCACAGCCCCCACGCGTCCACAGCCTCCAAAGCGTCCACAGCCTCCAAAGCGTCCCACCTACTCCTGTTCGGGGCGGAGGAGGGGGAAGAGGATGACGTCGCGGATGGAGTCTTGCCCGGTCATGAGCATGGTGAGGCGGTCGACGCCGATGCCGAGACCGGCGGCCGGAGGCATGCCGTACTCGAGCGCGCGCAGGAAGTCCTCGTCGATCGGGGCGGCCTCGTCGTCGCCGTCCGCTCGCAGGCGGGCCTGCTCCTCGAAGCGCTCGCGCTGATCCTCCGGGTCGTTGAGCTCGCTGAACGCGTTGGCGATTTCCCTTCCGGCCACGATGAGCTCGAAGCGCTCCACGAGCCCCTCCTTCTCCCGGTGCTTCTTCGCCAGCGGGCTGAGCGCGACGGGGTAGTCGACCACAAACGTCGGGTCGACGAGCGTCGGCTCGACGGTCTCCCCGAAGATCTCGTCGAGAAGCTTGCCGAGTCCCATGTCCTCGTCGACGTCCTCGAGGTGCAGCTCGTTCGTGGCGACGTCGTAGACGGCGTCGCGGTCGGCCTGGTAGAGGTCGAAGCCCGTCTCCGCCTCGATCGCGTCGAAAAACGCCACGCGCTCGAACGGTGGCTCGAAGGAAACAGACGTGTCGTCGTCGATCTCGACCGCGTGGTCGTCGTGTAGCGCATGGGCCACGGCACCGATGAGTTCCTCCGTCAGCCCCATCATCCACTCGTAGTCTTTGTAGGCGACGTAGAGCTCCATCATCGTGAACTCCGGGTTGTGGAAGCGGCTGAGCCCCTCGTTCCGGAAGTCCTTCGCGATCTCGTAGACGCCCTCCAGGCCGCCGACGAGGAGGCGCTTCAGGTAGAGCTCGTCCGCGATGCGGAGGTAGAGCTCCATGTCGAGCGCGTTGTGGTGGGTCGTAAACGGCCGCGCCGACGCGCCGCCGTAGATGGGCTGGAGGACGGGCGTTTCCACCTCCAGGTAGCCGCGTTCATCCAGGAAGTCCCGCATCGTGCGCAGGAGCGTTGAGCGCTGGCGAAAGACCTCTCGCACCTCGGGGTTGACGATCAGGTCGACGTAGCGCTGCCGGTAGCGGAATTCCTTGTCGGTGACCTCATTGTAGACTTCGTCGTCTTTCTCCTTCACGACCGGAAGCGGGCGCAGGGACTTGGCCAAGAGCTGGAAGTCGTCGCCGGCGCGCACGGTCACCTCCCCCATGCGCGTCCGGAAGACGTGCCCCTTGATACCGACGATGTCGCCGATGTCGAAGAGCTCCGTGAAGACTTCCTCGTAGAAGTCCTCCGGCAGGTCGTTTTTGCGGACGTAAACCTGGATCTCCCCCTGGGCGTCCTGCAGGTCGAAGAAGGCGGAGCCGCCCATGACGCGGATGCCGGTAATCCGGCCGGCAATCGACACCTCCAGCGGTTCGGTGCCGTCGGTCTCCGGGTCGTGTTTCTCGTCGTCGTACGCGTCGAGAATCTCGTCCGTATGCGCGTCGACGTCCCAGGCGTAGGGATACGGGTCGATGCCGCGGTCTTCCAGTTCCCGCCGCTCTTCGCGGCGCCGCTGTTCCTGCTCAGTCCGTTCGTCCTGCGTCATGCGATTGGGGGAGAAGCTATGGAGAGAAAGGTCGTGAGGGGAAAGCGGTGGGACGGTTCGCCCACCGGGATGGGACGGTTCGGGGCGTTCGGGGAGCGGTCGGTCACGCGTCTGCGGCACGCCGCGAACGCGTCCTTCGCCGGTCGTTGCCCCCGAAACGCAAAAGACGCCTCCCGAAGCCGGGGTGCGTCTTGGATAAAAGGAACCCACTGCGAGAATCGGGTGCAAGACGGACGGCCGGTCGACGTCCCGTCTTCACCGCGGAGCGATGCGCAAGGGGATCCTACGGGAAATCAATGGGGAACCGGCGGCTCCCGACGAATCGAGGAGGATCCGGTGGCATCTACCCGATCCACTGTTCGGCTTCCAGCAGAAGGGCGTCGTGGTGGCCGCGCAGCAGGCAGGCGACCTGCCGACTGAGCTCATGCGCCGGACTTCCCTGCGGCTGGGCCGAGGTGAGGGAAGCCATGCGGCTTGTCCCTTCTTCGAGGACTTCCAGCGCGTCGGTGAGGGCGAACCACCAGGGCTGGTCGTCGGCGGGGAGGGGGGGCGACTCGTCGGAGCACAGGTGCACGACGTTGCCGCCGTTCGCACTCAGCGTCTTGCGGAGAATGCGGGCGGCCTCTTCCGCCGTTTCGACCATCGACCGGAGCTTTTCCTGCTGGCCCAGAGACAGCGCCGCCTCGGCGGCTTCCCGTTCGAAGGTGAGTGCGCGCTCCAGAATCTTGACGGCCGCCACGGCCACCGACTGAACGGCCGTGCCGCCGTCTTCGATCGTCTTTCCCAGCGCTTGAAGGCGGTCGATCCCCGACGACCCGTCCGGGGGGGCGTCGTCGCCGGAGAGAAGGGGCGACCGATCCTCGAGGCGTTCCTCGAAGGTGACGTCGTCCGTGGATTTTCGGGGCGGCGAAACGTCGCGTGTCGGGTCGTTCATACGGGCCGGAACGTCATGGCACATCTGCGAAAACGGACGTACCCGACGAGAGCGGGTCGGTTCCGCCCGCACAGGCGGCCGACGAGGCCGGGACCTGTACAACACGCCGTCCTACGAATCGGGGAGGGGCGTGATCCGGAAAACGGAGGGCGGGACCGGCGCGTTGGCGGCAGCCGGTATCGAGAGCGGTCGTCGCCGCGGGCGTCCGCCGGTGTCCCGAGCAATCTCCGGGCCAGAACAATGCGAACGAGCACCGGGCAGGGGCGAAGGGGCAGAGGGCGGGTCGAGCCCGGCTAGGATTCGGTGGGTGCGGGGGGCGATCCGTCCGCCAGCAGGCGGCGCACGGTGCGGGCGGTGGACGCGTCCAGGCGGCCGTCGCGTTCCGCCAGGCGGGTCATCTCGGCGGTCAGAGCCGTGTAGAGCGGGCGAATCCCGGGACGCTCGGCCGCAAGGGCGGTCAGGTGCGCCTGGATCGTGCCCTGGTCGCCGCGCGCGGCCGGCCCGGTCAGGGCCGATTCGGGGGACGCAGTCTGCAGGTTGCGCCAGGTTGCCTCGACCAGCGGGGTGAGAAGCGCATCCGCGTCGTCGCCCTCGATGTCTGCCGCTGCCAGCACGCGGCGTACCGCTCCCATCAGCGCGACGAGCCCGTTCGACGCCAGGGCGGCCGCGGCGTGGTAGAGGGGCTTCGATGCGTCGGTGAGCGCGACGGGACGGGCCCCGAGCCGGTCGGCCAGCGTGCAACCGGCCTCCACCGCCGCGTCGTCCCCCTCGATGCCGATCACCATTCCCTCGAAGGCGTCGGGCGGGGTGTCGGGCGTGAACGGATGCATGGGATGAAAGCTGAGCGCCCGGCTTCCGCCCTCGCGGAGGGCGTTCAGTTCGGCAGCCGTATGCACCCCGGAGGTGTGCGCGACGAGGGTGCCCGCCCAGTCCCGCCCGCCGGCGGCGAGGCGGCGAGCGACGGCAGCGATGGCGTCGTCGGGGACGCAGAGGAAAGCGGCCCGGGCTGCTTCGGGCAGGGCGTCCGGCCGGGTGGCGGCGACGTCGGCGTCGAGGCGACGGGCCAGGGCCTGCGCCTTCTCCTGGCTTCGGTTGAGGACGGCGCAGACCGGAATGCCGGCGTCGACCAGACGCCGCCCGAGGGCCGTCCCGACGGCGCCGGCGCCGACGATGGCAACGGGAGCATACGGAAAGGAGGGAGGCAACGAATCCGGGGAATCCGGGGGCACGGGACGGAACGATTCGGAAGCAGATTCGACAGGGCGTTCGGGACGGGGACCGGGAGGAGGATCAGGGAGTGGGCTGTTTGGCGCGGTCCTCCTTGTCCAGCCAGCCGGAGAGACCGAAATAGAAGGCCGGGTAGAGAAGGCTGACCCACAGGATCCAGGGGTCTCCCCAGGCGGGCAGCGTGGGGAAGGAGGGAAGCATTGCCACGAGCAGGCCGAGCCAGAGGAGGGCCCCGATGATGATGGGCCGCTGCCACGGGTCCGGCGCCTGATTCGGGTAGATGAAGCGGACGGGCAAAATGGTGAGGAGGGCGAGGACCAGGATGGCGGCCAGTGCCGCGTGGGCCCCGATGGACCCGTACTCCACCGCCAGAAACCCGGTGTAATAGGCCACCACGTTCCAGTACGACGGAAATCCAAGGAAGAAGCCCTTTTCCGCCTGTTTGGCGGTTGCATTGGAAAACCCGAAGAGGCTCGCCATCATCGCGAGGACGATCCAGAGGCCGTCGGGGTCCGGCAGCCAGTCCATGCGCCAGACGAGGATGAGCGGGATGAACGTGAAGGTGAGGTAGTCGACGATGTCGTCGATCACGCGGCCGTAGATGCGGGGCGCGTAGAGCTTTACGTTCCAGAGACGAGCGAGCGGTCCGTCGGAGGCATCGATCAAAACAGCAATTGCCATCCAGGCGAAGGCCCACCGGGGCCGGACCTCGGTGCCGGCCACTTCTGCCATGGCGAGGAACGCGAACGCGACGCCGGTGGCGGTAAAAATATGGACCAGGTACGCCCGCGTCTTCCGCCCCCAGCGGGCGCGTTCAGTTTTGTCCCTGAGATCGGGCGGTTCCATCGTGCGAGGAACGGAAAGGTGGAAGGTAGGCGCCGGTCGCAGAGCACCGGTTGCGGGCCCGGAAGCGGATGGCCGGATGCAGACCGTGGACGAGGAGGCTCGCAGAAGACGTTCGGGAAAGGGCTCGTACGAGGGAGGGGGGCCGGCGGCCGGGCGGCGATTACTTCGGCTTGAACGCGAGGGTGAGGGGGACGCCGGCAAACCCGAAGTGCTCGCGAAGCTTCCCTTCGAGGTACCGCTTATACGAGTCGCGGATTCCCTGTGGATGATTGGCGAAGAAAACGAACACGGGCGGGCCGTTTCGGACCTGGGTGGCGTACTTGATCTTGACGTGGTTCCCGCGGTAGGACGGCGGCCGGTGCTCGGCGATAGCGGCCTGTAGCGCGTCGTTCAGGTCGCTCGTCTGCACCCGCTTGCGGCGCTCGTCGTCGACCTGCAGCGCGGTGTCGATCAGCTTGTACACCCGCTGCTTCGTGACCGCCGAGACGAAGACGATCGGTACGTGGTCGAGCGTCTCCAGGATCTGGTGGAAGTACTCCTCGTAGCGGCGGGCCGTTTTGGAGTCCTTCTCTACCAAGTCCCATTTGTTGACTGCCAGAACCATTCCCTTCTTGTGCTTCTCCGCCTCTTTCAAGACGCGAATATCTTGATTTTCCAATCCGACCGTCGCGTCGAGAACCAGCACGCACACGTCGCCGTCGCGGATGGCGCGCTCGCTGCGGAGGGCGGAGTAGAACTCGATATTTTCCTTGACCTGGGCCTTCTTGCGAAGGCCGGCCGTGTCGACGAGAACGAGCTCGTCGCCCTCGTAGTTGACGACGGAGTGGATGGCGTCGCGCGTGGTGCCGGGGACCTCGGTCACGATCGACCGGTCGAAGCCCAGAATGGCGTTTACGAGGGAGGACTTGCCGACGTTCGGACGGCCGACGAGGGCGATGTGCGTTCGGTCGCGCGCTGCGGCTTCCGGTTCGGCGGGGAGGGTCTCCACGAGGGCGTCCAGCAATTCGCCAGTCCCAATCCCGTTGGTTGCGCTCGTGGGATAGACCTCTCCCAAGCCGAGCTGGTAAAACTCATTGGCCATCCAGCGACGTTCCTCGTTGTCGGCCTTGTTGGCCACGATGAGGACGGGCGTGTCGGCAGCCCGGCGAAGCGTTTGGGCAATTTCCTGGTCGACGTCGGTGATACCGGTCGTCACGTCGACCACGAACAGGATCACGTCGGCGTCGGACAGCGCGATGTCCACCTGCTCGCGGATGGCCGCCTCGAAGCGCTCGGAGGAGCGGGGAACGTACCCCCCGGTGTCGACCAGAGGAATCGTCCGGCCGTTCCACTCGATTTCCCCGTAGACGCGATCGCGCGTGACGCCGGGTTCGTCGTGCACGACGGCCTGGCGCGATTCCGTCAGTCGGTTGAACAGCGTCGATTTGCCGACGTTCGGCCGGCCGACGATCGCAGCGAGCATGAGGGGCAGGGGGCGTCACGAAAAAGAAGCGGGACCGCTCTTGTACGCCGTGCGTCCTGCGGGAAGGTCCGCCGGTGCAGGCGGAGCCTGGATTCGACACCCGAAATTCGAACGGGCGCGCTCACGACGAGGGAGGCGACTCCTCCCGAAGACGGCCGCATACCAGCATGCAAATGGCTGAGAGCGTGGGGTCGGCAATGCCGTAGTAGACGTAAAGCCCTTCCTTACGGCGCGTCAGCAGCCCCTCGCGGGCCATCAGCCCGAGGTGCTTGCTGACGTTGGCCTGCTGGTGCCCGGTGGCATTCACGAGGTCGGTAACCGTCATCTCGCCCTGGTGCTGCAGTTGGTTGAGGAGCTCCAGCCGCACCGGCTCGCTGAGAAGCTTAAAGCGACGCGCCGCCTGCTCAATGTGCTCTTGAGGGACGAGTTCGTGGTCCGTCATGGGGAGACGCGGTTGTGGAAGTAGATGAACACACGATCATACGGTTGTTTCGGGGGGACGTTGCACGCTTCCGCCAACCGGAGGAACCGAGACGGGGATCGAGACCCGAACGCGCCCCGAACACGTACCGGGGATGACGGTTCGTCCGGTGGAGGTTTCGTCCTCCGCGACCCGGCCGCCGAGCGGGCGGGGCCCTCACGTCGGGTCTGCGTTCCGCCGGTCCGTCACCGCAGGCTCCTGCGGACCGCCCTGTTCGGTATCGGATGGCGCTACTCCGCCCGCTCTCGTTCTGCGATCCGACGCTCCCAGCCGGCGTCCACAACCGACGTCGACGGGGCGGATCGTAGGACGGGAGACGTGCCCACCCGCCGCTGCGACGGTTCCACTCAACCGACCCCCGATCATGAAAACGATCAATGACATCATGAGCCGCGACGTCGTGTGCGTCTCGCCGGACACGGCGCTGATGGACATCCGCCGCCACCTGCACGAGCGCGGGTTTCATCACCTGCTTGTGCGCGACGATGAACGGCTCGTCGGCGTAATCTCCGACCGCGACGTGCTTCAAGCCATCAGCCCCTTCTTGAATACGTACAGTGAGTCGGCGCGGGACGTGCGATCGCTCGAACGCCCGGCGTCCGACATCATGCGGACCGATCCGGTGACCGTCGCCCCCGACACGCCCATTCCCGAGGCGGCGGTGACGCTGCTGGAACACAGCATCTCCTGCCTGCCCGTGTTGAGCGGGACCGACCTGGTGGGCATCGTGACCACGAAAGACCTGCTGCGCCACTTCGCCGGGCAAGAGGCTGCCTCGTAATCCCTCCGTCCGCTCGGTCATCGCCGGCGGCGACTCCTTCGGCGCGACCGGCCGTCCGTGACCGGGGGGTGCGATACCGGTGCGGTGCGATACCCGCGGCCTCGTCCCGTTTCGGTGGCGCCGTTCTCCTCCGCCTCGTCTTGCTCTCTCCATCCCCCGTTTCAGACGCATGGATACCCTTTCGCTCGGATCCGACGAGATGCCGATTGTCGGTCTTGGAACCTGGAAGTCCGCCCCCGGCGAGGTGTACGACGCCGTTCGCACGGCGCTCGACGCCGGCTACCGGCACGTCGACTGCGCTCCGATTTACGGCAACGAGCCGGAGGTCGGCCGGGCCCTCGACGAAACCTTCGCAGGCGGAGACGTGTCGCGCGACGACGTGTGGGTGACGTCGAAGCTCTGGAACGACGCCCACGCGCCGGAGGACGTGCAGCCCGCCCTCGAGTCGACGCTGGAGGATCTTCAGCTGGAGACGATCGACCTCTACCTGATGCACTGGCCGGTTGCGCTGAAGCCGGACACCTCCATGCCGCAGTCGCCCGACGATCTCGTCTCTCTCGACGAGCAACCGCTCGCCGAAACGTGGGCGGCGATGGAGGAACTGGTCGACGACGGTCTCGCCCGTCACATCGGCGTCTCCAACTTCAACATCCCGAAGCTGCAGTCGCTGCTGGAGGCCGGCCGCATCGCGCCGGAGATGAATCAGATCGAACTGCACCCGTACCTGCCGCAGACGGAGATGGTGTCGTTTGCGCGGGAGAACGACGTTCCTCTCACCGCCTACTCGCCGCTTGGGTCGAAGGACCGGCCGGAGGGGATGAAGGCGGACGATGAGCCGATCCTTCTGGAGGATCCGACGATTGTGGAGATTGCCGAGCGCCACGACGCAACGCCGGCACAGGTCTTGATCCGCTGGGCGATCGAGCGGGGCACGGCCGTCATTCCGAAGTCCGTCAACGCCGGACGCATCAAGGAAAACCTCGCCGCCGCCGACCTCTCGCTGACCGACGACGACATGGACGCCCTCTCCGGCCTGGGGCGCGGCCGCCGCTACGTGCGCGGCGAGCTCTGGACCCTGGAGGGCAGCCCGTACACGCTGGAGAGCATCTGGGAGGAGTGATACCGAATGCTGAAGCAGAATTCGGGGTTGGGTGGGAGGACGTGGGGAGGGACGGAGGCACAACACGTCCACGCATCCCTCCTTCATCCATCCTTCCGGTGTCCACACCCGATCGAAGCATGCGGAGTTCGTGTGCGTCTCGGCTGCATGTGGGTCGGTGCCGGATCTCGCCGAACGGTCTGCCCCGCACAGGGAAGACGCTCCACTTCAAGAGAAGACCCTCAAACAGGAAACGCCCCCGGTCGTCGAGGCCGGGGGCGTTCCGTGTTGGGTCGTGCGGGCGGCGAGGGAGTGGGCTCTACTGGATTTGAACCAGTGACCTCTCGCGTGTGAGGCGAGCGCTCTAAACCGCTGAGCTAAGAGCCCCTGTGATATGTTGTACTGTTTTTAAATTCGAAGGTCTTTCCGTTGTGCCCCTGTTTCCATCAAGACTGCGCAAACCTGCCGGGGGCAGCGTGCCGGAGCCCGGAAGCCTCTCCCGTCTCTCCTCCGATGCTCGCCGCAGGGGCGCGGCGTGAAGAGAGTCGGGCGACTCTCCAGAACGTCACGGGGTGCGTGCGGAGGTAGACGGAGGGAGAGGCGAGAGCGGCAGGACGGACCGGGCGGTGTCGGCCGCCGGCCGAGGCGGGAAGGACGACCGCACGAACGGGCGAAGGTCGACGGGCGACGTGCGGGGGCGGTCGGCGGCGGTCTGCGTGAGCGAAAGGGGAGCCGGGCGCGGCCCCGGTGCATTGCCGGCCGGTGCCGCCGAGGCCGACGCCGAGGGGGAGAGCGATACGTGCGCGCCCTCCGGACTGAAGAACACCGCTCCTGCAAAAAAGCCGACGACGAGCGCCACGACAATGGACGAGGCGACGCCGACGGCGGCAGATGGACGACCGGAAAGGGTGTCGGACAGGGACGGCTGGGAGCGAAGCATCTCGCACTCCACGCGGCTACAGACGCGAGCCTGGGCCTTGCGCGAGGCTTCTTTCAGTTCGCTGGACTCGCACAGCAGCTTGCGCGTTTCCTGCAGGCTCTCGACGTGGGCTTTCAGATCCGGATTGGCCTCGACGTATTCCTCAAAGACCGTCTCCAGAGCCGGATCCATGGTGCCATCGACGTACTCGCACAACCACTCGTCGAGCCATTCGTACTCCGGCTCGTCGCCGTGCGGGTCGCCGGGAAGATCAAACTCTGCGTCGTTCATGACATCACGGTCAACCGGATCAAACGTGCTCAGCGGCATCCGAACCTCGGGGAATCCCGTTGGGCCCGGGCCTGCACCGTCGACGAGGAGGGCCGGCGCATGCAGGCGCGGCCGGCCATCGGCCCGGGTGCAGGCGGGGTTCGGCGCGCAGGTCAGCGGGGGCTCCCTGCGCGTCGCGGACACAGTTCCGGTATGGCACGTCCCGAATTATGTTTCCGGCGAATCCGTTTCGCGAGATAAGCCGGCGCGGTCCTGGTGTGCCCGGACGCCCGCGGTGCAGCGCCGCCGTCGCCCCCTCATCTGCGTTCTGCGGTCGCCGCGACGGGACGGGCCTGCGGCGGCAGAAGGCGGCGGAGCAGCAGCGTGAGGACGAGTCGAGCGTCGCGGCTCGAGCCGCCTTTCAGTTCGAAGTCGGCCGCCAGCAGGGCCTGATGGGCCTGGGCGACGGCTCGACGGGTGTAGCGCCGGGCGGCGTGCTTGTACTCCTGCACGAAGTACGGACTGACGCCGATGTAGCCGGCCAGTTTGTACTTGTTTTTTCGCTGGGCCTCGGCCGTCTGCAGCTTCCACAGCTTGTCGAAATAGCCGTTGAGCACGGCGACGATCATGATCGCCTCGCTGCGCGGCGTGGAGGCCTGCTGCAGAAGGCGCTCCACGATCCGCACGGCGTCGCCGTGGCGCCCCTCCCCGATGGCGCTCTGGAGCTCAAAGACGTTGAACTCGCGCGTCTGCCCGCTGGCGGCCAGGACGTGGTCGGCGGTGAGGCGGTCGGTGTCGCCGGCGAAGGTGATGAGCTTCTCCACCTCGCTCGCAATGCTCTGCAGGTCGGTGCCGACGTAGTCGGCCAGCATCTGCACGGCCCGTGGGTCGATGTCGTAGCCCTGGCCGCCGACGTACTTTTTGATCCACCCCGGCACCTCGTTGTCGTAGAGCGGCCGAAACCAGGACCAGGCCGCGTGCCCCTTCAGCGCCCGGTAGGGATGGGCGGAGAGGTTCGGCTTCGTGGTGCAGGCGAGCAGGACGATCGACTGCGGGTTGGGCGCCTCGGCGTAGCCCTTGAACTGGCGGTTGTTTTCGAGCTTCTCGAATTCGCGAACCACCACGACGCGGCGCGGCGCCATGGCCGGGTAGCCCTGGCACACGTTGAGCACGCGCGAGGCCTCCGCCTCCGAGCCGTACACGATGTCGAGGTTGAAGTCGTGCTGCTCCGGCTCCAGGGCGTTGTCGATGAGAAGCTCCTGGAGCTCGTCAATCAAGAACCCCTCTTCGCCGAAGAAGAAGTAGAGGGGCTCGAAGTTCTTGTGGCGAAAGGACGTCGC
>CAKZLV010000250.1 GCA_937127285.1 uncultured Bacteroidota bacterium
GAGAGTGTGCCGGCCGGGCACCTAATGACGGCGGACCGCCCCCGCCGGTGGCGACCGACCGGTGGCGACATCCCGCCCCGTCACCGGTCCAGGATCTCCTTTTCGATGGTGTAGGCCATCTCCTCCGGAACGATGACGTAGGTCGGAAGGTCGACGTCGCTTTCGTCGCGCGGCCCCATGACCCACAGGTCGCCGTGGTAGTGGTTGAGGACATCGGCCACGCGCTCGCGGTCTTCGCTCCCTCCCGTCCTCACCTGCAGGTCGTACCGGCGGTGCAGGTAGTCCAAAACCCGCTCGGTGGGTACCTGCCTGGCACCCGTGCTCTCCATGCGGTCATGAATGCGAAGGACGGCGTCGGCAACCGGTTCAAGATCGTCGTGCATGAATGGGGGACGGGAACGATGAGGGGAGTCGATGAGCGGTCGGGGACGAGAGGGAGCGGTCGAAGCCGAGACCCCGCAAACCGAGACGTCTCAAGCTGAGACATCTCAAGCCGATACGTCTCAAGCCGATACGTCTCAAGACGGGAGGCGGTTGCGCAGGTGCAGCAGGAGCGAGCGCAGGTCTTTCAGCTCTTCGCGGAAGGCCGCCTCCTGCCGGGCCTCCTCCTGCCTCCGGTCCAGAACCTGACGGGCACCGGCGATGGTGTATTTCTCTTCTTTCAGCAGATGCTGAATCCGCTCGACCATGGCGATGTCCTCCACCGTGTACGCCCTGCGCCCGGCTCGATTCTTCCGCGGGTTCAACTGGTCGAATTCTTGCTCCCAGTAGCGGAGGACGTGAGCCTCCTGACCGACGATGTCGCTCACTTCGCCGATCGAGTAATCGCGCTGTTCCCTCGGTTCTTCAGACATGGGTGCGTCTTCAGGCAGGATCGGGGGCGGGCGGTGGTGACGGCGCCGCAACGGACGAACGTGCGGTTCGGCGTCCGTGATCATGCTCTTCATTCCCAGCGTACGTGCATGTTCCCGCCCCCTCCATCCAGCGGCCGCCGGTTCCGGGGGGGTGCCGCCCCGCCCGTCCTCTCCGCCCGGGCTCTCTGAACAGGCGCTCCGCACGGGAAGGTAGGGGCCCCGGGAGGGGGTCGTGCCGTGGCGCCCCGCCAACATCCGGCTAATTTGCGGCGAAGCGCCTTGCATCCAATCCGACGCCGTTCCTACACTACTCCACGACGACCGGTCGGATGCCCGTCCCCGGTCCCGTCCTCCGATCGCCCGTGTCCTGACCGCCCCCTGTCCGTATGCCCGCTCTTCTTCGCCTCCTCGGTGCCGCGGTCCTCTCGGCCCTGCTCGTCGCGGGGTGCAGCAGCAGTCAGCCCACCGCGAGCACCGGCCCCTCGTCCGCCCCGCCGGCCGACGTCGTGCTGGCCCGGTACGCCGACTCGTCGATTACCGCCGACCAGTTCGAACGCCGCTACCGCCGAACAATCGGCCACCCCGACACGCTCGACCCCGATGCGGCCACCGCGTACGACGACTTCCTGCAGCGCTACCTCGACTTTCGCCTCAAGGTACAGGCCGCCCGAGATGCCGGCTTCGACACGCTGGCCTCCCTCCGCACCGAAGCCGCCTCCTACTGGAAGCAGATGGCGCGCCCGACGCTTCTGCGACGCGAGGTCATCGAGCCGGTGGTCCGACAGATCTACGACCGCCGCCAGACCGAGATTCGCGTTCGGCACCTGTTGGTTCGGGTACCGGAGGACGCCGCCCCGTCCGACACCCTGTCTGCCTACCGACGGATCCAGACGCTGGCCGACTCGCTCGATCAGGACGTTTCCTTCGGCGATCTCGCTCGCCGCCAGTCCGACGACCCCTCCGCACAACAGGAGGGGCGGCGCGGCTACCGGGGCGACCTGGGCTACCTGACGGCCGGGCAGATCGTCGCCCCGTTCGAGGATGCGATGTACGCAACCCCGGTCGACTCGACGAGCGACGTCCTCCGCACCCGCTTCGGCTACCACATCCTCCGGGTGGAAGATCGCCGGCCCCGGGTGGGCCGGGTGGACCTTTCCCACCTCCTCATTCGTCCCGACAGCGCCTCGGCGCAGGACTCGCTCTCCGCCCGCCGGAAGGCGGACTCGCTTCGGCAGGCCCTGCGGCGCGGCGCTTCGTTCGCCGACCTCGCCCGGACGCACTCCGACGACCGGCGGTCCGCGCAGCGCGGGGGGGACCTGGGAACCGTGCAACCCAGCGGCTCCCTTCCCCCTCCGCTGCGGGAGGCGGCTCGGTCGCTCCCTATCGATTCCGTGTCCCGGGTTCTCGAGACCCGCTACGGCTACCACCTGCTCAAGGTCACGGGGCGGGAGCAGCGCCCCTCCTTCGCGGAGGCCTACGACGACCTAAAGCAGCAGGTCTCCCGCCTTCCACGCCTGGAGAAGCGAGAAGCCGAGCTGGCCCGCGACATCCGGCGGCAGAGCGGCGTACGCGTCGACACGGCGAGCCTGCGGCAGGCGGCCGGCGGCACGCTCGACACCACCGGGCGCGCCCTTCTTCCCGTTCCCTCCGGTGCAAACGCCGCCGTCGCCGTTGCCTTCCTCGGCGAGTCGTCGTTCACCGTCCGCGACCTGGCACGCCATGTCGCGCGCACGGACGGAGCGGCGAGCCGGCCGCTCCGGGCGGTGCTGGAGGGCTTTCTGAACGAGCGAGCCATCGACCGGGCCGCGGCGCGTCTCGAGCGGCGAGACCCGGCCTTCGCCGCTCAGATGCGGGAGTACCGGGACGGCCTGCTGCTCTTTGAGTACATGCAGGACTCGGTGTGGACGGTCGCCGCGCAGGACACCGCTCTCCTTCGCGAGGTCTACCGTCGCCACGCCGACCGCTACCGGTTCCCGGAGCGGGTTCGCGTGCTCGCCCTCCGCGCCGCGGCCGACTCGCTCCTGGCTCCCTACGCGTCGACCTACGAAGACGGGGCGCCGCGCGCCGACGTGGCTGCCCGGGCCGCCTCCGACTCTCTCGTTCGCCTCGACACCACCTTCGTCACCGCGTCGTCGTCGGCTCCCTACACCGAGATGCAATCCGCTGCCGACGGGGCCGCCCACGGACCGGTTCGCGACGGCGGCGACTGGCTGTACCTGATCCGCGACACCCGGCTTCCGCCCCGCCCGAAGTCGTTTGCCGAGGCCCGGAGCGAGGTCGTCCGCACCGCTCAGGACGCCTACGAGGCGGACGTTGTGCGCGCGCTGCGCGAGCGGTACGACGCCCGGACGTATCCGGAGCGGCTCCGCCACGTGTTTACGGACACGCTCACCGCCGGCCCCTCGCAGCCCTGATTCTTGCGGCCCCGGTCCTCGGGCTCCGACCCTCCCGGACCCTGCCCTCTCGGCCCGAGCGGTTTCCTTCCCGCTGCTCTGATTCATTCGCTGCTGCTTCCCCCCATGCCCTTCTCATCGCGTCTTCGGCCTGCGGCTGACGAAGCCGCCGGGCGGGCCGCCCGCCTTCTGGTCGGCTTCGCCCTGCTCGTTGTGGGTGTCGGGGCGATCGGCTGCGAGTCGGACCCCGGCTCCGAGACGTATGCCGCCCGGGTTGGTTCGTACACGCTCTCGCAGGGAGAACTGGATCGGGCCCTGCAGGGATTTTCGGGGCTGCAGGACACCTCCGAGGCGCGCCGGCAAATCATCGAGCAGTGGATCACCCGCACGCTGCTGCTGCGCGAGGCCCTGCGCACGAACCTGGATCAGGCCCCTGCCGTGCAGGAGCGCTTGGAGGAACAGCGGCGGTCGGTCCTGGTCACGGCTCTGACGAACCGTCTCTACGAAGAAGCCGAGGTTGCGCCCTCACCGGCCGACATCCAGGACTACTTCGCCCGGCACCGCGAGCAGCTGCGCCTGCGGCAACCGTACGTGCAGGTCCGCCATCTCGCAGCGACGCGCAAGACCGCCGCCGACTCCGTCCGCCGCCGGCTTCGGGAGGCGTCGCCCGTGACGGATTCGCTGTGGACCGCCCTCACGGAGCGGTATGCGACATCTCCCGAGCGCTCGCAGGCGGCAGCGAGCCGGTTCCTCCCTACGAGCCGGGCGGCGGCCGGACTGCCGTATCTGGAGGACCTGTTGACGACGCTCGACCCGGGCGAGGTGTCGTCCGTCGTCCGCGACGACAGTCTCTTTCACGTCGTGCAGCTCGTAGACCGCGTCGCGGAAGGAAGGGCCCCCAAGCTGGAGTGGGTGGAGCCGCAGATCCGGCGGCGCCTGCAGTCGAGAGCGCGGAAACAGATGTATGCGCGTGAGGTTCAACGCCTCCGCAATCAAGCCCGGGCCCGCGGTGAACTCGACATCCGGTAGCGTCTCCCGGGGCGCGTTTTAGGAGCGTTTTTTCGTATACGTTTTTCCGGGGACGTTTCTCGGGAGCGTTGGTTCTCGGTGGCCCGTTCACGGGGTCGGCGGTCGTCGTTTCGGGATCCGTCGCTTCGCGTTCCCGGTCGAGGTCGTGCGCCGACGGGGCGGAAAAGGTAAGGGTCGGGTAGAAGCCCCTCAGACAGGGCCCCCTCGGACAGGGCCTCCTCAGGCAGGGACCAATCGCGTCCCTCCTGCGTGGTGGAAAGGGCGGTGTCCGTCATCCACAACCGGACGGCAACGACCGCCCTCGCGCGGCCTTTTCTTCATCCACTCTTTCTGACAGGACCTGCTCCCCCTGCATGCCTGACTCTCGTTCGAACGCGTGGGACGTTTCCTCGTGCTGGTGGCACCGAATCGCTGCCGTCGTTCTCGCCCTGGCGGTATCGGTCCCGGCCCCGGTCGCCGCCCAGGAGGCCGACAACCAGATCGTCGACCAAATCGTCGCGGTGGTGGGCGACGACATCGTGTTAAAGTCCGATGTGGATCAGCTGGTGTCTCGCATGGTGCAGCAGCGCCGCACGAACTACACCGACGACATGTGGATGCAGGCCCTCGATCAACTCATCGACCAGAAGATCTTGGCAGAAGAGGCCCGGCGCGACACCACGATCACGGTCAGCGACGGCCAGCTCGAAAACCAGCTCAGCCGCCGCATCGACCAGTTGAAGCAGCAGGCCGGGGGCGAGGATGCGCTGGAAGAGGCGTACGGAAAGAGCGTTCTGGAACTGAAGGAATCGTTTAAGGAGGACTTTCGAGATCAGATCCTGGCCCAGCAGCTCCGGCAGCGCCGGATGCAGAAGATTGAGATCACCCCCTCGGAGGTCAAGCGGTGGTTTGAACGCATTCCCCGAGACTCGCTCCCGCGCCTCCCCAAGACGGTGCGTCTTGCCCACGTCGTCCGGTACCCGAAGGCCAGCGAGAGCGCAAAGAAGCAGGCCAAGCAGCGGATCACGAGCATCCGCGACTCCATCCTCAACCACGGGGCGTCGTTCGAAGCCATGGCGCGCGCCTACTCCGACGATTCGGGAAGCGCGTCGTCCGGCGGTCGCCTGACGGGCGTGGCGCTCGACGACCTGGTGCCCGAGTTTGCAGCGATTGCTTCCCGCACGCCCATCGGCACGGTGTCGCAGGTTTTCTACAACGAGCAGCACGACGGCTACCACATCGTGCGCGTCAACTCCCGCGACGGGGGAACCGTAGACCTGAACCACATCTTGATTCGGGTCGACGAGAGCGCAGATGGCGGTACGCAGGCCATCGAGTACCTGGAGGCCGTCCGCGACACGCTCACGACCTACGAAGAGGTCCCGTTCGAGCTGATGGCCAAGCGCCATTCCGAGGAGGAAGAGTCGGCCAACAACGGCGGTCGCGTCACCGATCCTCGCTCCGGCAGCCGCGACCTCGTCCTGCAGGCCCTGGGCCCGTCCTGGCGACGCACCATCCGCTCTCTGGAGGTCGGCGAGATCAGCGAACCCACCGAGGTGCAGCTCCTGAACGGGGAGCGGGCGTACCATATCGTGAAGCTGCAGAAACGAACGCCGGCCCATCGCGTCAACCTCGAGCAGGACTACGAGCGCATCCGTCAGTACGCGCTGCAGGACAAACGCCAGCGCGAAATGAACGACTGGCTGACGGGCTTGCGGGAGGAGATCTACGTCGACGTCCGAATCTCGAAAGACGACCTCACCGCCATGCGGTAGCGGCCCGTCGCCGCGGGCGGCGCCCGGCATGTCGCCTCTGCCGACGATGCCTCTACCGGTGATGCCTCTGCCGATGATGCCTCTGCCGATGATGCCTCTATCGGTGACGGCAACGCAGTCGTCAGGCCGCGGCGCAGGCGGCTCCGAGACCGGGCCGCATCGTTCGGGCGTCTCTGCTTCGCCGGCCGCGATTCGTCCGCCGCGGACGACAGCCGGGAGTCGCTGACGCCACCGGACCCCTCCCCACGTTCTTGCACTCTGCGTTCCTCCACTCTTCGCTGCTGCACTCTTCGCTGCTGCACTCTGCGTTTCTTCTTTCCCTTTGCCGCCCCCTCTGCCCTCTCCGCCTCGCCCGCCGACGCGCCTTATGTCTTCTCCCTCTTCCGCGGCCCCCTCTTCGTCGAACGCCCACCTCGACCCGTCCGACAACCCCGAAACCCTCGATGACCTCAGCGCCTCCTACGACCGCCTGCGGGGCGAGATCGGAAAAGTGATCGTGGGGCAGGAGGAGATCATCGAGATGGTGGTGGTGTGCCTGATGGCCCGCGGCCACGCCCTCTTGATCGGCGTTCCCGGCCTGGCCAAGACGCTCCTCGTCCGAACCCTCGCCCGTGCACTCGATCTCGACTTCAGCCGGATCCAGTTCACCCCCGACCTGATGCCGAGCGACATCACCGGCACGGAGATCATTCAGGAGACCGATGCCGGCGGCCGCCGCTTCGAATTCGCCCACGGCCCGGTCTTCGCCAACGTCGTCTTGGCCGACGAGATCAACCGGACGCCGCCGAAGACCCAGGCCGCCCTGCTCGAGGCGATGCAGGAAAACCACGTCACGGCCGCCGGGGAGACCTTCTCCCTCGACGATCCGTTCTTCGTGCTCGCCACGCAGAACCCGATCGAACAGGAAGGCACCTACCCCCTGCCCGAGGCCCAGCTCGACCGGTTCATGCTGAACCTTTGGCTCGACTATCCGTCGTTCGACGAAGAGGTGGAGGTCGTGCGCAGCACAACGGCCGGCCCCGCCGACGCCGTCGATACGGTCATGACGGCCGAGGAGCTTCAGTCCTACCAGCGGTTCGTGCGGCAGATTCCCGTGGCCGACAATGTCATCCAGTACGCCGTCCGGCTCGTCAGCCGAACGCGCCCGGAACGCGATGCATCGCCCGACTTTATCGACAACTACCTCAGCTACGGCGCTGGGCCGCGTGCGTCGCAGTACCTCGTGCTCGGCGCGAAGACCCTCGCCGCCCTCGACGGGCGCATGACGCCGCTGGAAGAGGACGTAAGGCGGATGGCCGTTCCCGTACTTCGCCACCGCATCGTCCCGAATTTCAACGCGGAAGCCGATGGCGTCAACGCGGTCGACCTGATCGACCGGCTGCTTTCGAACGGCTCCGCGTAGCCTCCCGGCTTCCTCGCTGGACGTACGCTCTGTTTGGACTTGATGGACTGTACTCTCTGCACGATGTCCGATACGATGTCTGACCGAAACCTCGTTCTCGTGGGCGGCGGCCACGCCATGCTCCCCTCCCTGGCCCGTGCCGAGGAGTGGGCGCGTCGCGGCGTCGCCGTCACCCTCATCGACGCCCACCCCTGGCTGTACTACTCCGGGATGGTGCCGGAGTATCTCGGCGGTATCTATCGCGAGAACGAGGTGCGGATCGACCTGTCCCGCCTCTGCAAGCGCGCCGGCATCGACTTCCACCGGGGGCGCGCCACGGCCATTCACCCGGCCGACCGCACCGTCCGTACCGACGACGGCCGCGAGATCGACTACGACCTGCTGGCCCTCAACCTCGGCGGGTCGAACCCCTCGCCCCCGGGCGACGTCATCGCCACGAAGCCGATCTACAAGATCCAGGATCTGGCGCGACGGGTGCAGCAGACGCTCTCGGACCCCTCCGTCTCGCTCCGCCTCGCCATCGCCGGCGGAGGGGCAGCAGGCGTGGAGGTGGCCCTCAACCTGACCGCACGCTTCATCAGCGCCGGGCGGGCGCGCGATCTGGACCTGACCCTGATCGAGGCTCGTCCCCAGATCCTGCCCGCGTTTCCGGACGGGATGCGATCGGAGGTGCGCCGCCGCCTCCGTCACCGCGGCGTCCGCGTGCGCACCGGGACGAAAGTCACCCGGATCGAGGACGGCACCGTCGTCACCGCCGGGTCGGCCCCTCCGCTTCCGGTCGACGCCGTGCTGTGGGCAACCGGCGCCGTCGGCCCGACGCTGCTGCAGCAGAGCGGCCTCCCCACGGAGGAGCGAGGCTTCGTGCGGGTGAGCCCGACGCTCCGCGTCTCCAACCATCCGCGGATCTTTGCCGCCGGCGACTGCGCCGCCGTTGCGGGGTATGAAGACCTCGCGCGCGTCGGCGTCCACGCCGTAAAGCAGGGCCCCGTGCTGCGACGCAACCTCGACCGGTCGCTCCGCCAGATGCGCCTGGAGGGAAAGCCCGCCGCCGCGTCCGATCTGACGTCGTTTCGTCCCTATCCCGCCGCCCCGCTCATCCTGTCGACCGGAACACCGGAGGGGCTCTGGACGACCGGCTCTCTCTGGTGGTCGGGCACGGCCGCCCTCCGGCTCAAACACTGGATCGACCGGCGGTGGATGCGCGCCTACCACCCGTCCTGGCGAAACCGCCCGCTGCGAACGTACGCCTCCGCCAAGGCCGCCGCCTCGTCGCACCTCCCGGCTTCGTCCGCGTCTCCGGACCGATCCCCGGAGGCGACGACCCCGGAACCGGTCGGGTCTCGCTGACCGCGACTCCGACGAAGCCATCGCCTCCCTCCCCTCCTGCCTCGGCCAGCGCTCCGCATGGGCCTGCGCGCACGAACCGGTCTCGGGCGTTTCTCCCTCCTGCTGGGCCTCGTCCTGATCGGCGGGGGCGGCCTCCCGCTGGAAGCACAGCCCTCTCCCCGCCCCCCCTCGTCCCCCGCCGCCCCGCCCGACACGGTGAACGATCCGCGGCCCGCGTACGATCTCCGCTCGCTGGAACGAGCCATCCACCGGCACGTCAACGCGGTGCGGGCGCGGTACAAACGGTCGCCTGTGACGTGGGCCGACTCTCTGCACACGCTGGCTCGGGCGCACAGCCGGGATATGGCGAATCGGGACTTCTTCGCTCATACCAACCCGTCGGGAGAAGACGTGCAGGCGCGGGCGCGTCGGCAGGGGCGAACCTGTCGCCGCTCGCTGGAGGACGGTGCCCACCGGATCGGGTTTGCGGAGAATCTGTACCGCGGCACGCTGTACAACCGGATCGAAACCGTGCGGCGCGGCGACACGGTCGTAGAGCGGATCATCGACTGGAAGACGGAGACCGACCTGGCCCGCCGGGTCGTGCAGGGCTGGCTGAAGAGCCCGGGTCATCGCCGAAACCTCCTCTCTCCCACCGTCGCCCTCGAAAGCATCGGCGTCGCCCTCACCCCCCGCAACCTGTTCGCCACCCAGGTTCTCTGCTGAACGGGGCGCTCCCCGGTGCAAGCGCCCCTTCCTGTCGTCTCCCGTCGTCCGATACCGCCGCCCCGCAGGGGCACCAAGGATCCGCAGGCGCAACCCGGAAAGGCAAGCCGGAAGGCAACCTGGAAAGGCAACCCGGGAAGGCAACCTGGAAAGGACGGAAACGTCTGCAGGAATCGGATACATGCGACACCGCCCCCCGTACATACCTGGCAACCAATGCGCCACAGACTCTCTCTCGACCACGCATGGACACCTCCCGGTACAGCCGCCTGACGCTCACTGAGCGGAAGGACTTCTCCGATGACCTCGCCGTCTTTCACTGCTCCTCGGATGAGCCGGTGGAGTTCACCCCGGGCCAGTACGCCACAATCGGCCTGATCGATGACGAGCGCGACCGGCCGCTGCTCCGCCCGTACTCGGTCGTGAACGCGCCCGGATCGACCGACCTCGAGTTCTTCATCGAGCGCGTCGACGACGGCGACCTTACGCCCGAATTATGGACGCTCAGCGAGGGCGACGACCTCTGGATGCGCGACAAGATCGTCGGACGCTTCGTCCTCGACGACACGTACCGGCAGCACGTCATGGTGGCCACGGTGACCGGCGTCGGGCCCTACGTCAGCATCGTGCGCGACCAGATCCGTCGCCTGAACAACGGACGGATCGACGACCCGCACCGGATGCTCGTCCTCCACGGCGGCAGCCGCTCCTGGGAACTGGGCACCTACCGGGTGGAGCTCTCCCGGCTGGCCGATACCTACGACTGGCTCAACTACGTCCCGACCGTCAGCCGTCCCTGGGAGGACCCGGACTGGGACGGCGAGATGGGACGCGTCGGCGACGTTCTGCGAAAGCACGTCGACGCCCATGGGTTTGCCCCCGAAGACACTGCCGCCTACACGTGCGGTCACCCGCAGATGATTGACAAGGCGCAGGGGATGTTTGAGCGCGCCGGATTCTCGGAAGACGCGATTCACGAGGAGAAGTACTTCGTCGAGCGCGCACATGCCAGCGCGTAGATGCCAGCGTGTGAACTGCAGGGCGCAAACGGCGGGGGCCGACCCGTTGAGCCGGCCCCTTTCTCACTCCGATCCGCCGGCGGTGTCGATGGACAAACCGGCGCGATCAACGAGGCGTCGCAGGGGAGCCCGGTCGTCGTACTCGCTCTCGAAGTCGACCCGGCTCATCCTCCCCTCCACGATGCGCGACCGGGCAAAGGCCTGAAACTGCGTCCACGACAGCGTCACGGTGCCCACCACGTCCTCGGAGCGGCCGGCCAGCGGAGCCGCGACCCGCGTCGAGGCCCACTCCAGCGTCTGGCCGCCCATGGTGAGCGACAGCGGTCCGCCGCGCCGCACCCGGGCACGGTCAACGCGAAACGTGACATCGACCTCGGTGGGCGTGCACGACTCTCCGTCGCACCGGGCCACGGCGCTGACCTGAAAGCGCGGTCGGTTCTGCCGGGCGCGTTGCTGCCGCTGCCGCGTGGCCCGGCCCCGCCGCCCCTGCCCGGTCACTGACCCCGGCGAGGTTTGTTGCAGGGCGTCGCGGCTCGGCTCCATCTGTACGGGCCCGGCCCGGTAGGTGGTCGAGTCCTGTCCCGGATCGTAGCGGACGGCTACTTCCGCGGCCGGGGCGCCTCCGGCGCAGGCTGCAAGTCCCACGGCGCCGGCCGTCACGGCCGTCACGACGAGAAGGAGGCGAAGCAGCGAACGAAGGCGGGGCGACGTCGACGGCATGTGCAGGGAGCAGGCAGGTCAGAAAGACAAGCGGAGAGGGGACCGGTTCGGACGCGGGATCAGCCGGACGCGGGATCGGCCGGACGCGGGGGTTCGTCGAGCGCGGCTTTCATCCGGTCGGCGGCGTCGAGGCCCGATTCGATGGAGGCCCCGATCCGACCGGTGCCTGCGACCGAATCGCCGGCGAAGAAGAGCCCAGCCGCCGCACCCCGCTTCAGTTTCGCGCCGTCGGCGCCGTGCACCGGCAGGGAGTACCGCCACCGCTGCGTGTCGTACCAGGACGGACGCGACAGGTTGACGTTCAGCGCCTCGGCAGCCGTCTGTTTGATCTCCGGCATCAGCTCGTCCGGGTCCTGGTCGACGCGCTGCGCCGTCCAGGCGGGCGCCGTCTGCACGATGAGGACGCACTGCTCGTCAGGGACGTGGCCCGGCTTGGCCTCTTCAAATCCCATCCAGGCCAGGGGATGGTCGTCGGCGGTGACGCGCACGCCGTAGCAGGAGCCGGGCCGCTGCACGGGGCGGTCGTAGCCCAGCACGACGGTAAACTGCGAGGCATACGCGGCTGCATCCAGTCCCGCGCACAGGTCGTCCAGATCTTCGTCGCTGTTGCGGAGGAGGCGGGCTGTCTGCGGGGCGGGAGGCGTCAGCAGAACCGCGGCAAACGGCCCCGCCGTTTCGCCGTCCTCGGTCCGCAGCATCCACCCGCCGCTCGCGCGCGCGAGGGAGGCAATGCGGGTCTGGGTGTGGACGGTGGCCGAGGCGGCGCGGGCGAGTCGTTTTCCGATCGTGCT
This sequence comes from uncultured Bacteroidota bacterium, assembly GCA_937127285.1. GTDB lineage: Bacteria > Bacteroidota > Rhodothermia > Rhodothermales > Salinibacteraceae > CAKZLV01. The sequence continues at coordinate 12,015 of CAKZLV010000250.1, forward strand.
GATGCCGTCGCGGTACGTCCACATCGGTCGCGAGCCGGTTTCCGCGTCTGCTCCCGAAGCTCCGTTGGGGCCGTGCAGACGGCCGTCGCCGTCGAGCGTCCACACCTCTCCGTCGATCGCCACGAGATCCTCGGCCGGCAGCTGCTCGGTGACGAGACTTCGGACGCGGCCGGAGTCGGGCCGCAGAAAGTTCGCACCATGGTCGTAGCGAACGCCGTACCGGCCGCGCGTGGCGGCGCGTCCGGCATAGCCCCGACTCTTTTCGAACACGGTCACGTCCACCGGCAGAGACCGGAGGGACCAGGCGGCAGCAAGGCCGGCCGTTCCGGCCCCGACGATCGCGATGCGAGCCATAAAACCGAGGCGCGTTCGTGAACAGAGCAGGCACAACGGCCCGCGGGTGTTTCTCTTCGGGCCATGACGGAAAATCCCGACGCGGGGATGCGTTCCGCCGTTGTGCGCTCGTTACGACTGGTTCGAGACTTGGCTCGGGGCGCGGCCGGTCGAGGCGCGGCGGACGTGCAACCTCCGGGAGGCGGGATCCGTTCGTCTGTCGTGAGAAGACCCGATTTGCCTGCGCGCGATCGAGGATTCAGACGCACCGCTTTTCGTCGGCTGCCCACTCTCTCTGTTTTCCCACCATGCTTGGACGCTTGATCCTGTTGTTTTTGCTGACCCCGGCGGTCGAGCTCGGCCTGTTGATTCAGGTCGACGGCTTGATCGGCTTCTGGCCGACGATCGGGGTGATTATTGCCACGGGGGTGGCCGGCAGCTATCTGGCCCGGCGGGAGGGCCTTTCCACCTGGCAGCGGTTGAACGAGCGCCTGAGCGAGGGCGGTCTGCCCGGCAAGGAACTGACCGACGGCGTCATCATCCTGGTCGCAGGCGCCCTGCTGGTGACGCCCGGCGTGCTGACCGACGTGATCGGGTTCATGGGGCTGCTGCCCCCTACGCGGGCGGTGATCCGGAAGCTGATCCTGCGGCGAATCAAGAGCAAGATGAACGACGGCAGTCTCCAATTCCGTTTCGGTTTCTTCGGCGGGGGCGGCCCCTCCGACTGGACGCCGCCGAGCGGACCCGGAGGCATCGACGGTCCGTCCAGCGACGGCGGCCCGGCTCCGGGGTCGTCTCCGACCGGCCGACGCCGCGACGGCTCAGAAGCGGAGGGCGACTCGGAATCCGGTTGGCAAGGCCGTCGCCGACAGGTCCCCCGCCAGGCCGACGAGGTCTCCGAGACGGGCACGGGACGCCAGAAACGCGACTCCGTCGAGGACCAGTAGTCCGGCTCCCTGTAGGATCAAGGACGTCCCGAAGCCCCGCCATTCGGCCGCATTCGATACGTCCCGGTACCCGGCCGCCAGCATCGTTCCTCCCACGCCGGCGTAGGCGACGTTGAGGCCGAGGTTGAGGAGCAGGATGTCGTGGAAATTGCGCTCGGCGGAGAGGGCGGGTCCGTACGCGGTGGCCGCTTCGGTGGGAGCGGTGGCGAGGCCCGCGGCGGCGATCCCGACGTTCACGGCCCCCCACCCGGCCGACATGGCGCCGAACGCCCACCGGGCCCCCTGCTCGTTCCGGGCGGAGGCCAGCACGAGGGCGAGTCCCCCGGCGACGTTCGCCCCGCCCCACGCCGCCACGCGCCAGAGGTGATCGCGGCGGGCGTCGTTGAGATCGCCGGACAGGGTCTCGACGCGGGGGGACGCCGGCCCCTCAACCGACGGCGTCTCCTGCGCAAGAGCCGGGCCGACGGTTCCGGCCGCCAGAAGAAGGGCGAAGAGGGTTGCGAGAGCGGTGAGACGGGGGCGCGTGGGGGGAACCGGAAGAGGCATGGGCGGATGGTCGTCCGAGAAGAACGATGGGGAGGGCCGACGATGAGGTGCTCCCCTCGGTTGCGGGATGCGAGAGGGAGGGTTGCTGTATCGGTTTGTGCAGCCCGTCGATCCGAACCGTGCGCCTCCCCTCGACTGCTGCGGAGGTGGCAGAGGCAATCCGTGCCCATCGGTCGACCAACTCGCTCCGACAGGCCTACAGGATCGGGTCCATCCCGAGGGACACGATCCAGCCGCCGAGGGCGGCGGCGATGACACTGACGACGCGGAGGATCCGGACCGAGCGGCGGATGCCGAGAGCCTTCAGCGTCACATCCGTGGGCAGGGGGTGCACGAAAAAGAGGCCGCCCAGAGCGACGATCAGACTGCCGATCGACACCGTTACAGCCGCCCCGACGGTCGCCGGGAGGCGCTCGATCAGCACGCCGAGGGCGTTGCCGAGAACGGCGAGCAAGAGCGTCACGCCCAGGACGGTGTAGAGAACGGGACCGCCGGAGCGGCGCTGCCGGGCGAAATAGCCTCGCACCGCCGCCTCGTGCTCCGGATGGACGCGGAGCGTTTGCGTTTCTTCCTTCGCCGCGATCGGTTTCCACACCCGGACGGTGCACTCGCGCAGGGCGTTGCCCGGGCGGTTGCACCAGGCGCAACGCTGGGTGGGCCACTTCATCGGTCGGTGCTGCAGCGAACGGTCCTTCTTGAGATTTGCGGGGAGGGTACGGCCGGGAAGCGGTACCCGACGGCGGTTCGGGCCCGCGTCAGCAGCGCCCGTTCATGCGGACGTTCACGTCCCAGGCCTTCGCCAGCGAGGTGATGAGGTCGTGCTCCGCGTCGGAGAGGTCGCCGTCGACCTTCGCGATGCAGTGCAGGTCGTCCAGCACGGCGAGGCGCTGCACGTCCGGGAGCGCCTGCTTGAGGGTGCGGACGGACTCCTGGATGAGCGTCTCCCCTTCTTCCGCGTAGACCTGCAGGGCGTTGCGCATTACGTCTTCGACCTCTTCGTCCGCGAGGTCGGGCTGCCATTCGTGCAGGCGCTCGAGCATCAGGTCGATCTCGTCGCTCGAAAGGTCGTTGCTCCCGCCGTGCGCCACGACGAGATAGACGAACGCGAGTTCGTGGATCAGGCTCCAGTCTTCTCCTTGCCGCTGCACGACGGCCGAGGTATCCTCGACGAGTTCTTCGCTCAGCCGCTTCAGCGACCACGCCTCGGCGACCGTGTGGATGAGGCCCTGTTCGCGCTCCAGCAGGACGCCGTCGGCTTCTGCGATCCGGATGACGTCCGTGAGGGCCCGGCGCCGCTCCTCGTCCGTAAGGTCCTGCCCCAGATCGTTAATGGATCGCCGCAGCTCGGCCCGCGAGTCGCCCTCCAGAAAGGCAGTAACCGCTTCCATCACCACCTCCTGCACGTGGCCCTCCTGCGGGACCGAGGCCCAGTCTTCGAGGGCCGACGTGATCGTTTGCAGTTCGTCGTCGCTCAGGTCGTGATCGGTTCCGTACGCCAGCGCGATGTAGAGGAGAGCGAGATCGTGGGTCGACGTCCAAGTAGGGTTCGATTCCATGGGCCTGAAGGTGCCTGCGTGGGGTCATCCGGACGGTTGCGACCGCATGATACACAATCGCAGCGCCGAAACGCAATGAGGCTTTGGCAACGGGAGGACGATCAAATGGTTAATCTTCGGGATCGCCGGCCGGCGATTCTCCCGCTTGCCGGGCCCCTCGCTCTCGTCCTCTCCTCGTTTCCATCCGCAGAGTCCGTGCAGGAAGAGTCCGTGCAGGAAGAGTCCGTGCAGGAAGAGTCCGTGCGGTAGATGCTTCCCGTCTCTGCTCGGGTCCGGCTGGCGGTTCCCGTTCGGTCGGCGGCTCGGGAGCGAGCGCATCTAGGCTGCCGCCTCCTTCGTCGTGCGCAGGGCGGCAGCCAGTTCGGCGTCGGCCTCCCGAAACCCGCCGTCTTCGTAGTAGGCGATCAGCTTCTGAACCATTTTTTCCTTCGGCAGGTCGGTATCGCGCAGTTCCGCAAACCGTTCGGCGGCCCCGGCCGGCCGGGGGCCCCAGGCGAACTGCTCGTCTCCGTCCTCCGAAAACACAACCAGCTTCGGGATGCTGCGGCTGCCATCGGTCAGGTAGTGATCCATGACGTCCAGGTTGTCGTCGCGGAGGAGAATCCGCAGCGTGACGCTGTCCGACAGCGCCGCCGCCTCGGCGACCACGGGCAGCAGAAACGCCGAGTCGCCGCACCAGGGCTCGGTGAGGACCATCCAGAGCTGCGGTTCCTGCAGCGTGGCGACGGCGGATCGCAACGCCTCCGACGGCTCGTACGCATCGTGGACGTGCGCCTGCCGGTCCCAGTTGTACTTCAGATAGTGGAGCTGCTTCCGCTCCTCCTTGTCCATATCACCCGTCGTGGACCGATCCTTCTGCTCCTTCCAGTCGGCTCGGTACTGCTCGTAGGAAAGCCCGTTGTGGGGACGGCGGTCGGCAAAGAAGTCGGTCATGGGAAGCATGGGTATAGGGAGGAAAGAGGACGCGAAGACCCGGCCGCGACGTTCCGGTCATCAAGACCTAACAAGGGTCGCCGGGCAAGCGTGGCCGGGCAGTCGTGATCCTGCGTCGGCCGGGTGCCTGTCGGAAAACCGACTGCTATGTATAATCTACGAGGACGTCAAACGACTGGAGGGACCGTACAGGTTCACCCACAGCCTCCTCCAATCCGCAACGTTTTTGCAATCGGACCGTGCCTTGCCCGTGCAAACAGGCCTCAACTGGCAGATGCGTTCGTCTGGCAGGTTTTTTGCTAAATGTACAAGTATACACAAGTGCGCACATGCGTGAGCCCCGATGCGGTTCATTTGCCGAGCGGTTCATTTGCCGACCTCGATCGGAGGACCGCTGCCAGGAGCCGTCCAGGTTCGGCTTTCGTTTCCCTCGCAGATTCCGTCTCCTTCGCTCCCTGGATGGCTCGAACCGGCCGGCTTCTTCCTCCGGCTCTATACGATCTCGGCCCCGACCTCTCCTCTGGTCGAAACTGCTTGCGGATCCTGCTTCCCGCCCCTCTTTCTCGGGAATGCCGCTCCGCTCTCGGATCGAGCGAACGCCGAACGCGTTTCGTCCTTTTCCTCTTCCCTCTCGGGTGAAGCCGTCCGTTCCATGCCTGCTCCTGAGTCCATTCACGACGACCCCGTTCGCCAGCGCGCCCAGTCGCTGCTGCAGCACTACGACAACGATGACTTCAACGCCGACCACCTCGGGTATCTCGACCGGGAGGCGATCGACGACGGGGAGTTCCGGTCGGTGCCCGCGGCTCTGGATGCCCGCATGGAACGAGACCGCTACTCCCTCCTCTCGATGCTGCTGGCCGGTATTTACTTCGGCCTCCTCGTCGGCCATTATCTTTTCTCAACGGGGTCGACGGAAGCAATCCTGTGGTGGCTCGTTCCCGTCCTTCTCGTGTCGGCCTATGCGGTGGTGACGGCCACGAACCTCTTGCGCCGCCTGCAGGAGCTGTCCCGGATCAAGGCGCTGGTCGAAGCGGCGGCCGCGCGTGATCCGGAACGCACCTGATCCGATCGCTGATCGCCGCCATAGGTCACCTCCAGCCGGTCGTAGGTCGATTCCTGGCAGGCGTCCGCCAGGGGATTCCTGCCGGTGTCCGTTGCCGGACGGCAGACGGTCCTTTCTGCCCGATCGTGCGTTTCCGGT
>CAKZLV010000251.1 GCA_937127285.1 uncultured Bacteroidota bacterium
CCCGCCCCCCTGCGCACCCAGCCCCCGCGCTCGCTCATGGGCCCGGCCCGCACCTCCGGCGGCAACGTGTTCGACCGGTCCGACGCCACCACCTGGATGCGCCGCGCTGCCGACCTTCTCGACGCCGAGCCGCCCGCCGTCATCGACCTTTCGAGCATCGACTTCGAGTCGGAGGTCGCCGCCATCGAGACCGTCGACCCCGACGACCTCGACCCGCCCGCCGACGCCCTCAGTCCGTCCACACCGGAACCGGACGACCACGCCCCGGACGACGACCCGCCGGAGGAGGCGGATCCGGAACCGGACGCCCCCGCCGACACGGCTTCCGCCGAAGACGAGGACATCGGCGGCGAAGACGCCGATGATACCGAAGAACCCGACGAGGAGCCGGCGAAGGTGTAGGAGCGTGGACGCTGTGGACGCTTGGACGCTTGGACGCTGTGGACGCTTGGACGCTGTGGACGCTTGGACGCTGTGGACGCTTGGGGGCGTGGGCGCTTGGGGGAGGACATTGATCAATGATCATTGGGCATTGATCATTGAATCGACCTTCCATCGTCCATCCTCGATCCTCCATCCTCCATCCCCCAGCCGTACCCCCGGATCGCCGACCTACTTCCGCACGACGTCGACGACCACGGGGAGGTGGTCGGAGGCGACGGCGGAGTCGTCGGCCTGCAGGCCGTGGGCGTTCAGAACCGAGTCCGAGAGCGACGGCGTGTGCAGGACGTACTCGTTCGCGACGTCCAGCACGCTGTCGGAGACGTAGGTGTAGTCGAGCCGCCCCGGCGGGAAGGAGCTCTCCGGGTCGTCCCAGGTGGCGTGAATCGGGGTGGCAACCTGACGCGGGTTCGTGTCGAGCAGATCGCTTCCGTCCCAGTCCGGCGCCGCCGACGGCCCGAACCGGTCCGTGTTGATGATCTCGCCGGTGCGCAGCGTCTGCGGCTGCTGCGGACTGCCGACGAAGTTCATGTCCCCGGCCACGACGATCGGCGTGTTCTCCGGAACGTCGAACGGTCCTTCTCCCTGCTGCACGTCTCGCACGAAGGCCGCAATGCCGTCCACCACAACCTGTCGCTGCTCGTCGCGCGTCGGCGATTCGGTGCTGTTGCAGCAGGGCGGGTGGGCGAGGACGAACACGGTCGGCCCGCCAAGCGCCCCTCCCGTATCCAGCACGAAGGCGCCGCTGTTGTAGGTCTGATCGTCCGACCGATAGCCGGGAATCTCGTGGGTGGCGGTGATCGGGTAGCGGCTCACGGCGACGAGGTCCGGCCCCGCCTTCGCCGCGTGCCATTCCCCGCCGTCGGGGGCGTCCACCAGATCGGCCACCTGCTGCCGCGTAGCCTCCGCGCCCCGGTCGTAGATCTCCTGAAAGCCCAGGACGTCGGGCTGCATGGCCGCCAGGAGACGCTCGTAGGCCGGGCGCGCCTCCGCTTCGAAGAGTCGCCCGAAGAGGACGTTGTACGAGAGGAAGCGAACCGCCTCCGGGTTCGTCCGGCCGATCTCGGCGGGCTGGATCGCCGACCCCTCGGCCGCCAGCGCGACCGACACCGCTTCGGTGCCGTCCGGCAGTCGATCCCCGCCGCCCTCCAGGACGACCCGGACTGAGTCGCCCGGCACGAGCGCCTGCCCGCCCGGCGTGGCCGCGCGGTTCAGGGCGATTTCGAAGGCGTCCGACCGCACCGTCGGGAGCGAGGTAAAGCCGAGATCGGCGTGGCCGATGTCGGTCGCGGATCCGTCGTCTCCGTAGACCCTGCCGGAGCGCTCCCCGAACGACCAGGACACGTCCGCCCCGGCCGGGTCGGACGACCGGCCCGTCGACGCGTCGGCATCGGTGTCGAGGTACAGCGTGAGGTCGTTACCTTCCTGCAGATTCATGCGGGCGGCCAGGTCCATCTGCAGAAAGAGATAGGTCGCGTCGCTGGCCACACGCAGGTGGCGAAGGTCGAGCGTGCCGCCATCTCCCTCGGGGTCCGTGTGGGTGCGGGTCGCATCCGCCCAGTCTCCGACGTCTCCATCGATCTGAATGGCCGCCGGTTCGGCTTCCGTCCCCGACGTCGGGGGCTCCGGATCGGGCTCCGAGGTCTGGGGCGTTTCACCGCAGCCGGCAACCAAACCGATCAGGACGGCGAGAACGAGCGCGAGTCGGGAGCGGGAGAGCAGGCGGGACATCATCGACCGGTTGAGTCAGCGAAGGCAAACGAAGGGGCGGGCCGGATCGTTGTCTTTTCCAGCCATGGGCAGGGTACGAATCACAACGCCACAATTTCGAGATTTCCGGTGGGGGCCGACGATATTTTCGCAACCGGTCGGCATCGGGGCCGTTGGGGCCCCGTATCGTCACGGAACGCCCCGGAAGCAGGACCCACGCCCGTATGCGAAAGATCTGGATGGCCCGGCACGGCAACCGCGAGGACTTCGTCGACCCGGACTGGCATGCCACGGCCGATCGCCCGCACGACCCGGACCTGTCTCCCGACGGCGTCGTGCAGGCGCGGCAGCTCGGGAAGCGGGTGGCGGCGCTCGACGTCGACGGCGTCATCGCCTCCCCGTTTCTGCGGACGGTACGAACGGCCCACCTCGTGGCCGAGCAAAGCGGCCACGCCGTTCACCTGGAGCCCGGCCTCGGAGAGTGGATGAACCCGACCTGGTTCGATTCGGCGCCGGATCCGCTGCCGCCCGCCACCCTCGCCGAGGCATTCGATCGGCTGGTGGCAGACGTGCGCCCGTGCGTCCGTCCTTCGTTTCCCGAAACGAAGGCCGAGTCGTTCGAGCGGATCGGGACGGCCGTTCGGTGTCTCGTCGAGCGCCACCCGGACGCCTCCCTGCTCCTCGTCGGCCACGGGATTACCGTGCAGGGAGCGCTGATGGGACTCCTGGGGGACGTCCCCGACGAGGGCTGCCCGCTGGCGAGCCTGACGACGGTGGTCCGCCGAAACGGCGCGTGGACGATCGAACGCCGCAACGACACCTCCCACCTGACCGGCGGCGCACAGTCGTCGAACCGGATGAACTGATGGGTTTTGGGTTGCGGGGTTTGGGTTGTGGGGGTTTGGGTTGTGGGGGTTTGGGTTGCGGGTTGAGGGGTGTGGGTTGCGGGGTTTGGGTTGAAGAGTTTGATTCTCCCGAGTACCGAACCCCCCAATACCCAGTACCCAATACCCAATGACCAGTGACCAGTGTCCAGTGTACAACACCCAGTGACCCATTCCCCCCCCCAACCTTCGACCGATCTTCCCAACAAAGGGACCGGCGTGGAGTGTTGGACGCGTGCAGGCAATTTCTCTTTCATCTTCCGTCCCGCCGCCCATGACCGACGCCGTCGATGCCGTCCACAAAGCCGCGTTTCTGGGTCCGAAAGGCGAGAACGCCGACGAGCTGGAGCGCCTGCTCCTGGAGGTGTTGCACGATCACGTCTTCTGGCGGCGCAACTTTCACCCGAGCGATCCGCGTCTGATCGCCGAGCGCGACAAGCGCAGCGAAGCCTACGACGAGATGGTGGCCCGCATGCGGGACGAGCTGTTTCAGATCCTGGCCGAGTTGAAGCGGGCCGCCCCCCTCTACTCTCCCCGGCAGGCGGCGCATATCGTGAGCGACCCCTCCCTCCCGGCCCTCGTCGGCTACTTTGCCGGGATGCTCTACAACCAGAACAACGTCGTGGCGGAGGTCTCGCCTGAGACCGTCCGCGAGGAGCGGGCCTACTTCCAGGCCCTCGCCCGCATGGTCGGCTACCCCGACTTCCTCCCCAAGACCCTTCCGCCCGACGCCCGCGATCGCCGCACGCCGCATAGCTGGGGGCACCTTTGCAGCGGCGGAACGGTCGCCAACCTGGAAGCGCTGTGGATCGCCCGCAACATCCGGCTCTACCCGCTCGCGGTTCGCCTCGTGGCTGAGCAGGAGCCGGAGTTTGCCAGCGTGGCCGACCTGGAGGTCTCGACCGGCAGCGGGGCCCGCGCCCGCCTGCGCGACCTCTCCACGTTTCAGCTCTCCAACCTACCCACCGACGCAATCACGGACCTGCACCTGCGCATCAAGGCGGCCCTCTCCGAGGGCGACCCCGAGCGGGCGCAGCACTTTCAGGACGCGCTGCCGAGCGTCCGCCGCGCCGGCCTGGCGTCGTTTCTCCTGCAGTACAACGAGGCCTTCCCCAACGACCGCGCCCGCCTGCCGAAGGTCTTCATCTCGCAGGCAACGCACTACTGCTGGCGCAAGAACATGGACCTGGTCGGCCTCGGCGCGGATGCGCTGGAGACGATCCCCGTCGACGACCGGATCCGTATGGACACCGGCGCCCTGGCCGAGCGGCTGGAGGAATGCATCGACAACCGGCAGCCGGTCCTCGGCGTCGTCTCGATCGTGGGGACGACCGAGGAGGGCGCCATCGACCCGCTGCACGAGATCGAGGCGCTGCAGACGGAGATGCGGCAGCGCGACCCCGGCCTCGCCTTCTGGCACCACTGCGACGCCGCGTTCGGCGGGTTCTTCGCTTCGATGATGCCAAAGGACGACGCGGGGCGCTTCCTGCCCCCGGACGTCCTCGCCGACCACCCCGACGCGCCGACGGATTTGCTTCCCCACGACGACCTCGACGCGCTCACGGCGATGGCGGGAACGGACTCGATGACGATCGACCCGCACAAGTTCGGCTACATCCCCTATCCGGCCGGGGCGGTGCTCTTTCGCGACTATCACGTGCGCGACGCCGTCTCCTACGCCGCTCCCTACCTGGCCGACAACGACGCGAGCGGCTTCGACGGCTTCCTGGGGCAGTGGACGCTCGAGGGCTCTCGCCCCGGTGCGGCGGCGGTGAGCTGCTACCTGTCGCAAGAGATGGTCCCGCTCACACCGGAGGGCCACGGCCGCTTCATGCGCGGGTGCATCGAGACGAATCGGCGGCTGTTCTCGGCGCTTCGCGACCGCTTCGCCGGGGAGGCCAGCGAGCTGCAGCTCGTCCCCTTCCACGAGCCCGAAACCGTCGCTTTCTGCTTCATGCTCGCCCCGACGGAGGGGGTGCACAGCATCGACCAGCTCAATGCACTGTCGCAGCGGGTATGGGAGCGGATGACCGTGGACGGGCGGGAGGACATCAACCAGTACGCGTTTCTGATCTCGAAGACGGAGGTGGACGTCGCCGCCTACGCCCACGTCCTGCGCGAGCGCCTGGGCACCGGCGTCGTTGCAGAAGCCGCGCGCCGGGGCGCCTCCCTCACGCTCCTGCGCACCTGCCTCATGAACCCGTTCCAGGTCGAGTGGGAGGGGCAGGACCCGCCGTTCTCGGAGCGAGCGGCCGACTACCTGTACACCGTCGCCCTCGAGGAGCACCTCGAGCACGTCCTCGGCCCCGTCTCCCGCCCGGAGGGCGACCGCGAGTCGGTCCTGGTCGTCGAGGAAACGCCGCAGGTGCACGGCGCGCTCGCCCGGCGCCTCGAAGAGAACGAGAATGTGGTCACTCACTTCGACGTGCGCTCCTGTACGGCGGCCGACCTCCGGGAGGCGCCGGCATCGCTTCTTACCGGGGCGTCCGGAGAACCGCGCACCGTTGTCGTTCACGTCGACGCCGCCGGGCCCGAGCCGATGCTGCAGGTGCTGCGGCGCCTCGACGCGTCGACGGTCGACCCGGGCCGCCTCCTCGTGGTGGTGACGGGAGGCGAGGGAGGGGCCGGTTCCCTCCGCGCCGATCTGCAGGCCGCCGGCGTGGACGGGCGCAACGTTCTCGTGGAGCGCGACCTCCCCATGACCACCAAGCGCCTGGCCGCCCGTCTCTCGCGTCCCCTGCCGTCGGCGGCCGTCGAGTAGAGCCCCGACCCGGCGGGAGCCGCCGGCCCGGTCGCCGCCTCCTCCGGTCGCCTCGTCTCACCGGCCCCTCGTAAGGAAGGCGACGAAGAACACCAGAGCCTGAACGAGAATGATCGTCGCCCCGCTCGGGACGTCGAACAGGTAGGAGGCGATAAGGCCGGCAATGGCGGTCGTCGCCCCCAGCAGCACCGCGACGACCGACATGGCGCGGAAGGTGGCGGTGACGAGCCGCGCCGTCGCCGGGGGGATGACCAGAAACGCAGCAACGAGCACGATCCCGACCAGCTTGACGGCGGCCACGACGGCCACGGCCAGCAGGGCCGCCAGGACGTAGTCGTCGCGGCGCACCGGCACGCCGTCGGCCCGAGCCAGGTCTCGGTCGAACGTGGCGTAGGCCCAGCGTCCCCACATCGGCAGCGTTGCCAGGGTCATGACCGTCACCCCCCCGATTACCCAGAGGTCGACCGGCTTCACGGCGAGGATGGATCCGAACAGGTAGGCAAACGCATCCGCTGTGTAGTTTTCGCGCATCGCCAGGAACAGCACGCCGAGGGCGATGGCGATGGAGAAGAAAATGCCGATGGCGGTGTCTCCGCTAACGCTTCCGCGCTGCGTCACCCAGCTGATGGCGAGGGCCACCACGACGGTGAACGGGAGGGCCACCCAGAGCGGGTTGACCCCGATGAGCAGGCCCAGCGCCACCCCTCCGAAGGCCGAGTGGGCCAGCCCAATGCCCAGAAAGCTGAGTTGGCGCTGCACGACGAAGACGCCGTAGTAGCCCGAGAGGAGTCCGATCAAGATTCCGGCCGCCAGGGCCCGCTGCATGAAGGGCAGCGCCAGGACGCTGGCGGAGACGGGCATCGATGCAGCCGTCGACGCAGCAACGGAGACAGCCAACGAGACAGGCGACGAGACAGGCAACGGAAGGGGGAAGTTGGAGGGGGATCGGTGCGGGGGCGGCAGCGTTGTGACCCGGTTACGGGGCTCCGCCAAACATGGCGTGGGCGTGGCCGATGTGCCCGAAGGCACGGCGGAGGCAGTCCTCGGAGAGAGCCTCTTCGGGAGGGCCGTACCCGATCGGGGCGCCGTCCATCAACAGGACGTGGGTGGCGTGGTGGTAGGCGGCCGTCCAGTCGTGGGTGACCATCACGATCGTGGCGTCGTGATCGGCCTGATACGTTTCCAGCAGTTCGTACAGGTCGGCCGCCCCGGAGATGTCGACCCCCGTCGCCGGTTCGTCGAGCAGGATGAGGCGCGGGCTGCGAATGAAGCTGCGCGCCAGGTACACGCGCTGCAGCTCTCCGCCGGAGAGCGTGCCGAGCGACTGATCGGCGAGGTGGGCGGCGCCGACGGCGTCGAGCGCTTCGACGGCCTGCCGACGCTCCTCCCGCGAGACCCGACCCGGCCAGCGCTGGTGCAGCGCCGTCAGGACGAGGTCCGACGCCGGGGCCGGAAAGCTGCGGTCGAGGGTCTTGACCTGCGGAACGTAGCCGACCACGCCGGCATCGGCCCGGGACGGCCGCCGCCCGAAGATCCGCACGACGCCCCCGTCGGACGCCGTCAGGCCCAGCAGCACGCGGATGAGGGTCGTCTTGCCCGCCCCGTTCGGCCCGATGACGGCCACGAAGTCGCCCACCGACGCCTCGAAGGTGATCCCGTCCAGCACCGTGTGGTCTCCGAGGGTGACGACGAGGTCGGTGACGGACAGGGCGGGGGTGGCCATCGGCAAGCCGGGGCGTGGAGACGAGAAGCAGAGAGACGGGAAGAGGGAGTCGTGCTCCTCCGGACGCGTTCACGACCGCCGCGGGGGAACGTTCCGGACGCGGGCCGGCCGTCAGCGCTCCGAGACGGCCTCCCAGACGACCTCGACGTTGTGAAGCACGAGGGTGGAGTAGGTGGTCCGGTCGCCACGACCTCCGAGCGGGTCGAGCGCGTGCACGGGCACCTCAGCCGCCTCGGCCACCGCCTCCGTCGAGCGAATGGGCAGCTGGCGCTGGCTGAAGATGGCCTGGACGGAATCCGTCTCGGCGCGCCGAACGAGGCGCTCGATCCGGCGTGCCGACGGCTCCTTCCCAGGGATCGGTTCGATGACGGCGACCGGGTCCGGACCGTAGCGGTGCATGAAATACAGAAAGAAGGGCTGCGACAGCATGACGGGGGTGTGGCGGACCGGCTGCAGCTGCGTGCGCGCCCGTTCGTCCAGCTGCCGGAGCGTGGTCGCGAAGGTGTCGGCGTTGGCCCGGTACACCTCGCAGCCGGCTGCGTCTACGGCGCAGAGCGAATCCACCAGCGCGGGAAGGAGCGCCTGCACGGCCTGCGGATCCGTCCAGAAGTGAGGGTCTGTGCTCGGTGCGGAGACCTCGACCGACGGCGCGTCGCCGGCGTCGTGCCGGTGCCCGGCCGGAAGCGACCGGCGGTGCGACGGCGGCACCATGTCCAGCAGCGCCCACGCCCGGTCGGCCGGCAGGTCGGCCGCCCAGCCGTCCAGGACCGGGGCCCCGAAGAGGAGCGCGTCGCTGTTTCGGACGGCCCGCAGATCCGACGGACGCGGCTCGTAGGTGTGGGGCGAGTCGCCGGGCTCCAGGAGCGTGGTGACCCGGGCGCGGCCGTCCACCACCGGTCGGGCGATCATCGCCAGAGGAGGGATCGTCGCGGTGAACCGGGGGCCGTCGGTCGAGTTTTCGGTGTTGGTCTCCGGGTCGGTCTCTGGGGTGCATCCCGCCGCCCCGAGGAGCACGAGGCCGAGGCCGAGGGTGTGGAGGAACGCCCGGAAGAGCGTCGAGTCGGTTCGCACGAGGCGCGTGGGCACGGTAGAGGCAGTGGGGGAAGGTGGGATGAGGATGGAGTCGGGAATCGGCGTCCGAGATCGGCGTCGGGGATCGGGGTCGGGGATCGGGGTCGGGGACGGTCGGTGTTCGGGGACGGCCGGTGTTCGGGAATAAATGGCCGGTGGCAGGGTCTCGGAGGCGTTCCCGGACGGAGGGTCTCGGGGCGGTCTCGGAAGGTTCTCGGGAGGGTTAGAGCGGCCGGGCGACCAGAACCTCCGACGGTACGCCCCAGGGCGTGACGACCTCGTGGTGCACGACCCTCCACCGGTCCGGCGCCAGGATGGCGCGCACGCACAGGGGCCGGCAGCCGCCCACCCAGGCCGGGCGGGCGCGGTGAAGGCCTCGCCAGAGCGACGCCACCACCCGCGACGGCAGGTCCCGGCCATCGGTCAGGCCGGTCACGCAGAGGGACCCGGACGGAGCCAGCAGCCGATGCGCTTCCTTCAGGAACGTCCGGACCTCCCGTTGCGACAGGAGGTCGAGCACGTACGCGGCCACGACGCGATCCGCGCCGCCTGCCGAGCAGTCGAAGCGCAACCGGCCATCCGTCTTCCGCACGGAGGCGCGGTCGGCGAAGGATGCCAGGCGGGCCTGTGCGATCTCGACCATGGTGGCGCTCAGGTCAACGGCCCGGTAGGTGGCAGACGGCGGCAGGTCGTCGCGCAGCAGGTCGGCCGCCAGCCGGCCGGTGCCGCATCCGACCTCGAACACGGCCTCGGCCCGGTGAAACGCCGCGTGAGTGCGCAGCGCCCTCAGCGCCGGGGCCTCGTAGAACCGGTGCGCGTCCTGCACCCGCCCGACCCGGTCGTAGACGGCCTCCACGTCCGCAACGGATAGACCGGCAGGCATGGCGGGAAGGAGGCAAAGACGGGGCGCTCGGTGGTTGGCTCTCCGGTTACTCCGCCGGAACCTTCTCTCCGTCCTTCGTGATGAGCGGATAGTCGGTGTCGACCTCACCGCCGGCGATCTTTCGCAGCGAGCGCCGGAGGAGGCGGCGCCGGAAGCTGCTGAGATAGTCGGTAAAGAGGATGCCCTCCAGGTGGTCGAACTCGTGCTGCATCACGCGGGCCAAGATGCTTCCCACCTCGATCTCCCGGTCGTTCAACTCGCGGTCCTGGTACCGAAGGCGGATTCGCTGCGGGCGGGGAACCACCTCCCGCACCTCCGGGATCGACAGGCAGCCCTCCTCGAACTCGGTCTGCTCCTCACTCTCGGCTACGATTTCCGGGTTGATGATCACCATCGGCTGCGGAGGCAGGTCGCGAACCTCCGACTCGTCGGCCATCGGCATCACGTCGACGACGAACAGGCGCTCCGTCCGGCCGACCTGCGGGGCGGCAAGGCCGATGCCGGAGGCCGCATACATCGTCTCGATCATGTCGTCGATGAGCTGCTGCAGCGCATCGCTGTTCTCTTCCACCGGCTCGGTGTCGGCGCGGAGGGCGTCATGCCCGTAAACGTAAATCGGAAGGACCATGGAGCGTAGATGCGTCGATGAGAGTCGCGTGCCAAAGTCGGCTGCTAAAGATGTGTATGCACGCCGGCGCCGCGAGTGCCGTTCCGGGGGGTGGATCGTGATTCGTGAGTCGTGAATCGTGAGTCGTGGGTCGTGAGTCGGGGGCGTGGGTCGATTCATTGATCAATGATCATTGCGCATTGATCAATGTCGCCCCGGCGCCCAAGCGTCCACAGCCCCTACACGTCCACAGCCCCCACGCCCCCACGCCCCCACGCTCCCACGCCCCCACGCTCCCACGCCCCCACGCTCCCACGCTCACTCGTGCGTTCGCCAGTCTCCGGACGGGATCCGGGTGGCGTCGTCGACGGGGCCGTTGTACATGTACACCCAGGCGGCCTGCCCCTCCGGCTCGCGGAGCCGGATGCGGCGACGGAGGAAGAGAGAGGATGCCGGCCGGTGCGGGTCGTAGCCCTCATAGGCGTCGATCACCGGAAGCACCGACGGGTCCGCGATCCGAAACAGCTCCCCGCGCACAAGCGGGTCTCCCGGACTCTCCGGGTCGGGCGGAGAGGGGAGATCGCCGGCGGGAACGGCGCCCGGGAACGACCCGAGGTCGAAAAGAACGCCGGGAATCTGACACGAATCGACGAAGATCAGATCGGCGGCGATGCCGAGGTCGTCCTGCGCGTCGAAGGGTCGCATCAGCGTGCCGTACGTAGCGAGACGGTCCATGACCGGGAAACGGTTGAAAACGGACGAGGGAGAGACGGAGCCGGGGACGAACGGGTCCAGACGCGCAGCCGGGCCCCGGTTCTCAGTCGCTGCGGTTCCCGCTCCGGTCTTTCACGATGGCGAGGGTACAGCGACTGACGCAGATGAGCTCGTCGTGCTCGTTGGTGAGCTCGATCTCCCAGACCTGCGTCGTTCGCCCCGTATGCACCGGCGTGGCTACCGCCGTCAGTCGCCCCCGACGCATCGACCGGACGTGGTTGGCGTTGATCTCGATACCAACGGCCATGTGGCCTTTCGGCGCCGCCAGATAGCCGCCCACGCTGGCCGCGCTCTCGGCCAGCACGACGCTCACCCCTCCGTGCAGCAGTCCGAACGGCTGGTGGTGATCGGTCGTGACGGGCATCGTGGCCACGACGCGCTCGGGCGACATCTCCGTCAACTCGATGTCCAGCACCTCGGCCACACCGCCCAGGTCGTCGGGCAAGGCTTTGCGGGACGCATCGTCAGACATCGATTCAGTGTCGAATGTCGAGTGTCGAATTCTCACCGCTGCCCACATACCGAGCCGCTCACGCGCCGTCGCGAAAGCACGCAGCAACGCGATTACTCGTCGAACGTCGAAAAGAGAACGCTCGTGTTGTGGCCGCCGAAGCCGAAGGCGTTGGACATTGCCGTCGTCACCTCCCGGTCGACCGCCTCGTCGAGCGTGTAGTTCAGGTCGCAGTCGTCGTCGAGGGTTTCGACGTTGATTGTCGGCGGGACCCGGCCGTCGCGGATGGCGAGGATGGCAGCAATCGACTCCACCGCTCCCGCCGCGCCGAGCAGGTGCCCGGTCATGCTTTTCGTGGCCGACAGGTTCATGTCGTGGGCGTGATCGCCGAAGACCTGCTTCACAGCCTCCGACTCTACGACGTCGCCGGCCGGGGTGGAGGTGGCGTGCATGTTGACGTGTTGGACGGCCTCCGGCGCCAGGTCGGCATCGTCCAGCGCGTTCTGCATGGCGAGGACGGCCCCCCGGCCGTCCGGGTCCGGCGCGGCGAAGTGGTGGGCGTCGTTGGACTTGCCCGTGCCCACGACCTCGGCGTAGATGGAGGCCCCGCGCTCTTGTGCCCGGTCCAGCGTTTCCAGAATGAGCGCGCCGGATCCCTCGGCCGGCACAAATCCGTCGCGGTCGGCGTCGAAAGGCCGGCTGGCGGTTTTCGGGTCGTCGTTGCGGGTGGAGAGGGCGCGCATCGAGGCAAAGCCGCCGACGCACAGTTCGTTGATGGAGGCCTCGCTGCCGCCGACCAGCATGGCTTCGGCGTGGCCCTGACGCAAGAGCAGCAGCCCGTCGGTAATCGCGTCGTTGCCGGTCGCGCACGCGCTGATGACGCAGTGATTCGGCCCGCGCAGGGTATGCTCCATCGCAATCAAGCCCGCGGCCATGTTCGCAATCATCATCGGGACGAAGAACGGCGAGATGCGCCGCGCTCCGTTCTCATCCATGTTGCGCACCTCGTCGATGAAGATGTTGCTGCCGCCCACCCCGGTGCCAAACACGACGCCGAAGTGATCGCGCGCTTCAGCGCTCATCGCCTCGGTGTCGATGCCGGCGTCGTCGAGCGCCTGCTGCGCCGCCGCCAGGGCGTACTGGCTGAAGAGGTCCTGCCGCCGGGCTTGCTTCGCGTCGATGTACGCTGTCGCGTCGAAGTTGCGGACCTCGCAGGCAATTTTCGACTTGTGCCCCTCGGTGTCGAACTTGGTGATCTCGGAGGCGCCGCTCACACCGTCGAGAAGATTCTTCCAGTACGCGTCCACCGTTACCCCGAGGGGCGTGATGGCACCGAGACCGGTGACGACGACGCGACGAGGGGAAGAGGGGGAAGACATAGAGGCAACCGTTCGGCCGATGGGAGAAACAACGCAAAGGTTCGGTCGACGCAGGCACATCCGCGGGCACCCGGCCACCCACGGATCGTTCGCGCAACCCGCCTGCGCGGGCCGCCGGACTGCGCGTGCCGCCGGAACCGCCGCGCTCGGAGCCGCAGGTGCCGGGATGGTCTAGTGTAGCGAGCGGGCTTCTCGGACGCAAGCCGCCCGATGAGGATTCTGTTGCGACGCACCGGTGCCCGAAACTTCATGCAGTTTGTGTCGACAACCGGACGTTTCGACTCCGTGAGGTTTCCAGCCCGCACGGCTCCGAGAACAGGCAACGCCGGCCCGTCTCGTCCGGTACCATTTACTCGCTGCGATCTATCGATTCCTCCGCTCCCGCCATGCCTGGCCTCCCCTTCCGCCTCTGCCCGCCCGCGGCCTGTTCCGCCTTCCTGCTTCCCGCCGCCCTGGCGGTGCTCGTCCTTGTCGGGGCCGCACCGTCTCCGGCCCCGGCTCAGCCCATCCGGGCAACGGTCGATTCATCGCGAAGCGTCATCGACTACACCGGGTCGGCGGTGGCTCATGACTGGACCGGGACGAGCCGCACCGTCACCGGTCGCCTCGTTCTCTACCCGGAAGCCCCCGATAGCAGCCGCGTCGACATTCAGGCTCCGGTGGCGAGCTTCGACAGCGGCAACAACCGCCGCGACCGGAAGATGCAATCGGTCACGGAGGCGAGCCGCTACCCGACCGTCCGGTTCCGATCCGACGACGTGCGCCCCGAGCGGTGGGGACGCTCAGCAGACGGTTTCGCCGGGTTTTGGCGAACGACCGGCCAGCTCACGTTCCACGGCCAGACCCATCCTGTGGAGGCCACAGTCAAAGTAGACGTCACGGATGACTCTGTGTTTGCCCGAGCGCGGTTTCCCGTCTCTCTCACCCGGTTCGACGTCGACCGCCCCGAGCTTCTTTTCGTCCCCATTGCCGACACCATCCGGATCGACGCACGGGTCGTCGGCCGGCGGGCGCCGGCGCTGGAGGCCCGCCGGTAGCAGGCAGCGCCGCGGCCTGCGGAAGAGATCTGCGGAAGAGACCTGCTGCAGGGCAGACCCGTTGCGAAGCCGGCGCAGTTCCCGCCGCACCCGGATCGGGGCCGCGCCCCGCCGGGCGTTGCGCACGAGCCGCCGTCCCCGTATGTTCACGAGGCCGCACCCGGTATTCTCCGAGCCGGCATCCGGCCGCCTGCCGTTCTCGCCCGTTCGCCTGGCCGGCAGGTGTGCCTTTCCGTTGCCCCGAAAATTCGGTCTGGAGCGATGACGCATTCTTCCCTCGGCACGACCGACTTGTCCGTCACCCCCATCGGGCTCGGGCTCGCGGCCCTGGGGCGGCCGGGCTACATCAACCTCGGCCACGGCGACGATCTGGATGGGCATCGGTCCGTCGATCGCCTTCGCAAGCGGACCTGGGCGGTGCTCGACGCTGCCTGGGACGCCGGCCTTCGATACGTGGACGTGGCGCGGTCGTACGGGCGCGGCGAGGCGTTTCTCGGGGCCTGGCTGGCCGACCGCTCGATCAACCCGGCCGATCTGACCGTCGGGTCGAAGTGGGGCTACACCTACACGGCCGGCTGGGAGGTCGACGCCGACGTGCACGAGGTGAAAGATCACAGCCTGTCGACCCTCGAGCGGCAATGGCCGGAGTCGCGCGAGCGGCTGGGCGAGTCTCTCGACCTGTACCAGATTCACTCGGCCACCCTCCAGACCGGCGTGCTGGAGGACGCCGCCGTCCACGCTGCCCTCGCCGATCTGAAGCGCGACGGGATCGCCGTGGGCCTCACGCTTAGCGGTCCCCGCCAGGCCGATACGCTCGAGGCCGCCCTGGACGTCACGGTCGACGGCCGCCCGCTTTTCGACACCGTGCAGGCAACCTGGAACGTGCTGGAACCCTCTGCGGGCCCGATGCTCGCCGCCGCCCATGCAGACGGGCGCGGGGTGATCGTGAAAGAGGCCCTCGCCAACGGTCGCCTCACCCCGCGGAACGATGCCCCCGACTTCGCCGAATCGTACCGGAGCCTCCAGGCCGAAGCCGACCGCCTCGGCCCCCCGGTCGACGCCCTGGCCCTGGCGGCCGCGTTGAACCAGCCGTGGTCGGACGTCGTGCTGAGCGGGGCGGCCCGCATCGACCACCTGCAGTCGAACGTGCAGGCGATGCAGGTTGACTGGGACGACCGCGCTGCCGAGCGTCTTCGCGCGCTCGCCGAACCTCCGGAGCAGTACTGGAGCACCCGAGACGCGCTCACCTGGACGTAGATTCCTGCCCCCCTTCCCCACACAGGAGTTTGTCGCCCCCCCAGAACGGACCTCCTTCGCGGGAGCCGGAGGAGATCCGCCCCCGCCCGTTTCGGGGTGCGTTCGGTCTCTCTTCTGCATCATTCCAAAAATGATAATATCTTGTCTTTCGGTTTCATCTTCGGACGTTCTCGGTCGGTACGATCTTGCAGGCTCTTCGGCATGCATGTAGCCTTTTCCTCCCGCTGGCATCTGTTCTTTTGAATCCCCGTTCCCACCATGGACCTGTCTCCGTCTGAGATTCGAAGTCACAGCTTCAGCCGCAGCTTGCGCGGCTGCAGCCCGCAGGAAGTTGAGTCGTTTCTGGAACGCGTGGCCGACCAGGTCGCCTCGCTCGCCGACGCGCGCGATCGCATGCAAGACCGCATCAACAACCTGGAGGCAAAGCTCGACGAGATCGGGGATGCCACCGGCAAAATCCGCTCTGCCAAGTCGGAACTGTCGCAGCGCCAGTCCGACCTCGCTCAGGAGGAGGAACGCCTGACCCGCCGCCGGCAGCACCTCGACCGGCGCCAGGCGAAACTGGATGAGCAGCGTGACGCCATTCTCCAGATCGTGTCGCGGCTTCAGGGGGTGATGCGCCGCGAGATCAACAACCTGCAGGGGATCGACGCTCCGTCCTCGACCTCCTCTGCCGCGCCGTCCCCTTCTCCGTCGTCTGCAGACACGAAAGACACGAGCGAGCGGGAGAAGTCGACGCAGGAATGGATCGACTCCCTCTTTCCCAACCGCCTCGGCGCCGCCGAATCGGGCAACGCAGCAGCCCAGTCCTCTTCTGCCTCCCCCTCCCGCCCCGACTCCTCGGACTCGCCGGAGCCCGGGCCTCCCTCTCAGCGAGAGGCGCAGTTTGAAGCCATCAAGGAGGACGTCAAGGACCGCACCGCATCCGAATCGCCGTCCGGCACAACCTCGTCCAACGACGCTTCGTCCGACGACGAGGAGAAGCCGTCCACCAGCGAGCTGGAGCGAATCTGGGATATCTTTGAGGAGAAGTGACTGCCCGGCGACGAGGAACGATGCCCTCGCCGTACCGGACCGAGAAACCCGCCGACCGGCCTGTGGGTTGTCGATTCGCACCGATCCTTTCATAGACGACCGGGTCGACCCGGTTCGCCCCATGACTGCACGGGTTCGCCTCGACACGCAACCGCGGAACGGCACGGCGACGCGGTGGAGGCTGACGGCCGCCGTCCTCTTCGTCCTCGGAGGGATCCTTCTCGAGGGACCGGCCGCTGTGACTCCCGCCTACGCACAGAGCCGCAACATCGCCACCGTGTCCGGGCCGGGTTCCGGAGAAAAAACGACGCTTAGCCGCATTCCGCGCCGCCTGGACGAGGATATCTCGCTGCGGGCCATCGGAATCCGCGGTCCCGATACCACTCGCTGGGCGCTGTCCGTCATCGGCGGGGACGACGTAGAGCGCTTCGCCTTTCGGGCTGCAGGCGCGTCGTTGGAGCCGGTTCGCGTCGAGCGCCCCGACGGCGCCGGGCCGATCACGCTGCACCTGACCCAGCGCGATTTCCTGACCCTGGCGCGAACGAAAGGGGCCGTGGTTTTGGTGGACGGCCGCAGCGTTCCAATCCCCCCCGCCCTCCGCAACGACATGAAGGCCGTGTTCGAGAGGGTGGTGTAACCGGGCCCCGGCGGCCGATGCGCCTCCGGGGCGGAGCCGCCCCCGGCCGGAGTTGCGGTATCGGGACGGCGCCGACCGGCCTACCGCCGCTCCCTGCATTCCCGACCGGTCTACAGCCGCTCCTTCCATTCCAGGTATAGGGCGCGGAAGCACATGTAAGCGGCCCGGGCGGTCTCCTGCGTGAACCAGTAGTTCACGCCAGCCCCAATGGCCGCCCCGGCGAGTGGAATCGTTTGCCCGATCTTGCGCCCGACGAGCGCCTTGGCGATCTCGCGGGGCAGATGCCGGTTCTGGTCGCGGAAGGTGCCGGAGACGCGCCCCTTGTAGTCGCGGCCGTCAGCAAAGCTGGCCGCGGCAACGGTCACCTCGCGCAGGGCTTCGTTGCGGGCTTCCGGCCCGTCGGAGGCGGCCACGTTAAAGATCGACAGGACCAGCGGGCGGAACGTCGGGCCTCGCATCGGGAAGCCGTAGCAGGCCCCGATCTGTTGAATCAATCGGAAGTTGATCGTGAACAGAAGCGGCACGTCCGCCGCAATCAAGATCGCGCCGCCCAGACCGGCACCCCCTCCCTCCAGCGCCGCCAGGAGCGTGTTCTGTCGAAACTGGCTCTGGGCAAGCGCGTCCAGATCGTCGATCGGTTGGCTGCGCAAGTCCCCGATGCGCTCGGCCGGCAGCCCCCGCTCGTCTGCAGCCCGGAGGATGTCGTCGGCCTGGTAGGTCCACTCCGACGCGTCGTTCAGCGCAGAGAGAAACTGCTCGATTCGGTCGCTCACCCGCTCGACGACGCTCGGCGGTGCCACCCGGTCGACCGTCCAGTCGATCGGACGCATCACCCAGTCCATCGCCTGCGTGACGACGCTCGACTGGGCGTGCTGCCACGATTCAATGTCTCGACGAACGGCTTTTTCGGTGGAATTCAGGCGCATGGCAGGGGGAAAAGGTGAGAGAACGGTGCGGCCCCGGCCGAGAAACGGTGAGACGATAAACGACCGGGCCGGCGCGGGTTCGGAT
>CAKZLV010000252.1 GCA_937127285.1 uncultured Bacteroidota bacterium
TCCGTCTGGATCTCGTGCAGAAACAGCCAGCCGTCGTCGGTCGATGCCGACGAATCTCCGACCGCCAGCAGAACCGTGTTGTAAAGCGGAGAGGGGGGATGCACGAACGAATGCGACGCCAGATGAATGACCTTCGCTGTGTGCTTTTCGGCATGAAAAATAGACTCCGTCGCGCCCTCGTTGAGTCGAAACCGTCCGGATCCCGTGATGCGGCGAAGCGGCGGCGCGAGGCTTGAACGAAGCCGCCGGTCTGAGCGTAGACTCCCCCACGGGTGGATTGTTCACGACCGCCCGGGTTCGCCCGACCTTCGACCGACCGTTCCACCTCGATGATCCTTCGCTCCCTTCGACTCCGCTCCTTCCGTGCTCACGCGGAGACGGGCCTGGAGTTCGCTCCGAAGGTCAATCTGCTCTACGGGCCGAACGGGGCGGGGAAGACGAACGTGCTCGAGGCCGTTCATTACCTTTGCCTTACCAAGAGCTTCACGGCGTCGACCGACCGGTACGCCGTTCGGGAGGGGGCCCCGTACTTCGAGGTCGAAGGAACCGTGGCCGGCGTCCGGGAAGCGCCCGTCGACGTTCGGATCGTCTACGTACCCAGCGAAGGCAAAAAGGTGTTCGTCAACGGGGCGCCGCTCGACCGGCTGGCGGAGATTGTCGGGATGCTGCCAGTCGTCGTGTTCTCGCCCGAGGACTACGACCTGACGGCGGGCGGGCCCAGCGAGCGCCGCCGGTTTGTAAATAATATTCTCAGCCAGGCCCGTCCCGTCTACATGGACGACCTGCTCAAGTACCGCCGGGCGCGCAAGCAGCGCAACGAAGTGCTGCGACAGTACAAGGGCCGCCGGGAGTCGCCGCCGTCGTCGGTGCTGAAGCCGTGGACGGAAGAGATCGTCGCGATCGGGAGCCGCGTCATCCAGCAGCGTCACGACTTCCTGAATACGTTTTCCGACTACTTAACCGACGCGTACCGGCGCATCGAAGCCGTCGCCGAGAAGCCATCCATCGAGTACGATACCGTTGCGGACGTCGAGGATCTGCGCGCGGCCGGGGCAACCACAGAGGCCGAGAGCGGGCCGCCGGCTTCGCGAGAGGCCGTCGCCGCGGCCTTTCGGGACGCCCTCGACCGAAAGAGAGGGTCCGAAGAGCGCCGTGGAACGACGCTCGCAGGTCCTCAGCGCGATGAACTCGTGTTTCGGCTCGACGACCTGGAAGTGCGCCGCTACGGGTCGCAGGGGCAGCACCGAACGTTCGGAATGGCGCTGAAGCTGGCGCAGTTTTTCTACCTGCGCGACCGGGCCGATACCGACCCCCTCCTGCTCCTCGACGATGCTTTCGGCAAGCTGGACCGGCGCCGCACCGACGTCTTCCTGCAGCTGCTCGCGTCCGACGACGTCGGGCAGAGCCTCATCACCGCGACGCAGCACCGCTCGTTCGCCGAAGCGCTCGATTTTGAGACCTCGGCGCATCGCGCCTTTCGCGTCGACCGCGTCGAGCAGAAGGCCCGGGTGCGGCCGGCAGACGGCGGCACGTGGGACGACCGGGCGGCGACGGACATCGAGGCCGGAACGCCCGACGACCGAGATGTCGTACCGGACTCCTAGAGCGGCCGCGGCGCTCGCACGCCCCGACGCACCCCGAAAGAGGCCGGGAAAGAGGCCGGACGCACGAGGCACAAGGGGACGGAACGGGCCGAAAGTGCGGTTGCGAACGCGACCTCCGGTGCGGGCAACCGGCTCGCACGAAGCAACACGCAGCCCCCCTGAAGGCCGGCCGCCGACAGCCGCCCGGGCGGGTTGCACACCCCGTACACAGACTCAGCCATCACCGCGTCTTCGACCATGACAACGACTCCTCGCCGACCGTCTCATCCGGCGTTCGTCCTTCGCCGGTTGTGCCTGCGCATCCTGCTTCCCCTGCTCGTGCTGACGGTCGCCGCGTCCGGGTGCGTGACGACCGGGCAGAACCCGGTGTCGGGCAATACGCGGGCCTACGGCTACAGCTGGGAAGAAGAGGTGAAGCTGGGGCAGCAGGCAGACCGACAGATTCAGCAGCAGTTCGGAACCTACGACGACGACAACCTGCAGCAATACGTCGACGGTGTCGCGCGGGAGGTGCTGGCCGTGAGCCACATGCGCCGCCCCGACACGCCGGCAAAGTTTCGCAATACGGAGTTCACCTTCCGGGTGCTGGACAGTCCGGTGATCAACGCGTTCGCCCTGCCGGGCGGATACGTCTACGTGACCCGCGGCCTGATGGCGCACCTCAACAACGAGGCCCAGCTGGCGGTCGTGCTCGGGCACGAGATCGGCCACGTGGCCGCTCGGCATGCCTCGCAGCAGGCCGCCCGGCAGCAGTTCACCCAGGGGCTGCTGGTAGCCGGTGCCGTGGCCGGGCAGGCGGCGCTCGGGGGAGAAGCCGCAAACAACATTCTGGGCCTCGGCGGGCAGGCCGCTCAGCTCCTCTCCCTCAGCTACAGCCGAGACAACGAGCGGGAATCCGACCGGCTCGGGGTCGAATACGCCACTCGCGTCGGGTACGACGCCGCGGAGGGATCCAAATTCTTCGAGTCGCTCAAGCGCATCCAGAAGCAGGGCGACCAGTCGATCCCGACCTGGCAGTCCACCCACCCCAACCCCGGCGCCCGAGAGGAAACGATCGTCGACCTCGCCCGCGACTGGGAACAGAAAGTGAGCAGCACCGGCGGCCGCGTTGCCCAAGACCGCTACTACGACCATCTGGAGGGGATGGTGCTGGGCAGCAATCCCCGCAACGGATTCGAGCGCGACGGCGTCTTCTACCACCCCGACCTTGCGTTTCGGTTTCCCGTCCCGGGAGGTTGGACGGTG
The DNA here is from genome assembly GCA_937127285.1 of uncultured Bacteroidota bacterium. Classification (GTDB taxonomy): domain Bacteria; phylum Bacteroidota; class Rhodothermia; order Rhodothermales; family Salinibacteraceae; genus CAKZLV01. Next base: position 2,850 of record CAKZLV010000252.1, read on the forward strand.
CAGAATCAGCCGGCGCAGGTCGCCCTGATCCAGCCCGACCAGCAGGCCTTCGTCGTGTTCGACATCGCCGAGGAGTCGACGGCCGACGCCGCCGTTCAGGCGCTGGGCGGCCAGGAGGGCGTGTCGGTGCTCACCCGGCGCAGTCTGCGCGTCAACGGGCATCCGGCGCAGCGGCTCTTGCTCGAGGCCAGCACCCAGCAGAACCGAACCGTGCGCGTGCTGGTGTATGCCATCGAATACGACGGCAACGTCTATCGCTTCCAGGGGCTGGCGCCGGCCGATACCTACGACGCCTACCGGGCCTCCTTCGAACGGACGATGGAGGGATTTGCCCGGCTGACGGACCCGGACGTGCTGAACATCGAGCCGGATCGGCTGACGATCCGCCCGGCGTCGCGAACGGCTCCCTTCCGCACCTTCGTAGAGGCGGATCGTCTTCCGGACGACCTGTCGGCAGACGAACTCGCCATCATCAACCAGGTGCGCCTGGACGAGACCGTCGAGCAGGGCCGGCCGTTGAAGCTTCCTCGCTGACCGCACCGGCGAGGCCTGCCGTCCGGACGGATCCTCTCGACGCTTCCGGGATTTCGGGAGAAGGGGAGAACGGTTGCTGCACGGTTTTGCTGGCGCCTACGCGGCCGCGCTGGAGGTCGAACCGTTCACAGACGAATCCGATGCGGTGGCGCTTGCCGAGGCCGCGCCTGGCCGGCGAGGCGGAGCGTCCGCCTCCAAAGGATTGTTCCCGCACTGGAGACAGCGGAAGAACCCGGTGACCACACGAACCATCCACGGGGTTTTTTCGGCGCAGTGTGGGCAGTACCGGTACATTTTCACGGCGCGGCGTGTATGATTGGCGGAGAGCGTCAGGTACGTGTCGCGAAGACGGTCGATGACAGTCATACTCCGAAGGGGGAAAGGGAGAGGGCACAGCGTGAGTCCGGGCCGTTCGCGAGGCTCAACTGTCCCTCTCAAAGCCCGGTTCGGCCGCAAGCGCTTTCCGTTGCAGTTTTTTGGCAAACGGAAAGGCAGTATCACCCCGACATTATCCCGACGTCAAGAAAAGCGCTCCCGTCCCTGGAACGCCCGCCGCCTGTGCTGCCAGTGCGCCTGTACCGCTCGGGCCGCCCGGGCGTACTCGGTTCGTTCGGAGGGCCCGCCCTTCATCGCCCCTGCAGCCAACCCTGCATTCCCATGACTGGATCGATACCGGGACTCCACCACATCACCGCCATCAGCGGAGCCGCTCAGGAGAACCTCGATTTCTACACCGGGGTGCTCGGGCTGCGACTCGTCAAGACCACCGTGAACTTCGATGACCCGACGACCTATCACCTGTACTACGGAAACCGGACCGGGAGGCCCGGCACCGTACTGACGTTTTTCCCGTGGCCGCGAGCCGTGGCGGGACGGCCGGATGGCGACGCGCGTCTCGTTCGCCGTCCCCCAGATGTCCCTCGACGCGTGGACCGAGCGTCTCGAAACCCACGACGTTTCCGTGGAGCGGGTGGAGCGCCCCGAGGAGGAGGCCCTCCGGTTTGCGGCACCGGACGGCCTTCCCCTGGAGCTGGTGGGCGTGCCGGAAACGTATCCGGGGGCCGACTCCGCCTGGACCGGCGGGCCCGTCCCCAAGTCGCAGGCCGTTCGCGGCTTCTTCGGCACGACGATTCCCGCGCTTCATCCCGGCCGCACCCTCCGTCTGTTCACCGACCTCTTCGGGTGGGAGGTGACGTACGAAACCGACGACCGGGTTCGCGTGCAGCCGCCGGCGTCGACCCCGGCTCCCGGCCAGGCAATCGATCTGGCGACGACGCCCGCGCCATCCGCCGGACGGATGGGGCGGGGCACGGTTCATCACGTCGCCCTGCGGGCCGGCGATGCCGACGAGCAGGCGCGCTGGCAGCAGGCCTTGCGCGATCGCGGTCTCCACGTGACCGAGGTGAAGGACCGGCAGTACTTCCGATCCATTTACGTGCGGGACAGCGAGTGGACCTCCGGCGTCCTGCTGGAGGTGGCCACCGACGGGCCCGGCTTTGCCACCGACGAACCCGTGGAGCAGCTCGGCGCCCGCCTTCAACTCCCGGATTGGCTGGAGGATCGGCGCGATGAACTCGTCCGGGCGCTGCCTCCGCTCGACCGGCCCGCGCCGCTGCGCCGTTCGTCTTGATGCCCGAGATCCGACGCACACCGCCTCCCCTCGACGCCTCGCCTCGATCCTCGCGCCCCGATCCCGCTTCATCGCCGTATGACTGCTTCTCGTTCGCCATCCTCTCCTTCCGGTTCCGCCGACCCGCACGGCGACCACCCTCTCGAAACCGGGGGCGTACCGCTCGACGACGCCACCACCGCCGTGGTGCTGCTCCACGGGCGGGGGGCCTCGGCACGCGGCATCCTGGCGATGACCGACGACCTGGCAGCAAACCGTGCAGCAGGCAACATCGCCTACCTGGCGCCGCAGGCGGCCCGGCGGTCCTGGTACCCGGCATCGTTCCTGGCCCCGCTGGAAGAGAACGAACCGGCGCTCTCCTCAGCGCTGAATCGGGTCCAAGAGAGTCTCGACGCAATCGAAGAAGCCGGCGTCCCGATCGACCGGACCCTCCTTCTCGGATTCTCGCAGGGGGGATGCCTGGTGACGGAATTTGCGCGTCGGTTTCCCCGCCGGTACGGCGGCGTGATCGGCCTCAGCGGCGCCTTGATCGGGCCGGAGGGAACGGTCGATCCGGAGGCTGTCGAGGGCAGTCGCCCCCTCGACGGAACGCCCGTGTTTCTGGGCTGCAGCGATCAGGATCCCTACATCCCTCTCGACCGTGTCGAGGAAACAGCCGACCTCTTGGGCGCTCTGGGGGGCGACGTCACCAAGCGGATCTACGAAGGGATGGGACATACGACCAACGGGGAGGAGATGCGACACGTGCGGCGGATCCTGCAACGGTACGTCCCCCTGCGCCCGCCCGACGACGAAACAGCCGGCGACCCCCGCGACGAGCCGAAGGAGGACGCTGCGAAGAAGGACCCGGACCTGCCCGACGACACCGGCGGGCCCAACGGCATCGACGAAATCGACGACGATGTCGACTTTCTGCGACACGACTGATTGCGTAGGGAGACAGGGGCGGCTCGGTCTCGATCTCGCCGTCCCGTTCAAGCCTCGATTCACGTTCCACGCGTTCCCCGGTATCTTTTCCCGGCGTCCTCCTCTGTGTCTTTCCCGCCATCTTCGCCCCGTCGCCGCCCGGAGGCAGACGGACCCGGCGGCTCGCGCATCGTTACGAACCCCCTCGCCCTTGCCGTTCCCTTTCGTTCAATCATCGCCTTCCCACCATGCCAACGGTCGTAATCACCGGGGCAGCAGGAGCCATCGGATCAGTCACCGCCCGCACATTCCGGGAGGCCGGATGGGATCTGGGACTCATCGATTACGGGGACGAAAATCAGGACCTATTGGAGCGGGAGTTCCCCGACGCGGTCGTTGCCGCCGCCGATCTTACCCGGAAGGCCGATGCCAGAGAGGCGATGGACGCGGTCGCGTCGGCCACCGGAGGGATCGGCGCCGTGCTGGGCGTCGCCGGCGGATTTGCGATGCAAGAGGCAGAAAAGGCGACCGAAGACGACTACCGGCACATGATGGACATCAACTTCCGCACGCTCTTCCAAACCGCCCGGGCGGCCATTCCGTACCTGAAGGAGAGCCGGCCGGGGCTGTTGCTGGGAGTGTCGGCTCCGGCTGCGGAGGAAGGTGGAGCCGAGGCCGGGCTCTACGCTGCCTCCAAGGCGGCCGTCTCGGCCTACCTGAAATCTCTCCACGCCGAGTTGGAGGGCGACGGCGTCCGGACCAGCCGACTCGTGCCGATGGGAGTTGTGGACACCGAGGCCAACCGGGCCGCGATGCCGCACGCCGACGTCGAAACCTGGGTGGCGCCTCGCGAACTTGCCGAAGGCATGCTGCACGTGGCCACCCGCAGCCGCCGCGGGCACATCGCCGAGCTCCGCGTGTCGACAGCCGGCTAGCGGCCGGCGCTGGCACGCCCCCGTACGGCCCAGGCTCGACGGCCGGAAGAGCCGGGACGGTGAAGGTTTGTTACGAACGGTGCAGTGTGATCGGGGTATCCGGGAATGATCCTTGCCCCCAGTGTGTATACACGCTGCGAGGTGTACGCAACGATATCACGAGCGTAACCCCGACGGACCCGGCACGGTGACCGGGACGATCGATGCCGCCCGCAACGCCTCCCCGGCGTCCGCGCCGCACCGTCGCGCGTCCCTCCGGGCCGTCCGTCAGGGCTACGCCTTCCACCAGGACCCCCGCTGCCATGACGTGCAACGCCTCTCCTCCCCGACCCGAAACGCCTCCCGCCGACGCGAACTCGGATCACGACCTCGCGGGCACGACGGCCTCCCACCGGTCGGTCCCGGTCGATCCTCCGCCGGCCGGCCCGCTGCTTCTGGAAACCGTGCGTGCCTGGCGCGGCGTCGAACTGGCCCCGCACCGCTACCGGGCCGTGGCATTTCGCTGGAACGGCAAAGAACTGGGCCACCTTCACACGGCCGGGCTCCTCGACGTTCCGTTCCCACGCGAAGTCCGAAGCCTTCTCATCGACGCCGGGTGGGCGACCCCCCACCGCTACGTCCCCCACTCCGAATGGGTCACCGTTCGCGTGGCGACAACCGACGACGTCGACGCAGCCCTCGCCGTCCTGCGTCTTGCCTACCTCTACCGCCGGATCATCCGCGCGAACAGTGCTGCTGAACGCGACTGCATCCGCAGCGAACTGGATGCACTCGAACTGCCGGATCGTCTCCGAGAACGCTTCGACGATCTTCTCGCCTACGGTTCGGCGGTGCAGCCGGCGGTATCCGATCAGAGGGCGAAGCGGTCGCCGGAGTCCCTCGCACCCCCAGCCGATCAAGACGCACCGGACGCGCCGAAAGAAGCAGGCAACGAATCGCACCGGTGAACGGCACCGGCGCGACTCCAACCGATGTTGACCGGGACGGCCCGGGGCCGTATCGATGGGCCGTCCCGAGGGGCTGTCCCGAGGGACCGTCTCCTTAGTCGGCCGGCCCGGCGGTTCCTCGGTGCCCGGGTGCGGCCAGCTCATCCCCCTGTCGCGCAAGCTCTTACCGCGCGGGCTTTCATCGCGCAGGCTCTTGTTGTGCCATTCATCTCCACCCGTTCCGCGCCGCCCGCTCCCCTCAGTTCTTCCCCGGTTCCGATCTGTCACCAGATTTTCATGGGGGGGAGTGGCAACCCACGACCCGGCGTTCCATTCCACGTTCCTGTGTTTCTACCAACCCGACCCGGGGCGACCGGAAGGCTGACACCGGCAACGGCGTCTACCCGGCGACTCGCCTGTCTACCCTGTCAATCAATCTCGACCTCCGCATGACCACGCGCGAGAAGCTCAACGCCCTGGCCGACAATCTGTGGTGGAGCTGGAACCCGCATGCCCGCGAACTCTTTCGCCGGCTCAACCCGGATGTTTTTGTCTCCTCGAACAACACGCCGCACGCCGCTCTGGCTGCTGCCGACGAGGACGTGCTGGACGACGCCGGGTACCAGGAGGAGGTCGACGCCGTCTACGACCGGTTTCAGGCGTACATGCAGCAGGACCCGTTCTTTGACGACGCCCCGTCTACCGCCTACTTCTGCATGGAGTACGGGCTGCACGAAAGCATGCCTCTCTATTCCGGCGGCCTGGGCGTGCTGGCGGGCGACCACTCCAAGGCGGCATCGGACCTGGGCCTTCCGTTCACGGCGGTCGGGTTCTTCCTGCGGGAAGGGTACTTTCAGCAGTCCTTCGACGTGGAGGGCTGGCAGCAGGCGCAGTACCCCGTGCTGGATCCCAACCAGCATCCGGTGCAGCTCGCCACCGACGACGACGGAGACCTGGTCCGGGTCCACGTGCCGCTGGGCACCGAGTCGGTCGCGGTGCGCGCCTGGGAGGTGGCGCTGGGGCAAACGACGCTGTACCTGCTCGATACCGACTTCGAAGCCAACAGCGACGCGCATCGCCGGTTGACGCGCCGCCTCTACGGAGGGGACAATCACCAGCGCCTGCAGCAGGAGATCGTCCTCGGCATCGGCGGCCTGCGGATGCTCCGCGAGCAGGGCGTCGACCCCGACGTCTACCACGCCAACGAGGGCCACTGCGCCTTCCTGATGTTCGAGCTGATGCGCGAGCAGATGGCCGCCGGCGCCGTACAGCCCGACGCCGAAGCCTGGGTGCGAGAGCACTGCGTCTTCACGACCCACACGCCGGTCCCCGCCGGCCACGACCGCTTCGGGCCGGATCTCTTCCGCGACCAGATGCAGGGCTTTGCCGAAGAGAGCAGCGTCGATGCCGACGACCTCCTGCCGTACGGCCGCGTTCACCCCGACGACCCCTCCGAACCGTTCTGCATGACCGTGCTGGGCCTGAAGCTCTCGCGCGCTGCCAACGGCGTGTCGGAGCTGAACGGGCACGTCGCCCGCCAGCAGTGGCAGGATCTCCATCCGGACCGCCCCCTGGACGACGTCCCCATCGGGGCCATCACGAACGGGGTGCACATGCCGACGTGGACGGCCCAGCCGGCGAAGGACTTCATCAAAACCCATCTCGGAGACAACTGGCTGGACCAGCGCCAGGACGCCGACTTCTGGGACGCGCTGGCCGAGGTGTCGGACGAAGACCTGTGGTTTCTGCGCAGCTCCCTGCGACGGCGCCTTCTGCGCTTCGTGAACGAACACGTGCAGACGCAGTCGCTCCCGCAGCACCCGAACCTCGACCCCGAGGCGCTCACGATCGGCTTCGCGCGCCGATTCGCCACGTACAAGCGTGCCCCGCTCATCTTCAGCGACCTGGAGCGCGCGCGAGCCCTGTTTGCCGACGACGAGCGTCCCCTGCAGCTTCTCTACGCCGGAAAGGCCCACCCGGCCGACGACGCCGGCAAACGCTACATCCAGCGCATCTACGAGATCAGCCAGCAGGACGGCTTCAACGGTCGCGTCGTCTTCCTGGAGAACTACAACATGGAGATCGGGCGCATGCTCGTTTCCGGCTGCGACGTGTGGCTGAATAATCCCCGCCGCCCGCTCGAAGCAAGCGGAACCTCCGGACAGAAAATCACGCCTCACGGCGGGTTGAACCTGAGCGTCCTCGACGGCTGGTGGCCCGAAGGCTACAACGGCGACAACGGATGGGCCATCGGCAAAACGCCGACCGGCGACTACGGGACCGAAGACCCGGAGGTGCAGGACCGCGACGACGCGCGCTCCCTCTACCATCAACTCGAAGATGAGGTCATCCCGGCCTTCTACGACCGGGACGACAACGGCCTGCCCACCCGCTGGATCGCCCGAATGCGGGAGGCGATGACCACCCTGCTCGGCCCCTTCACCGCCAAGCGCATGGTCATCGACTACGTGAACAAGATGTACCGCGTCCCGGTGAAGGAATAGCGAGCGGTGGAGACGGACGAGCCGCGAACGACAAGACGAGCCCGCCTCTCGCCGGCAGGGGCCGTTTCGCTCCGGTGCCGGGCCGCGTTCCCGTCCCGCACAACCCCGTCCCGCACAACCCCGCCCTCGCCAGCGTTGGTCGCTGCCGGATCCAGCCCCCGCCGACGGTCCCCTCTGAAGGATCCGACGTGCTGCGTTCCGGTTTGCGTTCGCCGGATCCGGTCGCGCCCGTCTTCGAACCCTGCCTCCTCGTACCGCCCGTCCCATCATGAAAATCGACGTGTATGCCGACATCGCCTGCCCGTGGTGCTACATCGGCCACGCCCGGCTGACAACGGCACTTGCCGAACGCGACGACATCGCCCCGGACGTGCGGTGGAATCCGTTTCAGTTGCAACCTGATATGCCCGCCGGCGGCCGGGACTGGCGCGCCTTCGCCGAAGAAAAGTTTGGAGGGTGGGAGCGTGCCCAGGACATGTTCGAGCGGGTGGAGGAAGCGGCCGAACGCGAAGGCCTTGCCATCCGGTTCGATCGGATGACCACCGCCCCGAACACCGCCGACGCTCACCGACTCGTCCTCTGGGCGGAGGATGCAGGAGACGGATCCGCGCCGGTGGGAGAATCTCCGGCCGAACGCCTGGCCGAACATCTCTACCGCTCGTACTTCGAACGGGGCGAGAATGTATCGACGGCCGAAGCGCTTCTTCGGGCCGTCGAAGAGACGGGACTCGACCCAGACGGTGCCCGTGCGGTTCTGGAAGGGGATGCCTTTGCCGAGGCGGTCGACGAGAGTCAGCAGCGGGCAGAGCGGCTCAACATCCGCGGTGTGCCGTGTACGGTGTTCGACGAACGGTACGCGATCGCGGGGGCTCAGCCGGCGGACAAGATCCACCGCGCCATCGAGGCGGCGCAGGGGGCGACGGAGACCGCCGAGAACGCGTGAGCCGCCTCCCGGAAGGCCGTGGACGCCCCGACCTCTGAGGGACGCTGCTGTCTGCAGTCGGTCGGCGAGTGGGGCCGAGCCGCACGCGACGAGGTCGTCTTGACGGTTGATTCGGAACGCAACGCTTTCTCGCTGTACGGGATGCGGTCTGTACGGGATGCGGTTCGACCAGCAAGATCTTTGCAACCCGAGACGGAGGCGGCCCGTGGGCCTATGCCTCCTTCACCTCCGAATCGTCTCGACCGACCGAACCGTCGATCGAGGAAGAATCGATCGACGAAGAAGACAGCGAGAAGCCGTGCGAGGCGGAGGGCATGCGCAGGGGGCGTGAACGGATACGTCGTCTCTGAGGATTCTATGGCTTCCTCGAACAAATGCCGTGCCTGTGAGTGAGCGGGGGAGGGCAAGAGCGGGCGGGGACGATCCGACCGGTTTCCTCGACGCGTGCAGCCGCCGACTTGCCCGTTCAATTTGATCAATATTCGTCAAAGCCGGAGCGATCGGCATGGACCGCTCGTTGCGATGCGAATCGCGCGTTCCTAGGTTTCGTTACGTTTCACTCCGTCTTCGCGGGTTGATGACTGCCGCCTGAGGGGGGCATTTATTTTTTGACACCCGCATGGGTCTTCTCCACCGTATCCTGCACCGGTGCATCCGGCAACGGGTCGAGACGACGAACGAGCGGTCTCCCGCAGGATGAGACCATCAAGACGGCAGGACCGGTCGCCGGGGGGACGATGTACCCTCTCGTCTTCTCACTCTTTCGATCGATTGCGACGACAACATGGCAACGACGACTGCGGACCGCGAGCAATGGGGATCGCGAATCGGGTTTATCCTGGCGGCAGCCGGGTCGGCCATCGGCCTCGGCAACATCTGGCGCTTTCCCTTCAAGGCCGGCGAAAACGGCGGGGCCGCGTTCGTCATCGTGTACCTCGTCTGTATCGCGCTGATCTGCCTGCCCTACCTGTTCGCGGAACTGGCCCTGGGGCGAAACAGCCAGAAAAACCCGGTCGGGGCGATCGCCGCCATCAAACAGGGGACGCCCTGGAAGCTCGTCGGCGGCCTCTGCGTGCTTACCGGCGTGTTCATCCTGAGCTACTACGGGGTTGTTGCCGGCTGGGCGGTCGGGTACATCTTCAAGGGGGCCGTGGCGCCCGGGGTCGAGTCCGGGATGTTCTTCGAGACGTTCATCGCCGATCCGGCGCGCGTCATCCCGCTGCTCGGGCTCTTCATGCTGCTCACGATTGGGGTTGTGTACGGCGGCGTCGAACAGGGCATCGAGCGGTGGGCCAAAGTCCTGATGCCCATCCTGCTCATTCTCATGTTCGTGGTGATCTTTCGCTCGGTCACGCTACCGGGCGCCGAAGCCGGGCTGAGCTTCTATCTCAACCCGGACTTCTCGAAGATCAACGGGACGGTGATCCTTGAGGCGCTCGGCCAGGCGTTTTTTTCGCTCAGCCTCGGCATGGGAGCAATGATCACGTACGGGTCCTACCTGCCGAAGCGCGAAAACCTGCTCGTCTCCGGCGGATACGTCGCTCTGTTTGATACGGCGATTGCCCTCCTGTCCGGCCTGATGATCTTTCCGGCCGTGTTCGCCATGGGACAAGACCCGAGCGAAGGCGCCGCCCTGGTCTTCGTGGTCCTGCCCGAGGTGTTCGACGCCATGCCGCTGGGCGGATTCGTCGGGACGGTCTTTTTCATTCTGTTGTCCATCGCCGCCCTTACGTCCACCGTCTCCCTGATGGAAGTCGTCGTGTCCTACTTCGTGGACGAGACGCAGTGGTCGCGCGCCGCCTCCGTCTGGATCGTGGGCGGCTTCACGTTTGCGGTCGGACTGCCGTCGGCCCTCGCGCAGGGCGGGTCCGACCTCTTCACGAATCAGCTCCAGCTCTTCGGTCAGACGGGCTTTCTCAACATCATGGACTTCATCTGGGGCAGTCTGTCGCTGGCCCTGGGAGCCCTCCTGCTCAGCATCTTCGTCGGCTGGGTGTGGGGAACGGGCAACGCGATCGACGAACTGCAGCAGGGCGCCGACGGCGGCTTTCAGGGGACGCTCCCGACCGTCTGGGCCGCCTTCTTGAAGTATGTGTGCCCCATCGTCATCGCGGTCATCTTCGGGGCGATCGCGACGGGAGTCATCTAACTTCCCGGACTGGCACCAGACGCTGCCTCCAAAAGCTGGCCTCCAAAAGCTGGCCTCCAAAAGCTGGTCTCCAAAAGCTGGCCTCCAAGAGTTGCCCCAAGAGGTGTCCTCCGAAGGAGCTTCGGGGCACCGGGTTGGTTGAGGAGGCATCCGGGACGACTCGTCGACCGGCTTGGATCGCAGCCCAGACCGCCGTCCAGACCCGCCTCCCGGACACCCACCCAGACAGATGCTTGCCCGCCGTAGACGTCCGACCGCCGCTGCCCCATCCGGGAGAAGCCGCGCCCATCCGGAGGCGTCTTCCCCGCGCGTGGGGAGCGATGGGAGGGCGGCCGCTTCACAGCGGAGGCCCGACGGAACCGCCGCCCTGCGCGTCCTGCTGCACGGGACGGCCCTCGTCCTGCTGGCCGTCGCCCTTGGGCCGGAGTCTGCAGGGGCGGAGGACGGCCGGCCGCCTCTTGACGGGCGGGCCGTCGCGTTTGCGCTCCACTACGGCCCTGTGTCGGAACCAGCAGACGGGAGAACCGGGCGGCCCGGGGGGCGAGCGCTGCAGCCGCACAACGAAGGGCCGTGCAACGAGGAGCCGCGCGATGAGGGGCCGCGCGACGCGTGGTGGGCGCAAGACAAGGTGAAGCACCTGGTCGTCAGCACGCTGTGGACGCTGTCGACGCAGTACGTCCTCGTGGCCAAAGCAGAGTGGAGCGACGGCGATGCCCTCCCCGCATCCGTCGGTTCGGCTGCGGCCGTCGGACTGGCGAAGGAAGTCTACGACCGCCGGGTGGGCGCCACCGGGCACTTCAGCTGGAAGGACCTTGCCGCCGACGCCGCCGGCATCGGCCTGGGGAGCATCGTGATCCTCTTGTGACCCCCGTCACCGTCTCTTCCGTCACGAAGGGCAGTCGGTGAGAGGAGGACCGGCGCGGGCCGGAGACGATTCGTTACGCGCTCTTCGTTGACGGGAGAGGCGAATACGACTATTTTGCAAAACGATAGGTTAACATCCATCCGGTCGGCATCGACCGGATCATGCGAATTCATTGCCCGGTTTCGAATCATGCGCAGGCAGGTCTTCTGCCGTTCGCGTCCGAACCGGTTCCCCCCTCCGTCGTCTCGGAGAGGGCTCCCGCCATCCACCTCCACCAACGGCTGTTTGAAACAGCAGTCTGGCTATGAGCGACGCCGTCCAGGAAGAATGCGGTATCTTCGGCATCTTTAACGACCCGGAAGCGGCCCGTCACACCTACTACGGCCTCCACGCGCTTCAGCACCGGGGCCAGGAGTCCTCGGGCATCGTCACGTCTACCTACGACGAGTCGATGCAGCAGCCGGTCATGCCCGCGCACAAGGACTTCGGGCTCGTGCTCGACGTCTTCGACGATCCCAGTCTCTTCGAAACGAAGCTCCTCGGCAACGCGGGAATCGGCCACAACCGGTATTCAACGAGCGGAGCGTCGAGCAACCGGGACAACATCCAGCCGTTCGTGGTGCATCACCGCAACGGAAACCTCGCCCTCACCCACAACGGCAATCTCTCGAACGCCCGCGAGCTGCGGGAGAGCTTCCGCGAGCGCGGAACGCTTTTCCAGACGACAAGCGACTCGGAGCTCATCCTGCACCTGACGGCACAGAGCAACCGGCAGCGCCATATCGACCAGGTCATCGACGCGCTCATGCAGGTGGAGGGGGCGTACTCGCTCGTCATGATGACCGACGACCACCTCATCGCCGTCCGCGACCCGAACGGGTTTCGGCCGCTCGCCCTCGGCCGCCTGGGCGACCCCGACCAGCCCGGGGGCGCTGCCTACTGCGTGGCGAGCGAGACCTGCGCCTTCGACATGATCGACGCCGAGTACGTCCGCGACATCGAGCCGGGAGAGATCCTCGTCATCGACCGCGAGGGCTGCGCCAACGGGGGCGACTTCGACAGCTACGAGATCCCGACGAAGTACGGCGTCAGCCAGTGCGTCTTCGAGTACGTCTACTTCTCCCGGCCCGACTCGAAGATCTTCGGCGAGATGGTCGACAAGGTGCGCCGCCGGCTCGGCGTCGAGCTCGCGACGGAGGCGCCGGTTCCCGAAGTGCCGGAGGAGGAAAAGACGCCCATCGTCATCCCGGTGCCCGACTCCGCCAACACCTCTACGCTCGGCTATGCGATGCAGTGTCAGGACATGGGCCTGCGATGCCGATTCGAACTCGGCCTCATCCGCAATCACTACGTGGGACGCACCTTCATCGCGCCCGGCCAGGACCGGCGCGAAATGAAGGTGCGTTGCAAGTTTAACACCGTTGAAGGCCTGCTGCGCGATCGAACCGTGATCGTCATGGACGACTCGATCGTGCGCGGCACGACCGCCCGGTACCTCGTGAGCATGCTGAGGGAATCCGGCGCCAAAAGCGTTCACTTCCGCGTGTCGGCGCCGCCGGTCGTCAGCCCGTGCTTCTACGGGATGGACTTCCCCGACGAGGACGAGCTGCTGGCCAACCAGTTCGACAGCGTCGACGCGATCCGCGACTGGCTCGGCGTCGACTCGCTGGCGTACCTCTCGGTCGACGGGCTGATGCGAGCGGTGCACGGCGCCAACAAGAGCGACCTCGGCTACTGCAACGCCTGCTTCACGAACAACTACCCGGTTCCGGTTGACAAGGACGCTACGAAAGAGGAGAATGAGTGGCAGGTATAGGTGAGGGGCCTACGGGCCGTCGCCCCTTGCCGCGCCGCCTCCTCGTCGCCCGTTTGACGTCTTCGCCTCTCCTCCATGGCCGTCTGGCCGGATGCTTTCCGACACGTTGCCGAGCGGGGTGCCGATTGGAGCCTCGCCGGACGGGGAGGGGTCTTCTTGCTTGCCTGGGCGTTGATCGCCGGACCCGATCCGGTCGCCGCATCGCGGCCGGCTCCGCCGCGCCTCGCCGTCGACACAACCCGCCCGCCGAGCATCACGATGGACGCCGGAGGGCTGACCGTCCGATCGCCCGGCGGCGACTACGCGCTCTCTCTGGGCGGGGACGTCCAGGTGGACGGCCGCTTCATCCTGGGCGATGCACCGGCGTCTCGTCCGAGTACGCTCGACCTGCGACGCGTGCGGCCGAAGCTGGACGTGCGGCTCCGGGGGCGACACCAGGTTCACCTGATGGCGAACTTCGCCTCCGGCCGGGCTGTGCTCCAGGATGCGTACGTCGAAACGCGCATCACGGACGATCTCTCGCTGTGGATCGGCCGGTTCAAGATGCCGGTGGGCCTTGAGTTCATTCAGTCGCCCAACAATCTGCTTCTGGCCGAACGCGGATATCCGACCCGTCTCGTTCCGCTCCGCGATGTCGCCGCGGTAGCGACCGGGCGTCTCTTCGACGACCGGCTGCACGCCTACGCCGGAGTTCTGAACGGCGTCGCCGACGGCACGAATGGATTCGGCGATCTCGACCCGCAGAAAGATCTCCTCGGCCGCCTCTACCTGGAGCCCATCCGCCGCGCGGACGTCGGGGTGGGCGTCGGGCTGGCGGGAACGGTCGGGGTGCACACCGGCACGCCGTCCGAGCCGCAGCTGCCGAGCTTTCAGAGCATTGCCGGTCAGCCGGTGTTCGGCTATCGGACGTCATCGGACGCCGGGCCGGTCGTACGGGCCGACGGCCGCTCCCGACGAATTGTGCCCCAGCTCTATGCCCGCGTCGGGCCGGTGGGTGTGCTGGGCGAGTTCGTGCACGCCTCGCAGGCGGTTGCGGCCGGCGAACCGAGCGCGAGCGGCGGGGAAGAAACGCTGATCAACCGGTCCTGGCAGATCGCGGCCTCGGTTGCTCTGACCGGCGAAAACGCGACGTTCGGGCGGCTGACGCCGCTTCACCCGCTCGACCCGACCCGCGGGCAGTGGGGCGCCGTGGAGGTCGCCGGCCGGGTGCAGCAGATTCGGATCGACGACGACACGTTCCCGACGTTTGCCGATCCCCGCACCGAAGCCGAGCGAATGACGTCGGCAACCGCCGGGGTCAACTGGCATCTCGACGCCAACGTCCGCCTTACGCTCAACTACGTCCTGACGCAGGCGGAGACGCCGGCCGGCCCCCACCCGCTCTCGCCGGAGCATTTCGTTCTTGCGCGGTTCCAGGTGGCCTTTTAGCACCGGCTGTTTCTTCGACTCACCGCCACCTTGATTCGCGGGGTGTTGGGAGGGATGGGCGTGTGGGCGTGAGGGCGTGTGGGCGTGTGGGCGAATTTCACGAGCGGCAACGCTCCCCCTCACCTCTCCTCTGATGTACCGGGTACATGGGTAACACTTTGGACCGGAAGCATGGGTAACAGGTG
>CAKZLV010000253.1 GCA_937127285.1 uncultured Bacteroidota bacterium
CCGTCGCGCTTCTCCTCACCGGCTGCACGTCGGCGCAACCGGTGCCCGCTCCCGCCGACGATCCGGCCGCTGCCTCTCCCTCTCCAACCGCACAGACCGCCCGGTGGCTGGCGGCCCATCGCGACCAGGGTCCCCTTCTGCGCGCCTTCCTGCACGCGATGCCAAAGGGCGGCGACCTGCACACGCACCTGACCGGCGCCGTCTACGCCGAAAGCTACCTCCAGTGGGCCGCCGAACAAAACCTCTGTGCGCGTTTCCCTCCCGGCCGCATCGTCTCCTGCTCGTCCAACGCAGCAGCCCCGGCCGTTCCCATGGACTCCGTCCTCGCCTCGGCGGAGCAAACGGACCGCCTGATCGACGCCCTGTCGATCCGCAACCTCGACGCCCGGCCCCGCGTCACCGGACGCGAGCAGTTCTTCGCTACGTTCGGGCGGTTCCGGGCCGTGTACGCCGATCGTCCCGCCCGCACCGGCGACGCCATCGCCGAACTCGTGCGCCGGGCCGCCGCGCAGAACGTCCACCACGTCGAAATCATCCTCTTCGACGACGCGCGTACCGCCACCGGCCGGGCCGTCGACTCCATCGCCGCCACCGTTTCGTATACGGACGACTGGGCGCTCCTGCGCGACCGTCTGCTCGACGCCGGCGTCCGGGACGCCGTTGCGCGGGGGCAATCGTTCCTGGACCGCGTGACCGCCCGGGCCGACTCGCTCCTCGGCTGCGGCGACGACCCGCGTCCGGAGGCCTGCCGGGTCACCCGGCGCTACCGCATGCACGCCGTGCGGGTGCTCCCCCGAACCGCCGTCTTCGCCCGCCTCCTCTACGGCATCGAGCGAGCGGTCGACGACCCGCGCGTCGAAGCCGTTGACATGGTCGCCCCCGAAGACCACCGCGTCGCTCTCCGGAACTACGACCGCCACCTGCAAATGCTCTCGTTCCTGCGGCGCGCAGCGGGCACGGACGCCGACGGCGACTCCGTGCACGTGGGCCTGCACGCCGGAGAGCTCACGACCGGCCTCGTGCCGCCGGAGCATCTGCGCGACCACGTCTGGGACGCCCTCACGATCGCCGGGGCCGACCGCGTCGGGCATGCCGTGGACGTTGGGACCGAGCGCGACACGCGGGCGCTTCTCCGGAAAATGAGCCGCGAGAACATCGCCGTCGAGGTGTGCCTGACGAGCAACGACGTGATCCTCGGCGTCGACGGCAGCGAGCACCCGCTCCCCACGTTTCTGGACACCGGCGTCCCCGTCGTTCTGGCAACGGACGACGAGGGCGTCTCGCGGATCGACCTCACGCACGAGTACGTGCGGGCCGCGACGACGTATGACCTCGACTACCGCACGCTGAAGCGCCTCAGCCGAAACAGCCTGCACTACGCATTCCTGGACGGCAGCAGCCTGTGGCGCTCCCGATCCTACGAATCATACGCCGAGCCCTGCCGGGACGCGGACCCCGCCGCTGACACGGTACCGGAGGCCTGCCGCGCGTTCCTCGACGACAGCGCAAAGGCCGCCGCCGAGTGGAGACTGGAGCGGGCCTTCGCCCGGTTCGAATCGTCCTACACCGACTGACCGCCCTCCGCAACACGTCCCCCCCTTTAGTCTTCCAGCGTCGACAGGTCGCCGGGATCGGTTCCCTTCTCCTGCGCCTTGAGGAGTCGCCGAACGATCTTGCCCGAGCGCGTCTTGGGGAGCTTCTCCCGAAACTCCACCTCCTTCGGCGTCGCGATGGGCCCGAGTTCGGTGCGGACGTGCTGCACGAGGCTCTCCCGCACCTCGTCTTCGGCCTCGTAGCCGTCCATGAGCACGACGAACGCCTTGATGGCCTCTCCCTTCACCTCGTCCGGGATGCCGATCACGGCCGACTCGGCGACGGCATCGTGCTCGATGAGCACGGACTCGAGGTCGGCGGTGCCGATCCGATGACCGGCGACGTTGAGGACGTCGTCCGCCCGGCCCAGGATCGAGATGTATCCGTCCTCGTCCTTGCTCGCCACGTCGCCCGCTGCGTAGACCCCGCCCGGCACTTCTTCAAAGTACTGCCGGTAGCGGCGGTCGTTGTCCCAGATCCCCCGCATCATGTGCGGAAAGGGGCGGGTGAGGACGAGTTGTCCACCGGCTCCGGCCTCGACCGGATCGCCCTGGGCGTCCACCACCTCCGCCTCGACCCCGGGCAGCGCGACGCCGGCGGCTCCCGGCTTGGCGGGTTTCGTGAGGGGCGTCCCGATCGTGGGGCCGCCCAACTCGGTCTGCCACCAGTTGTCCACCACGAATCCCTCCCCCTCCAGGATGTGCGAGAACGCCCAGCGCCACGCCTCCGGGTTGAGCGGCTCGCCGGCGACCGCCATGAGACGAAGGGTCGACCGGTCGTACTCCTTCGGAAACTCCGCTCCGTGCTTCATGAACATCCGAATCGCCGTCGGGGCGGTGAACATCACGTTCACGCCGTGATCCTCGACCACCTTCCAGGTCGATCCCGCGTCGGGGTGGTCGGGCGCGCCCTCGCGGAAAACACTCGTGACCCCCTCGACGAGGGGCGCGTAGACGATGTAGCTGTGCCCCACGATCCACCCGATGTCGGAGGTCGACCAGTAGACGTCGTCGTCCTTCACGTCGAAGAAGCTGCGCAGGTGGTAGGATGTGCCCACCATGTATCCGCCGTGGACGTGCACGACGCCTTTGGGCTTGCCCGTGGAACCGGAGGTGTAGAGCACGAAGAGCGGATGCTCCGCGTCGACCATGACCGGGTCGGCCGTCGGCTCGTGGGCCTCCAAGAGGTCGTGGAACCCGATCTCGTCGGCAGACTGCGGCTCGGTGTCCCGGCGGAACCAGATGACGTGCTCGAGCTCGACCTCGTCGAGGGCGCCGGTGATGTTGTCGGTGAGGTCGACCGGCTTCCCGCGACGCACCGACACGTCGCCGGCGATGAGGACGGACGCATCAATGTCTTCGATGCGATCGGCCAGCGCGCCCACGCCCATCCCGGCGTAGACGACGGAATGAATGGCCCCGATGCGGGCGCAGGCCAGCATCGAGATGATGCCCTCCAGCGTCATCGGCATGTAGATAATGACGGTGTCCCCCTTCCCGACCCCCAGGCTCTGGAGTCCGGCTGCAAATCGAGAGACGAGGTCCCGCAGCTCGGCGTAGCTCACCTCCCGACTCGTGTTGTCCTCCTCCACGGCGATAACGGCCGTCTTGTCGGCATTCGGGCCGTCGGCGTGGCGGTCGAGGGCGTTGGCGGTGATGTTCGTCTTGCCGCCGACGAACCAGCGGTGATGCGGAAACTGGGCGTCGAAGACCTGGCTCCACGGCGACGACCACTCGAACCGGCTCGCCCACTCGGACCAGAACGCCGCCGGGTCGTCGAGGCTGCGGCGGACTTCCGCCTCGAAGTCGGAAACGTTGGCCTGGGCGATGAGGTCGTCGAGCGGTTCAAAGGCGAGATCTTGATCAAGGACGCGATCAATAGTCATAGGAAGAAGCGGTTGGCATCCGTGAAGAGGAGAGTGGATCAAGAACAGATTAAAGATAGAGGGTGGGAAGCGCTTTCTCCACTGGGCCACCGGTTTCACGCCGGACGACAGTTTGGTTTGCACCACCAGCGCGTTTGGCAATAGCGCGTTCGGCACCGGCGCGTTTGGCAATAGCACGTCTTGCACCGGGCTGTCTTGCAGCAGACTGTCTTGCAGCAGACTGTCTTCCACGAGCCTGTCCGGCACCAGTTTGTTTGGCACCTGCGTCTTGTACCACCCCGTTTGGTGCCAGCCTGTTTGGTTTTAGCTTGTTTTGCAATAACGGATTTTTTGCAATAACAGACTATTTGCAATAACGGATTTCGCTGCGGCCGTCGGGGGCTTGCGCCAACCGCCCACGGCTCACCGCTTGCGACGACCCTCTCCTACATCTCGGTGCGGGAGGCGACCCCGGCGCCGAGCGCAGACAGAAAGTCCACCACCGCCTCTCCCTCCGGATCGTCGATCGGTGCGCCGTGCGCCTCCCCCGGCTTCAGAATCGGAGCGACCGGCGGCAGCGCGTCGTGCAGATCCTCCCGGGCAACCACCGCGTAGAGCCTCTGCTCGTGCTCGCGCAGCCAGGCGGTCGCCTCCTCCCGGTCGTCGTACTCCGTCCAGCGCACATGCCCCGGCGGCTGAACCGACGGGTCGGCCCGGCTGACGAGAAACTGGAGTCCGGCCGCGTAGGCGTGGCTGACGTCCTGCGCCTCCAGAAACGCCTGCTGCATCTGCAGCGCCCCCGGCGTGTCCTCGTGGGCGGGCACCGCTCCCCGAAACTGCGCCATCGCCTCCAGGTACGGATCCGGCGACAGGTCGCGCGGCGCCCAGAGAAGGGCCAGACGAGGCCGCCCCTTCCCTTCGTGCAGAAGCATGTCCGCCGCCAGGTCCTCCCGCTCTTCTTCCGTTTCGTGCCCGTCGATCACCCCGACGCTCACCACCGCCGACCGAATATGCCGGGCCGCCGGCGGGATGTCGTGTGCCTCGCAGCGCTGCCGACATGCATCCGGGTCGTCGCCGGACGGCTGCGCAATCACCGCATCCACCGCATCGAACAGCGCCCCCATATCCGCGGTCTCGGCCTCCGCGGTCTCGGCCTCCGCGGTCTCGGCCTGCACGAACGACGCCGTTGCCTCCGGGGCCCGCTCCTCGACCGAGGCGGCGAAGGCAGGAAGCAGGGCCGGGGCCGACGCCGGAAGCGCCACCTGGGGCCGATGGCCGGTCCCCCACACGGCCACCAAGTCGCGCAGGCCGTCCAGGGGCGTCTCCCCCGCCGCGACGATCCCCACACGCTGCGGGGCATCGACCCAGGCCCCGCGAAGCCACGCCGCCAGTGCCTCCTCCGTCAGTCCCGAGAGCCGGTGGCGGAAGGCGTACGACAGAGACGCCTCCGTCACCCGGTTCGGGGCCGCGAGCGTCTTCTGCGCCGCTGACCGGCGCGGCGGGTGGTCGTCGTCGCGCCACGCCGCGGCCGTTTCGGCAATCGCCTCGATGATGCGGGTCTGCGGTTCGGGGATCATACGGTGGGGGAGTCGGACATCCGTCGGGCGTCAATCGGGGGCCAGGGCTCGTTCGCAGCCGCCGGCCCTGGGGAACCGCACAGGCTCCGGGCCGGCCTGCAGGCCCCGCAATCGTTTCGGGCGTCGAGGGGTTTCGGGCCCGGAGGTCGGTTCAGGGGCGTTTGATCGTGCAGCCGAAGGCCTTCGTGTCGGGGGTGGGCACCGGATCGCCGGCGAGGACGGCCTCGACGGCCGTTCGAAGATAGGGCTTCGAGACGGCCGACGCGTCGGCGGGACTGTCGTCGATGGCGCCGGCATAGACGAGCGTTTGGGCGTCGTCAAAGACGAAGGCGTGCGGCGTGCGGGAGGCGCCGAGGGCCGATGCCAGGGCGCCCTGCGGGTCGCGGACGTAGGTCGCGTCGATGCCGGCGTCCTCGGCGCGGGTGCGGCTCGCCTCCAACGACTCGCGGGGAAAGGCGGAGGCGTCGTTCGCGTTGACGAGGACAACCGACACGGCATCGCCCTGCACCGCGGCGACCAGTTCCTGCACCCGCTCCTCGTATTTGTCGACCCAGGGGCACTGGTTGCTCCAGAAGATAAACACGGTGGCGGCGTCTCCGGGGAGGTCGTCCACCGGCACCGCGTCTCCGCTCCTTACGTTCACCAGCGGTTCGTCTACGGCCGGCATCGGCGAACCAAGCGGAAGTTCTTCGGGCTGGGCGCTGACCGTCGCGACGCCGGCGAAAACGAGCGCGGCGGCGAGGACGACCGCCCGGCAGAGAGGCGGCCACCGACGGGCCGGGCCGTCGGGGCAAGCCGAGGAACGCAGCACGGGGCGATGGGTCATCGATCGGTGGCGGTACGGCAACCGTACGTCAATCAAGAGAGGAGGCATCGCAGGGGCTCCTACGGCGAACGCAGCGTCAGGGCGCCGGTTCGGAGGAGGCGGGGGTCGGAGAGGCCGACGCGGCGGACGAGGCCGCCAGGGTTCGGCGTTGCATCCAGTTGTTGAGCGCGATGAAGACGACGAGCGCCAGCGCCCACTGGACCAGGCACGTCATCACACTGAACGGCTCCAGCGGGTTGAACCAGGTATCCGGGGCGATGGTGGTCGCGCTCTGATACAGCCACCATCCGAGAAGCACGACGGCCTGGGCCGGGATCGCGATGCCGATGAGAACTTCCCATCCTCGCCCGGGGTCCACGTCGCCCGGAGCGCCGGCGATGGCGTCCAGGCGGAAGCGGCGGACGCCGTAACGGAGGACGGCCGTCGCGACGAAGCCGCCGGAGATGAGCAGTCCGATGCCCCAGACGAAGTCCTGGTTGGCGAGAATGTTTTCGCTGAGCGCCGACGGCACGCCGAGCAGAAACCCGAGGCCGCACACGGCGCCGATGGCCACCGGCCGGTTCATTCCGGCGTCGACGAACGTGCGGGTTGCCAGCTCGATCATCGAGATCAGCGAGCTGAACGCGGCGAAGGAGAGGCCGAGAAAGAAGAGAATGGCGAAGACGGACCCCGCCGGCATCTCGGCAAAGAGGCGCGGCATCCAGATGAACGTCAGCCCCGTGCCGGCCGGCCCGCTTGTTTGCATCACATCGAGCACCTCCCCGCGCGGCATCGTGTCGCCGAGCGTGGCGAAGACGGTCCCGAAGATGATCATGCCGGCGAGGAGGGACACGATGTTGTTGCCGATGCCGGTGATGAAGGCGTTCTGCACGACCCCGTGGCGCGCCTGCATGTAGGCCGCGTACGTCAGGATGAGGCCCCAGCCCGCGCCCGTGTCCCAGGCGTTTTGCGTCAGGGCCTCCAGCCAGATCTCCGGGTTGGCGAGTAGCTCCCACTGAGGCGTAAAGAGAAACGCGAGTCCCTCCAGGGCTCCGTCGAGCGTGACGGCCCGGACGAGCGCCGCCACGACGATGAGGAGGAGCGTCGGGATCAGCCCCTTGTTCACGCGCTCGATCGAATTGACGCCCTTCCACACCGCCCACGCCCCCAGGCTCATCGCCAGGGCGTGAAAGAGAAGCGGCGTGACGCCGGACTGCAGCGACGTCCACACCCCGGTGGCCGCCTCCTCGGTGAGCGGGAGGGGGTTGGTGAGCATCTCCAGAAAGTAGAAGACGCACCAGCCGGCCACCACGGCGTAGTAGAACATGATCGCCGACGCCACAAAGCCGACGAAGGCGCCCATCCAGGCGAACTTCTCGCCGGCAACCTTGGCGAAGGTACCGACGATGCCCATCCGGCCTTTTCGGCCGAGGGCGTACTCGGCGATGATCAGCGGGATGCTCCAGACGAAGAGAAACAGGATCCAGGCGAGAAGGAAGGCACCGGCCCCTTCCTCCCCGCCGTTCGTCGCCACGATCCGCGGAAAGCGCCAGATATTTCCGGTTCCCACCGCAATCCCGAGAACGCTCAGCAGAAGACCAAGGCGGGTAGAGAACCGTTGGTCGGAGGAGGCAGCCATGGCAGGAAAGAGAACGGTTCGAGGCTCGCGGGTCGGGGTAAGGAGCCCGGGCGGGAGCGGAGGCAGTGAGAGGCCACCCGTGGCGGCAGATGGTGGAGCAGGCGGCCGGGGGGACGGCGACGGGGCAACCCCGGCGCGTTCTACGGCTGTTCGAGCACCGTGATGGTACGCACCTGCTCCGGCGAGAGCGCCCCGGGCGTGTCGGGCTTCAAGAGATCGAAATACTCAAAGTTCACGTAGGGAGCGATCTGACCGTCGTAGGAAGTCGGGTGCAGCGGGTTGCCGCTCTGCCCGCCGGGCACGACGCCGTAGGCGTGCGGGGGCGTCTCGGAGAAATCGACGATGAGGCGCTGGCTGGCGCTGTGCGTTGCCCGGCGCCCGCCGGCGGGTGAAACGGTCGACGAAAAACCCGGGTACTCCAGGGGCCCCCGCCAGAAGGGCTCCAGCGCTGCACTTCGGGTCAGATGGCGGAACACGACCGTGTGGTGGTCGCCCCATCGCCAGGCGCGGCGGTCCCAGCCGTGCCGGGCGGCGAGCGTGTCGGCCGTCGCCTCGAGGGCGCGGCGCAGGAGGGCCTCGGCCCCCTCCCGGGCGTCGGTCGACTGGATGTCGAACCATTTCGACGACGGGTTCTCCCGCAGGAGGCGAACGAAGGCCGGGTCCTCGGGCCGGAGGCCGACCGTGAACACGCGCTCATCCCACGCCAGATCGCGCAACCGGTCGAGAAAGACGTCCAGCACGAGGGGTTCGGGGCGGTCGACGGCGGCCTCCCCTTCCCACGCCCGCAACATCCGGCGCAGGGTGTCGGCCCGCGGGGAGAGACCGGACACCGTCCGGAGCAGCGGGACAAAAACGTCCCGTTGCTGGACATCCACGTCCGCTTGATAGCGCATAAAGTCCTGCACGTCGTGGGCGGAGGGCCGGCGCAGGAGGCTGTCGAGGCGCAGCGAGCGCCAGCCGGCCGGCCAGTTGTGGCCAAGGTAGGTCGTGTCGGCGGCTGGTGTCGGCTTCTGGTTCGACGACGTCAGGTAGCCCTGGGCGGGGTCGGTCGAGGCGGGCAGCTGATCGAACGGCACCCGCCCCGTCCAGGCGAACCGATCGGTCGTTCCGTCGAGGAGCCCGCGCCCGTGCCCCGCCCGCCGGATCGGCAGGGTGCCGGTGGATCGGATCGCGATGTGGCCGTCGCGCCCGGCGTAGAGGATGTTCTGCATCGGCGTGTCCCAGTACCGAAGCGCCGACTCGAACTCCTCCAGGTTCGACGCATGGTTCATCTCCCAGAGCGCCCGCAGCGTGCGGCTGGAGTCGTGCGCCACCCAGCGCCGCGCCACCGCGCCGGGGCGATCGAGGGTGTCGAGAGCCGGCGGATCCGGAAAGGTGACGGGGCCGTGGTGAGAGTAAGACAGCGTGTCGACCACGGGTGCCCCGCCGTTGACGCGAATCGTGTCGATCTCTCGCCGCAGGTCCCGCCACTCGCCCTCGAATCGGTAGCGCGTACCGGAGGCGTCCAGTTCGAGCGCGTAGTGGTCGATCTGGTCGGCGCCGGTGTTCGTGAACGTCCAGCCGATGTCGTCGGTGTAGGCTTCAATGAGCATCGGCGCTCCCGGAATCGTCAGTCCGTAGGTGTTCATCGACGGGGTGACGAGGTGCGCCTCGTACCAGATCGGGGGCAGGGAGAGGCCGAGGTGCATGTCTCCGGCCAGCAGCGGAGCCCCGGTTTCGGAGCGGGCGGGGGCGACGGCCCAGTTGTTGGATCCCTTTCCCTCCCGAAATCCTTCCAGCGCCGTTCCTTCGAGGGACGCCAGCATGCGGTCGTGCTTCTGCAGGGCGGCGAGCGCTGCGGGGGTCCCCGGGTTGCCGGAGCGCCCGTTCTCCTGCGGCATGCGCACGTCGCCGACCGCCGGGCCGGCGGAGGCCGGAGGCGACGCGTCGGCGCCGGACGGGATGATCGGCACGGAGAGCCCAATCGCCTTGCGCGGAAAGAGCATCCGGTAGTCCTCCTCCGGAAGCATCTGCTTCAAGAGGGCGTAGCGACTGTCGTCCGTCCCGTACGTCAGGTCGAAGGTCATGTACTGCAGGAAGCGAAGGGCCTGCAGCGGCGTGTAGCGGTCGGGCTCGTACCCCAGCAGCCGAAACTCGATGGGTAGGTCGGCCGGCTGCAACCGATCGAGGTAGGCGTTCACGCCGCGGGCGTACCACCGGATGAGGTCCCATTCGATCCCTGCGTTCTCGCGGATCCGCTCCAGATTGTTGCGCGCTCCCCACTCCATCCCGGTTCGGCGCAGGAAACGGTCGCGTTCGATCGCGGCCGGCCCGAAGGCCTCCGAGAGCCGCCCCGACGCCACGCGCGGGATGAAGTCGAGCTGAAACAGTCGGTCTTGGGCCGCTACGTAGCCGAGGGCAATCACGGCGTCCCGGTCCGACGACGCAAAGATGTGCGGGACCGACCGGTCGTCGCGGACGATGCGGACCGGCCCGTCGAGACCGGACACCGACCGTCGCGTCGTGTCGGTTGTCGCCAGGGTCTGGCGGGCGGTCCGGTACAGGCCGTCGTGCGGGTCGAGGAGCGTGCCGACGGGAGGAACGGCCCCGAAGCGGGTCTGAAGCGCCCAGAGGAGCGTCCCGGCCGCCGCTACGGCGAGGACGAGACCGAGGAGGCGACGTGCGGACATAGAGGCGAGGGATCTCGGTCGAGAAGAGGCCGGCAGCCGGTGGGCTCGGGCGGTCGTGCGACGGGGGGCGTGCGTCTTCGTCCCGATCGGCTCCTCCCGATCGGTTCCCCTCAATCGGTTCCTTTCAATCGGTTCCTTTCAATCGGGAGGCCGGATGCGGAGAGCGCAACGACCGGGACGGGCGAGAACGACGGGGGCGGAGCGGCGGGGGCGCGAATCGCTCGATCTACGACCCGGTGCGTTTCGGACGAACGATTTCCTCGGTGGGCGGGTCGTTTCCGCCTGCATTTCCGTTTCGGGATGGGGCGGCCGACTCGGGGGGCTCCGGCGGAGACTCGACCGACGGCGGACTCGGGTCGGCCGTTCCGACGCCGTCGCCGGTCGTTTCTGCCGTTCGGATGCGCTGCAGGAAGCGATCGGTGGCGTTGGCGTAGTCGCGCGCTCCCCGAGCGCCGGAGTCGTGGTCGAAGACCGTGCGGCCCTCTTCGTGGGCCTCCGCCAGCGACGTGCTGGTGCGGATCTGGCCCTCCATGACGTAGTCGTCGTACTTGTTGCGGAGGTACTTCTGGTACGTATGATGAATCCGCTTGCGCGCGTCGACCTGCGTCAGCAGGAACGAACGCGTGAGCAGGTCCGGGTTCAGCTTTCGGCGGACGAGGTCGGCCGTCTGAAAGGTCTGCTCGGCGCCGACGACGCCTTGATACTCCGGCAGGACCGGGATGAGCACGTGACGGCTGGCGACGAGCGCGTTCAGGCTGTAGACCGTTACCGCCGCGGCGGTGTCGAACAGGACGACGTCGTACGGAAGATCGAGCCGGCGCAGGTTCTCCCGCATCCACAACACGTCGGTCGGCTTGTTGAGCCGGCGCATCCGCTTCGTGAGGGTGCTGGAGGAGGGGATCAGGTCGAAGCCGCTCACCTCCGTCGGGGCGAGGTCCTCGGCATCCATCTCCGGATCGAAGAACGACAGAACCGACGACTCCGGATCCGGCTCCGGGACGTCGAGCGTTCGCGACAGGAAGCCCTGCGGGTCGAGGTCGAGCACCAGCACCCGCTTGCCCGACAGACCGAGGGCAGCCGCCACGTGAATGGCAGTCGTGGTTTTCCCGGTCCCTCCCTTGTGATTGCAGACGGCACAGACGATCATGAGGCGGAGACCCGTTGGTAATCAGAAACATCCAAAAGGTAGGCGCTCTCCGGGGTCGTGTCAAATCCCCGGATGTGTCGATTCCGGAATAGACCGTGCCGGCCCGCTGCCGGGTTCTCCGGACGAACCGCGCGTCGCCCTGAATAGGCGGACCGCCCGCCCCGCTTCCCTCCGCTTCTCTTCCGCTTCTCCTCTGCTTTAAACGGATTTTCTTTGCCTCTGCTCCAATGACCGGCTCTGCTCCGCGCTCTCGGCCCCGGCCGATTCTTTCGCCCTCCGCCGCCGGGTGGGCGATCGTCAGCGGCGGGCTGTTCGGGGCGAGCGTGCGGGTGGAGGCCCTGGGGCTGCTTGCCTGCGTCGCCTGGGTCCCGCTCCTCACCGTCTGGAGCCGAAGCTCCCCGCGCCGGATGGCCGTGGCCGCGTTCCTGTCCTGGCTGACTGCCGCCGTTACCGGGTTCTCCTGGGTGCTCGGTCACGCCGTCCCGACAGCGGCTCTGGCCTCGGCCGGGGGCCTGCTGGTCTGGGCGTTCTTCTTCAGCCTGCCCTGGCCGGTGGCCGTCGCGGTGCGCCGGCAGTGGGGACGCTCCGCCGGCCTCGCAGCGCTCTTGGCCCTGCACCTGTGCGTGGAGGGACTGCTCAGCCGGGGGCCCGGGGCCTTCCCCTGGGGACTTCAGGGCCACGCGCTCGCCCCGGTTTCCTGGGTTCGGCCGCTGGCGGCCGTCGGTGGAGTCCCGGCCCTCAGCGCCTGGGTCGGCGCCGTCAACGCGGCGGCCTTCGCAGCGTGGCGGGCACCGCACACGTGGAGGCAGTGGGGACCGTCCCTCATGGCTCTCGCCGCCCTCCCTCTCGCGGCCGCCTCCCTTCCGGGCGAGCCTCCCTCCGCGCCGGCCCAGACCGTGCTGCTCGTGCAGCCCGGGACGCCCCCGACCGCGTGGGCCGACGTTCGGAGCCCCGAGCGCCTGCACCGCCTGCAGCAGCAGACGGAAGCCGCTCTCGACACCTCCGCCCGCCGCCCCTCCGTCGTCATCTGGCCCGAAACCGCCCTTCCGGCTCCTCGCACCCTCGACCGGGAACAGCGCATGATCCGGTCCCTCCAGACCTGGGTGGACTCGCTCGGCATCGCGCTGGTGACCGGCGGCATCGGCATCGCAGCCGAACGTCGCGGCCGAACGTCTCGTCCGTCCGGTCTGCCCGCGTACACGAACCGGGTCTGGTTCCTCTCCCCGCGGGACTCGCTCTCGATCGCCGGTGCCGGTTCCCCGGCGTCGACGGGCGCCTCCTCCAGCGCCCGGTCGCCCGACGACCGCCTGCCCGACGATCCGGCGTATGACAAGGTGCACCTCGTTCCCTTTGCCGAACACGTCCCGTACGCCGACGCCCTGCCCCTGCTGCGCACCCTGAACGTGGCAGCCGGCGGCGTCTCGCAGTACCGGCGGGGAGACGGGCCGGTGGTCTGGCCGACGGCGGCCGGCCCGGCCGCCCCGCTGGTGTGTATGGAGAGCGTCGTCGTGCCTCACGCGCGATCGGCCGTTCGCCGGGGGGCCTCCTGGCTGATCACCGTCGCACAAACCGGGTGGTGGGGCGACTCGGCCGCCCCCCGCCAGCACCTCGCCTTCAGCCGGCTGACGGCGGTGGCCACCGGGCGACCTGTGGTCATTGCCGCCGTGCAGGGTCCCTCCGCCGTCATCCGCCCCAATGGCCGCGTCGCGGGGCGGACGGCCTTCGGGGCAACCGACGTGCAGCGCGTCTTCGTCTCTCCAGCCTCAACGACGCCTCCGTCCGTCTGGCTGGGGGACTGGATCTTCTGGCTCGCGGGACCGGCAGGCACCGGCGTCCTCATCGCCCTCGCCTGGCGGCGGATCCGCAGGGGCCGCCGCCCGGTTCGCCCGTCGTGACGGACTCGCGTGTCGTGATGGCTTGCCCGTCGCGACGCAAACGCCACGGCGACCCCGTCGATCGAATTCTCCACCCCGTGCTTCCCTCCTCTTCTGCCTTCTCCTTCGTTGTCTCTTCCGTCTATGCAGGTATCGGCCGAACTCATCCTCGCCTCGCAGTCGCCCCGCCGGCAGGCCCTTCTCGATCAGATTCACGTGTCGTATACCGTCCGCGTCAGCCCGGCGGACGAGACCGTCGACCCGGGTCTCGGCCCGCAGCAGGTCGTGCACCGCCTGGCCGACCGGAAGGCCACCCCCGTGGCCGCGGAGCATCCCACCGCCCTCACCCTGGCCGCCGACACGGTCGTCGCTCTTGACGGAGAGGTCCTCACTAAACCGCAGGACGCCACGCATGCGGCCGAGATGCTTCGCCGCCTGAGCGGCACCCAGCATACCGTCTATACCGGATTGACCCTCCTCCACCCGGCCTCTGACCGGCAGGCCACCCGCGTCGAGGCAACCGAGGTGCATGTCGCGTCGCTCTCCGACTCGGAGATCGACGCCTACGTCGCCACCGGGTCGCCCCTGGACAAGGCCGGCGGGTACGGCATTCAAGACCACACCGCTCCCCTCTTCATCGACCGGATCGACGGGGACTACTACAACGTCGTCGGCCTCCCCCTTCGGCGTTTCTACCACCTGCTGCAAACCCATTTCGGCGACCTCCTTCTGCACTGATCTCCCCGCCGTCGCCTGCCGGAACGGGCGCTGAGGCCGGGGCCAACGATCAAATCGGCCGGCTTCCGGTAGAAGAAAGTCCGCCCCAACCGACTCACCGGACACCGACGCCATGAACCCATCCTCCCGAGGCATGGAACGGATTCGCGTTCTCTTGCTGCAAGCGCGCAACACACCCGACATGGAGCGGCAGGAGCAGGAATGCTTCCTGGAGCGGTGTCAGATTCGGACCGATCAGCTCGCCACCGTGAACGTGACGCGCGAGCCGCTTCGCCGCGGTCTCCTCGGCGACGTGCACGCGCTGTTGATCGGAGGGGCGGGAGAATACTCCGCGTACGCCTCCTATCCGTGGATGGACGCCCTCCTCGGGTTTGTGCGCTCCGCCGCACAGCGCGGCCTGCCGACGTTCGGGTCGTGCTGGGGCCACCAGATCCTCGCCCGCGCCTTTGGGGGAACGGTCGTCCACGATTCCAAGCGGGCCGAGCTGGGCTGTCGCGCCGTCAGGCTGACCGACGCCGGGCAGTCGGACCCGCTGTTCCAGCGGTTTCCGGATCGCTTTCGTGCCAACATGGGGCATCACGACCGGGTGATCGACCTGCCGCCCGGAGCCGTCGAGCTGGCGCGCAACGATCAGCCGTACCAAGCCTTTCGCCTGGCCGATGCCCCCGTGTACGGAACGCAGTTTCACAGCGAGCTGGATGCCACCCGCGAGCGGGAGCGTCTGATCGTCTATCGCGAGTACTACCGGGAGGACCTCCCCGACGAGAACGGATTCCAGCGCGTCATCGACAACCTGGCCGACACCACCGAGGTCGACCGTCTGCTGCACGACTTCCTGCACGCCTTCGCCGCGCCCGCGTCGCCGGCCTCTCGCGCATCTGCCGCAACGCCGACCGCCCCCGCCAGCGAGCCGGCCTCTTCCGGCCCCTCCACGGCATCGTGATTCGGTGTCGGGCCGGGTCGCCCCCCTCCCGCGCTTCGGGTCGCACCCATCACGGCCGCGGGTCGTCGGTCGACGCGGCGCGCGACTCTCCCTGCGCGATCTTGCTGGAGTCCGCCCTCGTGCGCACCGTATCGAGAAGAGCCGCGTAGGCGGCCTGATAGGCGGAAGCAGTGTAGAGTTCGTTGTGGCTGCCCTCCTCGACGATGACGAGGTCTTTCGGCGTGTTGGCAGCTTCGTCGTGGAGGGTGCGCGCCATGTCTGGGCTCGTCACGTTGTCGTTCTCGCCTCCGACGATCAGAAGCGGGACGTCGCTCTCGCGAAGGGCGGCCACGTTGCTCTCGCCCTGAAGCGTATCGTCCACCTCCAGATCCACGAACAGGCGGACGAACCAGGGCACGACGCTGTCGACCCAGCCGTCGACGTCCGTGGCCGGGTTTTCGAGGACCAAACCCGCTGCCGGCTGCTGCGACGCGACGTGGGTGGCGAGAAACGTGCCCAGGGAATGGCCGTGGACGACCAGGCGGTCGGGCGAGGCGCCGAGGCTATCGGTCACAAGGCGGTAGGCCGCTTCCGCATCTCGCTTGAACGCCGGGACGGACGGCTCTCCGTCGCTTCGCCCGTAGCCGCGATAGTCATACATGAACACGTTCACCGGAAATCCCGTCAGCGCACGGATGTAGCCGAGCGACTGGACGAGATAGAACCCGTTGCCGCCGAAGAAGAGCACCGTCGCCTCGGCATCCGGCTGGGTGAGGTGCCAGGCGTTCAGCTGGAGGCTGTCGTCGACCGTAAAGTACAGCTCGTTCAACGACACCCCGTCCATGTTGAAGGACGCCGGGGTGACGGACGGTTTCGGAAGAAAGACGTCGCTCTCATCGATCCGGACGTTGGAGCAGCCGGCAAGAAGGAGCGTGGCCAGAACGGCCACGGTCAGAGAACGGACGGGGCGGGACGGACCTTCGGACACGGGAGTGGGGGCGTGCAGGGTTGAAAACAGTCGCGTACCGGTTGAAGGCGTTTCGCTCCCGTCAGATTCCGTGCAGCGTGGGTTGTACCGTACACATTACACGGTTCCCAATGCCCCCGCGCTCATCGGGCCTCGGGCCCCCCGGCCACGCGCAGGGCGCCCGGCTCGATCGTCGCTTCGAGGGATGCGTCCGTCCAGAGCTCGCCGTCGGCGTTGAACTGCATCGCGGGCGTGCTCTCAACGTGAACGGTACGCGCGGTTCGGTGGGACACGAGCGGATGCTCCAGCCACGTGCCGGCCAGAAGACGAGCGCCGGCGGCGGCAAGATCGGGGAGCGCGCCCTGGTGCACGACGACCACGTCCATGCGCCCGTCGTCGAGCCAGGCGGGCGGTGCGACCTCCTTGCCGCCCGCGACCGTCCGCCCGTTGGCGAGAACGACGTTGACGGCATCCACCGTTTCCTCGCGGCCGTCCACGTCCAGCGCGGTGCGGTATCCGTCCAGTTCCGGCAAGGCCTCCGCTGCGCCCAACAGATAGGCAAAGGGGCCGAATCGGTCTTTGTCCGCGTCATCGACGGCCTCGTCGACCGCCCCGGCAAATCCCCCCGCGGCGGCATTGACGGCGTACCGCACAGTCCCGCCGGAGAGGAGCCGGAGAACGTCGATGGACCGAGCGTCTCCATCGACCGCCCGGTCGAGGGCGGCGATGGGATTGTCCGGAAGGCCAAGCGACCGGGCGAGGTCGTTCCCCGTTCCGCACGGCAGGATCCCCAGGACCATCTCCGACGCGAGATTGGCGGAGAGGATCGCGTTGGCCGCGAGGTGAACCGTGCCGTCCCCTCCCGCCACGACGACCCGGGACGCACCGCTCCGGGCGGATTCGCGGACGGCCTCCCAGTACGCGTCAGGGGTCTGCGGCTGTCGGATGGAGACGTCCTTCCGCCGGCCGAGAACGTCCAGCAGTTCGGCATCGACGGATCCGGCCGTGGGATTGACGAGGACGGGTGTCATGGGTGCACGCAGGGGGTGAGAGAGCCAGTGCCCAACCGGACAGGTGAGCCGGTGCCCGGTGGGTGGGACGGTGTCCGGCGGAGGTGATCTGTCAGGAGCCGCCCGTCTCGTACCACGGGTTCACGTCCGGCACGCGGCGTCCGTCGTGGGCGGCGCTGTAGTCGAGGTAGTGGTCGGCATAGGGGCGAATCGTCTCCACTTCGTCGTCGGTGAGTTCGCGAACGACCTCCGCCGGTTGGCCGAGGACGAGCGAGCGGGGCGGGACCTCCGTTCCCTTGACCACCAGCGCTCCGGCGCCGACAATCGAGTGGTGGCCGATGACGGCGTGGTCCATCACCGTCGCCCCCATCCCGATCAGGACCGTATCCTCGATCGTGCAGCCGTGGATGATGGCGCCGTGGCCGATCGTCACGTAGTCGCCGATGTCCGTCGGCGCCGTTTCGTGGGTGACGTGGATGACGCTATTGTCCTGCACGTTCGAGGCCGTGCCGATCCGGATCCAGTTCACGTCCCCGCGCACGGTGCACTGATACCAGATGCTCGCCCCCTCCCCCAGCGTCACGTCACCGATGACGGTGGCGTTGTCCGCGATGAAGTTGGAGTCGTCGACCTGCGGCGCTTTGCCGATGAAGGGTTTGATCATGGATGGTGGTCAGATTTGTGTGGGGAGGTTCGTGATGAGAGGTGCCGGATGTCACTCAGGGACGGGCATCGGACATGCGCCGGTGAAGCAGCGTTCCTTCGTGGGATGCCGTGGATTCGATGTGTCCCGGTTCGGGACGGCAGTCTGTGCAGACGTTAAATTC
>CAKZLV010000254.1 GCA_937127285.1 uncultured Bacteroidota bacterium
CCGCCGCGCCCGCCGCTGATTCCACCCGCACCGCCACCCTCACCCGGCTGCTGGAAGCCGCCCTGCAGGACGCCCCGTCTCACCCGCAGGCCCTCGACCTGCTCGGGCAGGTCCGGTACGAGGCCGGGCAGTATGCCGAAGCCGGGTCGCTGCTCACGCGTGCCCTCGACGCCGACCCGCGGTCGCCGGAACGCTGGACCCTGGCCGCCTCGGCCTATCTGCGCGCCGATCGCCTGCGAAACGCCGCCGAAACCGCCGAGGAAGGACTTCTCCTCTTTCCCGGACAGGCTGCCCTCGCCCGCATCTCCGGACGCGCCCATCTGCAGACGGGCGATCCCGAGACGGCACGCGACCGCCTGCGGGAAGCCCTCTCCCTGACCGAAAACGGCGCAGACACCGCTCCCGGGCAACGAGCCGACCTCTACGAAGCGCTCGGCACCGCCCACCGGCGCCTGGGGGATTTCGTCGAGGCCCGACAAGCCTGGAACGCCGCCCTCAACCTCGCCCCCGACCGCGACGCCCTCCGCCAACAACGCAACGCCCTGCCGGACTGACGGGGCCGGACGGGCGGGACCAAACGGGCAGGGCCGGGCGGGCCCGTCGAACTCGCTTTTCGTCGCGGCGTATTCATTCCCGGTTGACTCGGCCGATTCGGCCCACCCGGTTCCCCCTCGCCCCTTCCCGGACGAACCTTCCGCGTTGATGACCCCTTCTCCGCTCTCACCGCCTCGACTCCGCTCGATGGTCGTGCTCCTGGCCGGCGCCGCCGGCCTGTCCGTCCTGCTCGCGCTGGCCGGATGCTCCGGCCCACAGGCGGCCACAGCACCCGGCCTGCCCGCCGCCTTCCCCAACCATTCGGTTGCCGACATCCGGGCGAACATCGCCGCCGCGCACGACACCCTCGACCGGTACGAGGCCACCGCGCGCCTAACCGTGCAGTCGCCCGAACGCAGCGGGTCGTTCAACGCCCGCGTCCGCCAGCGCCGCGCCGACTCTCTGCTGATGAGCTTCAACCTCTTCGGGATCGAAGGGGCGCGCATGCTCATGACGCCGGACAGCTTCTTCGTGTACGACAAGCGCAAGGGACAGGTGATGGTCGGCTCCGTGCAGCAGGCCGAGCAGGTGCTGCCCGTCCCGGTTTCCGGCGACCGCGTGTTCGAAAACATGCTCGGCCTCCTCCAACCGGAATCCGCAACAACCTGGAGCGTCGAGGCCGACAGCACCCTCTACTTCCTCACCGACCCGAGCGGCCGGACCCGGGTGACGGTCGACCCGCGGCGCTGGCGCGTCATCCGCTACGCCCGCGAGTCGGCAGACGGGACGCTGGTCGAAGAACGCCTCTTCCACCGCTTCGAGTCGGTAGACGGCGTGCAGATCCCGAAGCGCATCCTCTTTCGGCGCCCGGCCGACGGAATGATGGCCGAACTGCGCTACAAAGACGTGGACCTCACCCCCGGCGACCTCTCCTTCGACCTCGGCGTCGGGAGCGACGTGCCGCGCGTCGGCGTGCCGTCGCCCTCCTCCACGTCGGGCCGCTGACGCCCGCGCCGCGTGGTGCCCTCGCCGACCTGTTGCTGCTGGACTGTGTGCCCGGTCATGCCTGTCTCCTTCCGTTCCGCCCCCTGCGCCCCCGACGGGCCGGCCGATGATGCGGCCCTCCGGTACCTCGCCGCCTGGCTCGTGCCGGTCCTCGCCGGAGCGATCATCGGGGTGCTGGCGACGCCGGGCCAGGCCCTCGCGCAGGCGGCGGACGTGCAGGCCCAGCGTCGGTCCACTGAGGAGCGCCTGGAATCGCTTCAGGACCAGATTTCCCGCGACCAGCAGCGCCTCCAGGAAACGGCCGAAGAGGAGCGGGCAACCCGCGACCGGCTGGAACAGATTCAGCGCGAGATCGCCCTCCGCGAAGAACTCGTCGCCACCTACCGCGAGCGGCTTCAGGAGTTGGAAGCGGAACGAGCCGCCGTGCGAGACACCCTGCAGACGCTCGAACGCCGGCTCGATGCCCTGCGCAAAGAGTACCGGCGCCGGGCCGAGCACGCCTACACGTACGGCCGCATGCACGGGCTCGCGCTCATCCTCGCCTCCGGCAGCATCAACCAGATGCTGGTTCGCATCCGGTACCTCCGGCGGTTCGCCGAGCAGCGGCGCGACCAGCAGTCCGACATCCGGAGCGCGGCCCGCCAGGTTCGCGAGCGCCGGCAGGAGCTGGAGCGGAAGCGCGCGCGCACCGAGGAGCTGCTGGCCGAAGCGCGAGGCGAACGAGAACGCCTGCAGTCGCTGCAAGAAACGCGACGGGCGGCGGTCAACGACCTGCGGGCGCGGCAGTCGGAGCTGAAGGAGCAAATCGAGCGCAAGCAGTCGCAGGCCCGCCAGCTGGAAGAAAAAGTCCGCGCCCTCGCCGCACGGGCCGAACGGCGCTCGGAAGCGGCCGCGGCCAGCCCCGAGGCGGAAGCCGCCCGCCGCGAGGCCATCGCTCGCCTCTCGGCTTCCTTCCAGGACAACCGGGGGCGCTTGCCCTGGCCCGCCGACGGCGCCGTCACCGAGGGCTTTGGCAACCGCGTCGATCCGGTGCACGGCACGACCACCTACCACCCCGGCATCTTGATCGCCACCAACCCGGAGGCCGACGTCCGGGCCGTGTTTCGAGGCACCGTCTCCGGCATCGACTTCGTGCCCGGCTACGGAACGTACCTCGTGATCCGGCACGGCACCTACCTGTCCGTCTACAGCAACTTCTCCTCCCTGCGCGTCTCCACCGGCGAGACGGTCGAGGCCGGCCAGGTGCTGGGCCAGGCCGGCACCGACAACGAACCGCGCGGGGCCGGCGTCTTCTTCGCCGTCTTCAACACCTCCGACAACGAATCCGTCAACCCCCAGGACTGGCTCGCCGCCCGATGACGTCGCCTCTCGATGACGGGCAAGGCGCCCCGGTGACGGGCAAAGTGTCCCGGTGACGGGCAAGCCCGCCATGATTCACACAAGATTTTGAGGCCGAGTCGTCGTGCAGTTGGGAACGGCAGGCACGACGGTGTATTTTACACGCCCATCAAAGCTCCCTTCCCGCCGCAAGAGCCCCCGGCAACTCCGGATTCTCGAATCCTTCGTCCCCGTCGCGGTGCGGCGCCGACCCTTGCCGCCGGAAGGGCGTTTGGCTTTGGTAGCGATCGATTCGACCGCGCATCCACCCAACCTCTCCTCGACCTCATGGCTGACAGATATGATCTCGTCATCGTCGGCAGCGGGCCGGGCGGCTACGAAACCGCCATCCGGGCCACGCAGCTGGGGATGAACACCGCCATCGTCGAAAAGAACAAGCTCGGCGGCGTCTGCCTCAACGTGGGCTGCATCCCGACGAAAGCGCTCCTCAAAAGCGCCGAGATGATGGCCGAGGCCCACCACTTTTCCGACTTCGGCATCGACCTCGACGGGGAGGTGACGCCCAACTTCCCGAAGGTGATCGACCGCAGCCGCGGCGCGGCCAACCAGATGAACCGCGGCGTGAAGTTCCTCATGCAGAAGAACGACATCGACATTCATTACGGCTACGGTCGCCTGACCGCGCCGGACACCGTCGAGATCACCCCGTCAACAACCATGGACGGGGACGAAGTGGGGGAAGAGAAGACGCTGAAGGCCGATCACGTCATCATCGCCACAGGAGCCCGCCCCCGCGAGATCCCGCCGCTGCCCATCGACGGCGAGAACATCGTCACCTACGAGGGAGCGATGCTTCAAAAAGAGCAGCCCGACCGCCTTGTGATCGTGGGCGCCGGGGCCATCGGGGTAGAGTTCGGCTACTTCTACAACCACATGGGCACCGACGTCACCATCATCGAGGTGCAAGACCGCATGGTGCCCGTCGAAGACCGCGACGTCTCCCGCGAGCTGGAGCGGGCGTACAAGAAGATGGGAATTACCGTCATGACGGGAGCCCAGGTGCAGGGCGTCGATCAAGACGGCGAGCCGCTTCGCGTGGAGGTGGACACGAAGCGCGGGACCGAGCACATCGAGTGCGACCAGGTCCTGAGCGCCGTCGGCGTCGTCGGCAACGTGGAAAACATCGGTCTGGACGACGTCGGCGTCGAGACGGACGGCAACGACGTCGTGGTCGACGACTTCTACCGCACGAACGTAGACGGCGTCTACGCCATCGGCGACGTGACCGGTGCGCCCTGGCTGGCGCACAAGGCCAGTCACGAGGGGATCCTCTGCGTCGAGAAGATCGCCGGCGAGGACGTCCGCCCCATCGACATGCGCGACGTGCCCGGATGTACCTTCTGCCAGCCGCAGATTGCCTCGGTGGGCTACACGGAGGAAGAGGCGGAGGAGGCCGGCTACGACGTAAAGGTGGGCAAATTCCCGTTCAAGGCCAGCGGCAAGGCCGCCGCGCTCGGCCACCAGGAAGGGTTCGTCAAGACGATCTACGACGACAAGTACGGCGAATTCCTGGGCTGCCACATCATCGGCCACGATGCCACGGAACTGATCGCCGAAGTGGTGAGCGCCCGCAAGCTCGAAACGACGGGCCACGAAATCATGGAGGCGATGCACCCGCACCCGACGCTCTCTGAGTCGATCATGGAAGCCACCCGGGCCGCCTACGGCCAGCCGATCAATATCTA
The DNA here is from genome assembly GCA_937127285.1 of uncultured Bacteroidota bacterium. Taxonomy (GTDB): domain Bacteria; phylum Bacteroidota; class Rhodothermia; order Rhodothermales; family Salinibacteraceae; genus CAKZLV01. Next base: position 4,623 of record CAKZLV010000254.1, read on the forward strand.
GACCACGCGGAGATCCCGTGCGGTGCCGGCCGGCGCACCGTCTTTCCGGTCCGGACAGAGTACCGGTCCGGACAGAGTACCGGTTGGGGAAGAGCATCGGTTGGGGAAGAGCATCGGTTCGCAGAAGAGGGTGGGCGGCAGCAGGGACCGCTGTCTTCCGCCCCCCCGCTGCCGTCCGGTCGCTCCGTTCCTCCGGGCCCCTTCGCCTCTCCGGGCCGCCCCGCCTCTCCGGGCCGCTCCGCTTCTTCCGGCCGCCATTCGGACGGCGCTCTCCCCACGGCGACGCCGCCTTCCTGGCGGTGTGCGTTCCGGATGGACGAAGGCACGCGGAAACCTCGTGCCGCCACCGCCTCGGTCGGGAATGGGAGCGCTGCCCCGTGGTATTACACCCCCGTCACGTTACCTTTTGGAGAAAGGAGCGGGGGCAGATTGCTTTGGGGCCATTGCTCTTTCGGCGTTCGCTATATTGAACGGTCCGATGTGACCGTCCCCTTCCCCTCTCGGACCCCGATGCCATGCCCTACTCCACGGTTGATGGCAGAGATATCGACGCGAAGGACATCCCCGTTCCCGACCTGTGCCGCCTGTGCACGCACTTTCTGGATCCAGGAACCGTTCCCTCCCCCTGCGATGCCGACAGCCTGACGGGCGATGACGTTTCGGAGGAGGCCTTTCAGGTGGTTCGATGCAACTTGACGCGGCTGGATCATTTGTTTCTGACGGAGCGGAGCCGGGGGCCGGAAGAGCCCTCCCGACCGGAGGCCGAAGACAGTGCCCCGCCGACGGAGCCGGCCGGGGGCGACTCGGTAGACGACGGCACGACGGGCGACGGCAGGGCGCGTCGGCGTCGGCGCTCCGCCCCCACCCCACCTCCGTTTACGTGCGGGGGCTTTGAGTCGCGGTTCGGGGGATCCATCCCCTGGCACTGACGCCTACCGCTGCCACCGATGCTCGCGTTCCGGGAGCGCCGACCGGCGAGAGGACCCCGGGCGAGAGGACCCCGGGCGAGAGGACCCTGGGCGAGATGTTCGAATGTCGAAACGCATCCATGACGCCGGAAGGGGTGGGGAACTTTGAATGGAAGGCGAAATGCGACCAGCGTCCAGGGCCCAAGAATCTTTTTCGGCTCCTGCGCTTCTAAAGAAGTGCCGAAGTCGTTATAACAAGTAGCTACAAGGTAGCCGGTCCGCCGGCCTCGGGTTCATGGATGATTCCCAGTTTAACGTTGAACGGGCCACCAACGGCCTGGTGCTGGCTCTCTTCCTTGCCGCGGCCATCTTCCTGGTCGTCATGCTGATTCAGGTGCTGGGCGACATCGACCGCCGCCGGGTCGAGGAGGCCTCCTCGCAAACCGCCACCCCCCGGGTACAGACCGAACCCGCCCCGGCGCACCTGTAGGGCCTCGCGGTTCTCTGCGGCCCCGGTGTTCATCCCTCTCGGGTCCGTCCTTTCCGGGTCCGTCCCTTCCGAGAGGGGGCACCGACCTGTGGACGGGACTCCGGGCGCGCCGCGCTCGTCCGAACCGGCTGCGTAGCATCTGCTGTGTAGCGCCTGCGCTGCCGGTGATCGGGGGGAGCGGTGCAGTTCCCGCCTTGACCCGACCGGCTCTTCCCTTTTTCTTTTGTGTACGCCATGTCCTTCACTCCGCTCCTCGCCATCGTCGGCCTGTTGGCCTTCGGTGCCACCGTGACGCTGACGATCCTGTTTCGCGCCAGCCAGACCGGCCTGTTTCGCAACCTGCAGTCGGGGGCCTACGTCATCTTTGACGACGACGAACCCGTCGGGGAGCCGCAGGACCAACTGTTCTACCAAGACGCCGCGTCGCCCCCTGCCGGGTCGGCCGACAGCGCCCCGCCGGATGCCTCCGGCAGCGAAGACGCTCCTGCGGCCGGCTCGCAGGCTGCAGGCGACGCAGACGGCGCTTCCCGGCCGTGATGGTGCAGCCCGCGTCCCGTGGCCGACCGTTGCGCTGCCCGTGTGACGGCCTCCGCGGCGCCTGCCTTTCGTCCCACCCCGTGACGGTTTCTCCTCCTCCATGTCTGAAGCGACCTCTTCTTCCGTCCCTCGATCTCCCGGTCTTCCCCCCGGACAGTCTCCTGACGACCTGGAGGCAAACTGGCGGCGCACCGTCGACCGATCGACGCGCTGGCCCGTCGTTGCGTTCATCGCCAGCGGGACGTTCTGGCTCATCATCGGGTCGCTCCTGGCCCTGATCGCCAGCTTCAAGTTTCAGTACCCGGACTGGTGGACGCAGCAGGCCTGGCTGACGTTCGGCCGAATCCGTCCCGCCCACCTGAACACGGTCATTTACGGCTGGATCTCGATGGCCGGCGTGGGCGTGGCGACGTGGCTGTGGTCGCGGCTGCTCAAGACGCAACTGCGCGGGCGGGGCCTCCAGCTCATCAGCGTCGTGCTGTGGAATATCGGCATGGTCATCGGGACGATCGGGATCCTGGCCGGCTACTCCCGATCGATCGAGTGGGTGGAAATGCCGTACGCCGCCTTCGCCTTCATCGTCCCGGCCATGGTTCTGGTGGTGGCCTCCTTCCTCCTCACCCTGCGCGAGCGGCGGGTGCAGCACCTCTTTATCTCGGTCTGGTACCTGGGTGCCGCCATGCTGTGGGGGCCGTTCCTGGTGATGGCGATGCTGCTGCCGATCTACAGTGGCGTGCCCGAAGCCACCGCCAACTGGTGGTACGCCCACAACATCCTGGGCCTCTGGATTACGCCGATGGGACTGGCCGCCGCCTACTACTTCATCCCGAAAGTCATCGGCCGGCCCGTCTACAGCTACCACCTCTCTTATCTCGGTTTCTGGACGCTGGCCCTCTTCTACAACTGGGCGGGCGTGCATCACCTGGTGGGCGGGCCCGCCCCGCAGTGGCTGGCCACGGTGTCGATCGTCTTCAGCGTCATGATGATTATTCCCGTGATCGTCGTCGCGGTGAACCATCACCTTACCGTTGTCGGCCACTTCAAGAAACTGAAGTACAGCCCCACCCTCCGCTTCATCGTCTTCGGGGCGATGAGCTACACGAGCGTCAGCCTCCAGGGGTCGATGCAGTCGATCCGATCCTGGCAGGAAATCACCCACTTCACGCACTACACCATCGCGCACTCGCACCTCGGCGTCTATGCATTCGCTACGATGATCATCTTCGGCGCCATCTACTACATCATGCCGCGGGTGACGGACTGGGAGTGGGAGAGTCCGCGCCTCATCAGCATCCACTTCTGGACGACCGGCCTCGGCGTCGGCGCGTACTTCACCGCCCTCACGATCGGCGGCGTGATTCAAGGGCTTCAGATGCTGGACCCGGACATTGCCTTCCTCCAGATCGTTGACAGCACAAAGCCGTGGCTCGTCGTCCGCAGTGTGTCCGGCACGCTGATGACGATCGGGCACTTTGTATTCGCCTACCTGCTCGTTCGGATCATGATGCGAAGCGGAACGCGCTCCGACGGTCCGACCTACTTCCGCCCGGCACCGGCCGGAATCTTCGGCTCCCGGGCCGGCGACGGCAGCACCGAGGAGACGCCGTCCGTGGAGGAAATCGAAGAGCGCCCCGGCCTCTAGCCGGCCCCTCGCCGGCCTCTCGCTCGCCCCCGACCGCACGGCGGCGCCGCCCCGGCTCCGAGCCGGTTCTCACTTGCTGACTCTCGATATCTGCCACCGGCATGACTCGCTCCATCCTCATTTTCCTGGGTGCCTTCGCGGCGATTTCGATGAGCTTTACGGCGCTGGCTCTTCTGCCGCGCCTGCAGCTCGCCACCGTCGAGCCCACCCCGGGGACCGACGCCTACACCTACGAGGAACAGCTGGGCTACGAGGTCTACCAGCGCGAAGGGTGCCTCTACTGCCACAGCCAGCAGGTTCGCCCCGACGGATTCGGGTCGGACATTGCCCGCGGCTGGGGCCGGCGCGGCTCGCGTCCCGGTGACTACGTGTTCGACGACCGCCACCAGCTCGGCACGATGCGCACCGGGCCCGACCTGCACGACATCGCCAGCCGCCAGCCCAGCCAGGACTGGCACCTGGCGCACCTCTACCAGCCGCGCTCGGTCAGCCCGGGGTCGGTGATGCCCGCCTACCCCTACCTCTTCGAGGTCAAGAAGGAGTCGCAGGTGCGTCCCTCGGAGGTGACGGTTCCGATCACGCCCAAGTACGCCCCTCCCGGCGACAGCGTCGTCGTCGCCACCGAGGAGGCCCTGGCCCTCTACGAGTACCTCATGACGCTGAAACTGGAAGAGCTGGATCAGAGCTCTTGACCCGGGCCGGCCGGTACGGATTGCCGGCACGACGTCGCCCTCCCTGCACCCTCTGCCACCGACGAATCACCGATGCCTGACGACGCCCCGCGCCCCCCGTCTCCCGACGAACCTGGCAGCGACCGCCCCGCAGATGCCGACGACGACGGCTCTGCATCCCGGGAGAGCCCTGCACCCCGCGAGAGCTCTTCCCGGGACGACGCCGACGCCACTCCCGAACCGATCGACCTCCTCCAGCCGCTCTTCCGCGAGTCGCCGCTGCGCCCGGAGGGCGCGGAGGCGCCTCCCATGTGGCTGTGGATGGTTATCTTCGGCGTCATGCTGTTCGGGGTCTTCTACCTCGGCAACTACGTCGGCGACTTCAGCCCCGACCCCTGGCTGCAGTCGTCCGATCCCGTCGCGCAGGCCACGGCGGCAGCCCCCCAGGAGGAAACCGTCAGCGGGGCCAGCATCTACTCGGCACGGTGCGCCAACTGCCACCAGGGCAACGGAGAAGGCGTGCCGAACGCCTTTCCGCCCTTGAACCGAGCCCGCTGGGTCGAAGACAAAGGGCAGATCATCCGGATTCTTCTGCACGGAATGCAGGGCGAGGTCGAGGTGCGCGGGAGCACCTACAACGGCAACATGCCCGCCTGGGGAAGCGTGCTGAGCGACAAGGAGATCGCCGCCGTCATCACGCACGTCCGGCAGAACTGGGAGAACGACTTTCCCGATGTCACCGAGGAAGAGGTGGCTGCCGTACGGAGCGAAACCGAGGGGCGCAGCGAGCCGTGGTCGGCCGTGGAGCTCGATGCGGACGCAAACCGCACCGTGCCGACCGCCAGCGGCGAGTCGGCCGCCTCGGCCCCCCCGTCCCTCGGGCAACAGCTCTACGCCGAGCTGGCGCAGGCCGACGCCGACGGCCCCCGCCGATAGGCCGTCGAACGGCCCGCCTCTCTCGTCCGAACGACCCGAAGAACCGACTCCCGCACGCCCCCGGATCGCTCACTGCAACCGCGCGGTCTCATGCCTCACTTCTGCGACCACTGCGGGCTTCCCGCCGATGACGGTGCCGTGGCGGGCGAAGACGGAGCGGCGCACTACTGCTGCTACGGCTGCCGCATGATGGCCGAAACGGTGGGGAGCGATGCCCCGGACGATGCCGAGACCGACCGGCAGCAGGCTCTCCTCTACCGCCTGTTTGCCGGCGTGCTGATGGCGGGGTTCGTCATGGTGTTCAGCCTGGCGATCAGCTCCGGATACGGGTTCGGCGCCCTGCGCGCACTGGACCACGAGGTCGGGACGGCTCACTGGGTGCTCCTGGTCGCCGCCGTCCCGGCTCTTCTCCTCCTGGGAGCCCCGGTCGCCCGTGCCACCGTGCGCGACCTGCGCAACGGCCGCCTCACGCTCAACGTCCTCTTTGCCCTCGGCACATCCAGCGCCGTGGGCGTGAGCCTGGCCACCTACGTCCGCGGCACCGGCCCCATCTACCTCGAAACGGCGGTGATGCTGCTGGCGCTGTACACGCTCGGCCGCTACCTCACCGCTCGCGCGAAAGGAACCGCCACCCGGGTGCTGGGCCGCCTCCTGGAGGTGCCGGACGCCACCTACCTCCGCGTCGACCCCGACAGCGGCGACTCCGCGCCGGTGGCCGGCGAGGCCCTGCAACCCGGCGACCGCGTTCGCATTCGCGCCGGCGACGTCCTTCCGGTCGACGGCGAAATCGTGGAGGGGCGCAGCTACGTGGACGAAAGCAGCCTAACCGGCGAGTCTCGCCCGGCCGTGAAAGGCCCCGGCGACCGCGTCTATGCCGGAACGTCGACGCTGGACGGACGCCTCACGATCACCGTCACCGCCGCCGGAGACGACCGCCGCCTGGCCAAGGTGGAGCGCATGATGCGGCGCGCCCTGCAGGAGCCGCCCCGCCTCGCGCAACGAACCGACCGCATCATGCGCTGGCTCATCCCCGGCGTCGTGGTGCTGGCCCTCGGCACGTTCGGCGTCTGGTGGTGGCTGGCCGGCTTTGCCAAGGCCCTCTACGTCGCCCTCAGCGTCGTCCTCATCACCTGTCCCTGCGCCCTCGGCATTGCCATTCCCCTCACCCTGGTGGTCGGCCTCGGCGAAGCCAGCCGGCAGGGCGTGCTCGTCCGGTCGGGGCGAACCCTTCTCGACCTCGCCCGCACGAGCGCGTTCGCCTTCGACAAAACGGGCACGCTCACCACGCTCGATGCCCCCTCCGTTCGCGTCCGGCTTTCTCGGTCCTCGCCCGCCAACCACCTGCCCGCCCGCGCCGTTGCCACCCCGGCGGCACCGGACGAGGCAGCCGAGCCCTCGGCCGCCGACCACCTACTGGCCCGCGCCGCGGCCATCGAGCGCGGCACCCACCACGCCCTCGCCACCGCCATCGCCGACGAGGCCGACCGCCGCAACCTGTCCCTTCCTCCTGTTCGCGACGTGCAGACGGTGGCCGGGGCGGGGGTGGCCGGAACCGTCGTGGTGGACCCCGCAACCGGCCGCACAGAGCGCATCGGTGTGGGAAACGAGGATCTGCTCGACGCCCTGCATGCCGACTGCCCGCCCGACTTGCGAGAGCAAGCCGCGGATCGGCTCGAGGCGGGGGAAACGGTTCTCTACGTCGTACGCGGCCGCCGCGTCGCCGGCCTGATCACCCTCCAGGAACAGATCCGGGAGACCGCACCGCCCGCTCTTCACACCCTCCGCACCGACGGCGCCACCCTGTCGGTGCTAACCGGCGACCGGGAGGCGGCCGGCCGGCGCCTGGCGTCGGCCCTGCAGATCCCGGTCGCGGCCCGCCTCTCGCCCGACGACAAGGTGGACCGGCTCGCCGACCTGCGCGAGCAGCACGGCGGCGTGGCGATGGTGGGCGACGGCATCAACGACGCCGCCGTCCTGGCCGCCGCCGACGTCGGCATCGCCCTGTCGTCCGGCGCCTCGGTCTCGCTGGAAGCCGCCGACGTGACGCTCTACAACCCCGACCTGCGCCTCCTCCCCTGGCTCCAGCACCTCTCCAAGCGGCTGTCGCGCATCATCCGGCAGAATCTGACCTGGACGTTCGGCTACAACGGCATCGGGCTCGGCCTGGCCGTGTTCGGACTCCTCCACCCGCTGGCGGCGGTGGCCATCATGACGGTGAGCAGCCTCATCGTCACCTGGAACGCCTTCCGCGTCAAACGTCTTCCGGCGCCCCCGGCTACGCCTCCGGAGGATCGCCCCGGCACCTCCACCGACGGCGACGACCGTCCCGAAGCCCCCTGACCCCCCTCCCCAGGCCCCCAACCTCCCATCGAGGACTCCCGAAAGACGCCGTCGGGGCTCGGAAGGTCGGGGCTTGGAAGGTCAGGGCTGGGGACGCCAGGCGTTCCCCCCTTGCCGTGGCAGAGGATACCGCCTCGTCCACACAGCATCAGCACACCATGGACACCCTATGAGCACAGCATGAACCCACCATGTGTGCACCCCGGAAGCCGGACCTCCGGCCTGCGTGTTCCGGCAGCGGATTTCTCCTTGGCCTGAATCAACCGCTCCGGAACGCAGGGGGCGTTCTTTGCAAGCAGGCCCGCCGAATCCCGTCCATGAACGGATGGCCGACGGGTGGGGAAACGCCCCACACGCAGCGTCGGCTTTTGCAGCTTGCTGTTGGCCGACGCTCGACGCATTTTGATTCAAACGCCTCGTGCGTGTCTGCTGACTCGTCCCCGGCGGCCCGTTCGGCGCACGCCGCGTCCGGGGCTCCCCGCTCGCCCCCCCGCCGACGGACTCTTCGCCCCTGCCTGCCGATGCATGCTCGCACTCACGTATGGGGTGCCCCCGCCCGGCTTTTCAGGCGTCTTTTCGGCGGCGTCCTTCTCGGCGGCGTTCTCTTTAGCGGCGTCCTTCTCGGCGGCTGCGCGGCCGACCGGGACTCGGCGAATCGAGCAGCGACGCCGCCCGACTCGCTGCGGGCGGCGGTGGAATCCAGGATCGCGGCGCTCAATGACATGAGGGAGGCGCTCGCCCAGACGATCGAGACGCCGGACGTCGACCGAAGCACGTTTGAGCGCGTGTGCAGGCCGGTGGGAATGCGCGCGCAACAGATGGCCCGCCGGCAGAACTGGACGGTCCAGCAACTGGCCGTGCGCTACCGAACCCCCCCCCACGAACCGGACGCAGAGGCCGACTCCGTTCACGCCGTCTTCGCTCGGAACCCGAAGACAATGGACACCTGGATTCGCACCGTGCGCGGCGGTGCCTCCGGCTGGCGCTACCTGCGCCGAATCACCGTCCAGCCCTCCTGCCTGGCCTGCCACGGCGCAGAGGCGGCGCGCCCCGCCTTCGTCAGGAAAGGGTACCCGCAGGACCGCGCCTACGGATTTGAAGCGGGCGACCTGCGGGGGGTGTACGCCGTCTTCGTGGCCGACTCGCTCCTCACCCGCCGGCCGGTAGCGCGCTGACGGACCGGCCGTGCTGAACTGGCTGGAACCAACACCGCTGTAACATGTATTGACATGTAGAAATGAGCAGGGCCCCCTTTCGTTCGGGTGCGACGCACCGGTCGCCCCACCGCCCTTGGACCGATCCGACGACGACCTATGTCCTCTACGACCACCTCGCGCAACGGCACCACCGACCTTCAGAAGCGCTTGCAGGAGCCGGAAACGGCCCAGGCCCTTCACCGCCTGCTCGACCGCCTCGACACCGTCGAGCGCGCCGTCGACGTTCTGGACCGGCTCGAAACCACCCTCCCCGGCGCCTTTGCCGCTACGGCGGACGTGGTCGACGACGAGCTGACGCGCGCCGCCGAGCGCGGCGTCGTCTTCGACGAACGCGCCGGCGAAGCGCTCAAGTTGGCCGAGAGGCTGACCGAGCCGGAGACGGTCGACGTGCTCGGCGACGTGATCGACCGGCTGGACCAGCTCGAACAGCTCGCCGAGACGGCCGAGCAGCTGCCCGGCGCGGCGTCGATGGCGGCCGATACCCTCGACGACGCTCTGACCCGGGCGGCCGAACGAGGCGTCGTCTTCGACGAACGGGCCCGCGAAGGGCTCACGCTCCTCGAAAAGCTGACCGAGCCGAAAACTGCCGCCGCCCTCGGCGAACTCCTCGACCGCTCCGATCAGCTCGAAGCGCTCGCGTCTCTGGCTGAGAGCGCCCCCGACGCCATCGCCACCGTCGTCGACATCCTCGACACCGAGTACATGCGCGCGGCCCGGCGCGGCTACGACCCCGAGCAGACGCTCCGCCAGGCGCTGGGTGCCCTGGGGCGCCTCGGCGAACTCTTCCGGTCGGACGAGTTCGAGGCCCTGCTCAACTCCGGCGTCCTCGACCCCGAGGCCCTGCAGATCGTCGGCAGCCTCGGCTCTGCCCTCGTCGACAGCCAGAAGGAAGCCCAGCGCGGCGAGACTCCCAAACACGGCGTGTTCGGCCTCTTCAGCGCCCTTCGCGACCCGGACGTCCAGCACGCTCTCGGCTTCCTAACCAGCGTCGCCAAGAAGTTCGGCCGCAACCTGCGGTCGTGATCCCCCAACCTGCCCCACTCCGGTCTCCGACCGGCCCTCTTTCCCTCTCCCTCACCCTCTCTGCGTTTAACCCTCTCCTCCCATGACCGACTCTCACCAGATCCTCATCGTCGGCGGCGGCACGGCCGGCCTCACGGTTGCTTCTCAGCTTCTGAACCGCGAGAACCCGCCCGAGGTGGCCGTCATCGAACCGTCCGACGAACACTACTACCAGCCGCTCTGGACGCTCATCGGGGCCGGTGTCTTTCCCAAGGAAGAATCCGCCCGCCCGATGCGCGAAGTGATGCCGACGGGCGTCACCTGGATCCAGGAATCAGCCGCCTCCTTCGACCCGGAGGCCCACACCGTCACCACCGCCGAGGGCAACACCTACGGCTACGACCATCTCGTCATGGCCGCCGGCATCCAGATCGACTGGGACGAAGTTCCAGGCATGGCGGACGCGGTGGGCCACCCCGAAACCGGCGTCGTTAGCAACTACGACTACGACACCTGCGAAACCACGTGGCAGGCCATCCAGGACTTCCCGGAAGGCGGCACGGCCCTCTTCACCGAACCGACGACCGGGGTCAAGTGCGGCGGCGCCCCCCAGAAAATTATGTACCTGGCCGACGACGCCTTCCGGCGCCAGGGCGTGCGCGACGGCAGCCGCATCGCCTTCATGAAAGCGAAGGGCAAGCTCTTCTCCTCCCCGCCCTACGAAGAGACGCTCTACGAGGTCGTCGACCGCAAGGGACTGGAGCTCAACCTGATGACCGAACTCATCGAGGTAAAACCCGAGTCGAAGCAGGCCGTCTTCCGCAACCTCGAAACCGGCGAGGAAACGACCGAAGACTACGACCTCCTTCACGTCGTTCCGCCAATGAGTGCGCCGGACTTCATCGCCGACAGTCCGCTTTCGAACGAGGAAGGCTGGGTGGATGTCGATGCGCAGACGCTGACGCACAACACCTACGACAACGTCTTCGCGCTGGGCGACAACTCCAGCCTGCCCACCTCCAAGACCGGCGCGGCCATTCGCAAGCAGGCCCCCGTCCTGGTCGACCATCTGATGGCGGCCGTCGAGCACACCGAGCCGACGAACGGCGCCTACGACGGCTACACGTCCTGCCCGCTCGTCACCGGCTACGGCCGCCTCGTGCTGGCCGAGTTCGACTATGACAAGGTCCCGCAGGAAAGCTTCTCGTTCGACCAGACGGAGGAGCGCTACAGCATGTACGCCCTGAAGGCCTACGGCCTGCCGCGCATGTACTGGAACGGCATGCTGAAAGGCCGAATGTAGCGCCCCGTCGACAACCGGCTCGCGTGTGGTAGGTCGTGGAGCGTGCGTGTGGGTATGGGTTCGGATCCGTCCGTCACGCCCTCGCTTTGGCTCCGGCGGACGCCGCTCCACCCACACGCCCCGCCGGCCGGCGACGCGTCCAGCCCTGCCTTCCCGGTTCATCCGTTCATCCGCATCGCCCGCAATGCCCTCCCTCCAGCAACTGCTCCCGATCGCCGGCCAGCTTGAAACCTACGGTCGTGAGAAGCTGACGGGCGACCTATCGGCCGGTCTGACCGTCGGCGTCATGCTGATTCCGCAGGGCATGGCGTATGCGCTCATTGCGGGGCTGCCGCCGATCTACGGGCTCTACGCCTCGCTCGTCCCGCTCGTCATCTACGCGCTCTTCGGGACGTCGCGCCAGCTCGCGGTCGGACCGGTGGCGATGGTTTCCCTCCTGGTCGCCGCCGCGGTCGGCCCCATCGCGGGGGGCGATACCCAGCTCTACATCGGCCTCGCCCTGCTGCTGTCGCTCATGGTGGGCCTGTTGCAATTCGGGCTGGGTCTCGCCCGGTTCGGCTTCCTGGTGAACTTTCTCTCCCACCCGGTGCTCGCCGGGTTTACCTCGGCCGCGGCGCTCATCATCGGCCTCAGCCAGTTGAAGCACCTGCTGGGCATCTCGATCGAGCGCTCGCACTACATCCACGAAATCCTGTGGACCGCCGTGCAGAAAGCGGGCGCCGTCGATCCGATGACGCTCGCGCTGGGCCTGGGCAGCATCGCCCTCCTCGTCGGCCTGCAGTGGTGGAAGAAGTCGTTCCCGGGGGCGCTGGCGGCTGTTGTCGTGACCACGCTCGCCACGTGGGGCTTCGGATTGCATGAGATGGGGGTGGCAATCGTCGGGAGCGTCCCCAGCGGCCTTCCCGCCCCCACCATGCCCCCGATGGATGCCGGCGCCGTCGGCAACCTCGTCCCGAGTGCGCTTGCCATCGGCCTCGTCGGGTTCATGGAGTCGATCGCCGTCGCGAAGGTCTACGCCGCCCGCCACCGCTACGAAGTGGACGCCAACAAGGAACTGGTCGGACTCGGACTGGCGAACGTGGCCGGGGCCTTCTTCAGCGCCTATCCGACGACCGGCGGGTTCTCCCGAACGGCGGTGAACGATCAGGCAGGGGCGCAAACGAATCTCGCGGCCATCTTCAGCGCGGGCATCATCGCCCTCACCCTTCTCTTCCTGACGCCGCTCTTCTACTTCCTGCCGAAAGCCGTCCTGGCCGCGATCGTGATGGTCGCGGTGTTCGGACTCATCGAGTGGGAGGAGGTCGTCCACCTCTGGCACGTCGACCGGACGGACCTGGCCCTGATGGGCGTGACGTTCACCGCCACCCTCGGGCTCGGCATCGAACAGGGCATCTTAACCGGCGTGATCGTTTCGCTGATCGCCGTCATCTACCAGACCTCGCAGCCGCATACCGCCATCATGGGACGGCTGCCGGACACCTCCACCTACCGCAACCTTCGCCGCAATCCGGAGGCCCTTACGAAGAGCCACGTCGTGGTCGTCCGCATGGACGCCAACCTGTACTTCGCCAACGCCTCCGCCTTCAAAGACCTCGTGCTGGAAGCGGACGTGAAGAGCCCGGCGCTGCAGACCATCGTGATCGACATGTACCCGGTGAACCGGATCGACTCGACCGGCGTGGAGGCGCTCGAAGAGGTGATCGAGACCTGCCGCCGGCACGGGGTGACCGTGCTGCTTGCCGGCGTCAAGGGACCGGTGCGCGACGTGCTGGACGATGCCGGCGTAAGCAACGACCTCGGAGTAGACAACTTCTTCCTGGAGGTCCACGCCGCCGTGCAACGCGCAGAAGCAATCGCCGAGGAAAGCGCGGACGACGCAGAGGCCGAAGCGCGCGAGCGGGCC
>CAKZLV010000255.1 GCA_937127285.1 uncultured Bacteroidota bacterium
CGGTCCGGACGGGACTCGAACCCGCGACCTCTGCCGTGACAGGGCAGCATTCTAACCAACTGAACTACCGGACCGTCTCGTAATGCAGTGCCGTTCAAAGACCGGCAACGAACTTGGTTCCCACCGGGGGCAATGTTCACAGAATCATAGAGGGGCATCGCACCATTTTCATGGCGGACATCTCGTGGATATCCGACGCGTCGCCCCGTAGGTTGGTTCGCGGCCCATGATGCCGATCACCGATTCGGTTCCGCGATGACCTGCTGGAGCACCACGATTTCTACACCCGGTCCCGTTCTTCTCGTTCACGGCGGGGCCTGGGACATTCCCGACCACGTTGTGGATGCGTACCGGTCCGGCCTCGGCCGGGCCTACGGGTCCGGAGACAGGCAGCTATCGTCGGGCGCTCCGGTGCTGGGTGTCGTGACGGACACCGTTGCGATCCTGGAATCCGACGGGGCCTTCGACGCGGGGAGCGGATCGATGCTCAACCAGGACGGAGAGGTCGAGCTCGATGCCGGCATTATGGACGGGGAAACCGGCGCGTTCGGATCCGTGATGAGCGTGCAGCGCCTGGCCAATCCGGTTCGCGTTGCCCGCCGGCTGGTGGATGCCGGAAACGGACAGGTGCGCATGCTCTCGGGGCAGGGAGCGGAGCGGTTTGCCGAAGCAGAGGGAGTTGACCTGATCGAGAACACGGCGCTCGTCTGCGAGCGCGAACGAAGACGGTTCGAGGCGCTTCGCCGGAAGGCAGAACGCTATCACACCAGCGACTCGTTTCTGCCGGGCGCTGCCTCGGTATCTGAGGTCGGCGTGGAGGACGGACACGATACCGTCGGCTGCGTGGCGCGAGATGCAAACGGCCGGTTGGCGGCGGCGACGTCGACCGGAGGGACGCCGTTCAAGCCTCCGGGACGCGTCGGCGACTCGCCGCTTCCCGGCGCGGGGTTTTTTGCGGATGACCGGGTGGCGGTTAGCTGTACGGGCTGGGGAGAGGCCATCGCCACGGTCGTGCTCGCGCACGATATCCGCAACCGAATACGGGACAATCAGCGTGCGGAAGAGGCGGCTTGCACCGCGCTCACCCACATGCACGACCGCGTCCGAACGCCGGATGGGAGCGGAGCTACGGGCGGCTGCATCGTGCTGACGCCCGACGACGGCGCCGTCGCGTTCACGACACCGCGGATGGGGCGGGCAACCCCGGACGGCATCTCGGTTCGTCGCGGGGAATGCTCCGACGGATGAGCCTCGTCGCGACACCTCGCGACCGGCCATCGGAAACGGGCGGCCTGGTTGGTGCCTGGACGGATGAGCGCAGACGGGCGGCCGTCATTGCGTGTCCGGCATCGTACGTTCGGATCCGGCCGCTCCGGCAGCGGAAACTAAAAGACGATGTTCACGCCGGCGGAGTAGCGAATGCCCGGACCGGGCTCGTAGTAGCGTTCGCCGGTGTCGTTGATCACCACCGAGCTGGCGTACCGCTCGTCGAGCAGGTTGTCGATCGCGACGAAGGGTTTCACCGTCGAGGTGCCGAGGTCGACGCCTTCGTTCCCGACCCGCAGATCCATCAGCAGGTAGCTCGGCGCCTCGGCGTCGTTGGCGTTGTTCGTATACAAGCTGGAAACGGCCTCTCCGGAGACGCGCGCCCACCAGCCGTTTCGGTTCACCTCGGCCTGCAGGTAGCCGCGGTGCTTCGGGATTCCCGGTACCTGATTCCCTTCGATCGCGGAGTCCGGGGCGTCGTCGATGACGAAGTCGCTGACCGTGTAGCGGCCCATCAATTCCAGGAAATCGGTCGCGCGCCACGTGAGGCGCGACTCGACGCCGCGGTGGACGTTCGTGCCGAGGTTGTCGTACACCTCGCGGCCGGATTCCTTCCTCGACGACGTGATGAGATCGTCGACCGTCAGCCGGAAGACCGCCACGTCGAACTGCACGTTCGCGCCGGCCCAGACGCCCCGCGTTCCGACCTCGAATCCACGAATCCGCTGCGGGTCGACCTGCTGATTGAAGCCGCCGCGCCCGCCGGGGCGGTTGGAGAGCTCCGAGGCGGTGGGCGTTTCGAAGGCGGTAGAGTACTGGGCGAAGAGCCGGGCCGGGCCGGCATCGTAGGACAGGCCGACGGAGGGGCTGAGGGCGGAGAAGGTGCGGGATCCGGAGTCGTCGCCGCCGAACTCGTCGGAGGTGAGCGCATCGTCGGCCTCGAACCGGAGCCGGTCCACGCGCAGCCCGCCGGTCACCGACAGCCGCTCGGTGGCGTTGAAGCGGAGGTAGCTGAAGGCGGATCCGCTGAGGACGGTTTCCTGCTGCTCGAGCGTAACGCCGCCGTCGGGCGCACCGTCCACCGTCCCGGCGTATTCCAGGCGGTCGTCCACCTGCACCCCGCCGTCGATGCCGATCCCGCCTTCCAGACGGCCCTCGGTGCGGCGGAGGGCGATCCGCGTACCGCCGCTGTTCCGGTCGTAGGTGATATAGCCAAAGGTCAGCGGGTTGTCGAGGGAGCGATACACGTAGTAGGTCGAGGCCGAGAGCGTCGCTCCGCCAAGATCGTGCGAGAGAAACGCGCCGGCCTGGGCCTGCTCGCTCTGCTTGCCGGCGTTCACGTCCCGGAACGCCGGCCGCGCCTGCGAGGGGTCGGAGCGGAACTGCTCCTGCGTGAGGCTGCTCGGGTTTTCGGTGTCCTGCACATCCCCGGCGGCCGTGAGGCGGAGGGCGGTGTCGTCGCCGAAGGAGCGCGCCGCACTCAATCCGCCCCGAAACCGCATGCCGGCACTGTGGTCGCGGTAGCCGTCCTGGCCGTTTCCAGACGCGTAGCCGTGCAGCCGCCACGCGCCGGCGGTGCCCGAGCCTTCCAGGAGTCCCTGCCAGGCCCCGTACCGGCCACCCTGCATCCGAGCGCGGAACGTCGGCGCCTCGTCCGGTTCGGTGGAGAGAAAGAGCACGCCGCCGCTGCCGTTGCCCCAGAAGACGGAGGCCGGAGAGCGAATCAGTTCAACCTGTCGTACGGTCGCCGGGTCGACGACGTCGAGGAAGGCCTGTCCGTCCGGCAGCGTGAGGGGGATGCCGTCGAGGACGACCTGAATGCCGCGGACGCCGAAGTTCGAGCGGTAGCCCACGCCCCGGACCGAGATCCGCTCCCCGAGGGCGAAGTGATGCCGGTCGTTCACCCAGATGCCCGGCAGGGGACGGAGTACCTCGTTGAGGGACCGTCCGGGCGTGAGGGCCAGGTCGGTCGCATCGCGCTCCAGAATACTGACGGCGAAGGGAGCGCTCGCAGCGGTTTCGGTGGAGCGTGCGGCCTCGACGGTGATCTCGGGAAGGCGGACGGTCAGAGAGTCCGCGGCCGCTTCTCCGGCATCCTGGGCCAGGAGCGGGCCGGCGGTTAGCGTGAGAAGGGCCACGACTAGAATCGAACGTCGCGTCATACAGCAAGAGGGGAGAATGAGTGGAAATCGCGGGGGCGAGCCGGAGCGGGCCGCCTGCAGACGGGCGGTTCCATCCAGGACGGTGCGCGGAGAGGACGAAGAGGCGATGCCTGGATTCATTCCGCGCAGACGGCGAAGCACCGGCCGGTCGTGCCGTCTACACGAACGGGAGAGGAGCGGGGTCGCACCCGTTCGGGAAAAACCGAAGAGATCCGGCCGGCGAGCGTAGCGTCACCAGCCAATGCGCCCACCGTTTCGGCTCGGGGGCTTGGATTCTTCTTTTGCCACGGGCGGCAGGGTGGGGGCGACCTTGACGCCGTCGAGTCGCTGGACGCGGACGTCGTCGTAGTAGAACGACAGGATGTCCCGGTAGCTCTTCCCGCGCCGCGACAGTTCGTGGGCTCCCCACTGGCTGAGACCCACGCCGTGCCCGTAGCCGCGCCCGTCGAACACGTACTCCGATCCGTCGCGTCGCGCATCGAACCAGGTGCTTTTTAGTTCCGCGCCGGGAATTTCTCGGTTGACGAGGAGGCGAAACGCATTCGCCTGCATCGGCTTGCGTGACCCGCCCGGCCGCAGAATAGCGACGTTCTTGACGCGCCGGCCCTCGCTCCGTTCGCCGGTCACGAACCCGCGCACGCTCCCGTCGAGCCGCTCCTCCAGCGCGCGGAGCAGGGACGAGCGGTCGATGCGGGTCGTCCATCGGTGGTGGGGAGAGCTGCGGTCGTAGGGATCTCGCTTGCCGCGCAGATAGGGCAAGGACGCGTCCGCATCCCACACGTCCTCGTTGTCGGCCGTGTGCCCCCCGCTGGAGGAGAAGTAGACGGCTTCGATCAGCGTGTCGTTGTAGGTGACCACCTCGCCGCGGGTCTCTCGCGCCGCTCGCCGGGCCATGCCGGTAATGGCGGACGTGCCGCGGTAGACCTGAGAAGCGGTGTGGTCGACGTGGTCGTAGCGGCCGTCGAACTTGTCGGCGGCCTTCAGGGCGTAGGTGCGGGCCACAACCGCCATCGCCTTCGCGCCCTCCAGGTCGTCAAACCCGTACTCGGCCGCGACGACGCTGGCGACGTACGATTCGAGGGGGGAGGCGTTGACCAGCTGCAGGCGGCCCGCTTCGTTCGGGTCGGGCTGAACGAAGAGAGGGCCCTCGTACGTCCGGGCGCGGTCGCGCGAACCGTTCGTCCAGGCCAGTTTCCAGGAGACGCCCGGATCCGGGTCGAGGAGGAGATCCGGCGTGTAGAGACCTCGCGTGCTGAGGCGCACGGCCAGTTCGTCGCCGCGGACGCCGAGCGTGACCGTGTCTCCGGCCCCGATGCGGAGCAGGGGAGGCCCGTTTCGTTCGCTCCGCAGGTGAACGGTGCCGCCTACCGGGGTGATGCGAACGGATTCCGGGCCAATCGACGCGAGGAGCCGTACGCGGACCCGCGTGGTGTCGCTGGGATCGGGCTCGGCGGAAAGCCGCTCCGAACCAGCCGGCCGCGCTGCCTCAGCCGGTCCGACGACGAGGGAGCCCATGCCCAGAAGCAATCCCGACACCCACCAACCGATCCAAACGGCACGAAACCAGGAAAGCGACATGGGCTACGACAGCGATAGTGAAAATCGGGCCAACCACTTCGGGATTGAATACAGCCTACTGAATATTGCGCACTGGGTTCGGCCGGGTCCGCAGGATCGGGGATCGTGCGTCCCACGCCGCGGATGGGTACGTCGTGAATCGTGAGTCGTGAATCGTGAGTCGTGAATCGTGAGTCGTGAATCGTGGTTCGTGAATCGCGGGCCCCGTGCGCACGGCACGCCCCGAACACGCGAACCGAACATGCGAACGAAAAACGTCCAACCCGAAAACCCAAACCCGGAAACCCAAACCCCGCAACCCCTCACTCACAACCAACCAGCCGCACCATGCTCATCGACACCCATGCGCACATCTACCTCGAACAGTTCGACGACGACCGGGAGGCGATTCTCGACCGGGCGCGGGAGGCGGGGGTGGAGGCCATCGTGCAGCCCGCGATCGACGTCCCCTCCATTCGGCAGGCCGTTGACCTGTGCGAGGCGCACGACGGCCTCTACGCGATGGCGGCATTGCATCCGTCGGAAACCGACGAGGCGACGGACGACGACTTCGAGGCCGTGAAGGAGTGGTGCGGGAACGAACACGTCGTGGCGGTGGGCGAGAGCGGACTCGACTATTACTGGGACCGCTCCTTCGACGACCGCCAGCAGGCGTTCTTTCGCCGCCACATCCGGTTGGCTGTCGAGGTCGACCTGCCCCTCGTGATCCACAACCGGGAGGCGACGGAGGACATTCTCACGATTCTGGAGGAAGAACGCGCCGCGGCCGACGAGCCGGAGAAGATGCGCGGGATCCTGCACTGCTACGTCGATCCCCCGGAGGTCGCGCAGCGGGCCTGGGACCTCGGCTTCTACGTCGGCGTCGGCGGCATCATGACGTTCTCGAACAGCGAGGTGGACGACTACGTGCGGGAGGTGCCGTTGGAGCGAATCGTCGTCGAAACCGACAGTCCGTATCTCGCTCCCGAGCCGCATCGGGGCGATCGGAACGAACCGGCGTACGTCCGGGACGTCGCGCGGCGACTCGCCGAGATCAAAGACCTGCCGGTGCAAGAGGTGGAGGAGATTACGACGCGGAATGCGCGGGAGATCTACGCGATTGGGTAGAGCGCGAGAAGAGCGGTAACGGTCCCGGGCTTTAGCCGGGGGAGTGTAGTGGTCGTCGTCGGACTGGGGGTGGCCGCGGCACACCTGATTAGGGCACCTGATTAGGGCACCTGGAAAACCTCCTCCAGCTCCACGCGCACGTCAAGCGCCGGGTCCTCAACGACCCCCTCCGAATACGTCTTCTGCTTCTTGTCCGGCGTGAACACGGTTACGGTTCGAAGGTGAGGCTGGACCAGCCAGCACGACGACACGCCGGCGTCGAGCAGGAAGTGGATCTTTTCGATGAGCGATTGCACGCCCTGGGTGGGAGAAGCGATTTCGATCGAAAGAAGGGGACGCTGGGACAATCGGGGTTCGTCGTGTGTGAAATCAATCTCCAGATCTGAGAACAGGGAAAGATCAGGAGTGATGCTTCGCCCGTCCAAATCCAGCGTCACCTCGCTTAGCGTCAGGTATTCCGGTCGAAAGTCGGCCAACGCGACCGTAAGATTGGTTTGAACGACGCTGTGGAGCTTGCTCGGCATCGGTTTCCCCCGCTCCCGTTCGTAGTCGGACAACCTCTGCTGCGTCTCCATCGCGGTATCCTCTTTTTGCGAAGAATGTGCGTGTATAATGCAACATCCCTCCCAATGTGCCGCCCGCCCCCGAACAGCCAAACCCTCAACACCTGAACACACAAAACAAGCGCCCCGACCGGCCAATCCCGATCGGGGCGC
>CAKZLV010000256.1 GCA_937127285.1 uncultured Bacteroidota bacterium
AGCGCACCATGTCGACGATGTTGCCGCCCCAGGTGGAGTTGATGCGGCTGGGCGTTTCGAAGACGTGATCGTCGACCTCGTCGATCTTCCGCCCGGCCAGCACGCCGCAGACCTGCGTCTTCTTGCCGAAGGCCATGAGGTCGGGCGTCACGCCGAGCGCCTGGTGCGCCCAGAACTCGCCCGTGATGCCGACGCCCGCCTGCACCTCGTCGAACACGAGCAGGGCGTCGTTTTCGTGCGCTAGATCCTTCAGGCGCTTCAGGAAGGACGGGCGAAAGTGGTTGTCTCCGCCTTCTCCCTGGATGGGTTCCAGGATCACGCACGCGATCTCATCTTCCCGCTCGTGAAAGTACCGCTTCGCCTGCTGGAGGGCTTTCTCTTCCGCCTTCGCCACACGGGCCTTTTCGTCTGCGTCGAGGGGAAAGTGGATTTTCGGGTTGGAGATCCGCGGCCAGTCGAATTTCGGGTAGTACATCGTCTTGCGCGGATCGGCCGTGTTCGTCAGGGACATGGTGTATCCCGTCCGGCCGTGAAATGCCTGGTCGAAGTGCAGAACCTGGTGGCCGACCTCCCGGCGATAGCCCTTCTGGAAGTTCTTGCGCAC
The DNA here is from genome assembly GCA_937127285.1 of uncultured Bacteroidota bacterium. GTDB lineage: Bacteria > Bacteroidota > Rhodothermia > Rhodothermales > Salinibacteraceae > CAKZLV01. The sequence goes on from CAKZLV010000256.1 coordinate 605, forward strand.
CTTCCAGTCGAAGGCCGCCTTCAGCGCGTTCTCTACCGCCAGTGCGCCTCCGGAAATGAAGAAGAGGTACGGCAGCGTGTCCGGGATGCCGACGCGGCTGAACGTGTGGACGAACCGCCCCATGTGCTGCGTCATCACGTCCGAGTTCGTGACCTTGTTCAGGGCGGCGTCCATCAACCGGTCGAGGAAGGCCTCGTCCTCGGTCAACTTCGGGTGGTTCATGCCGAGGGGGCTCGATGCATAGAACCCGAAGAGGTCGATGTAGCTGCGTCCCGACTGCTGGTCGCGAAGCCGGACGCCGCGGCTCTCCTCCATGTCGAGCACCATCGGCATCATCCCCTTCGTGAGCATGTGCCGGGACAGGACGTCGCGCACGTCGGCGTCATCCATCGGGTTGGCCACGGCCGTTGGCGTGTCTGGATCTATCTGCATGCTGTGGCTTCCAGTTTGGAGATGAAAGGCAATGAAGCAGCGATGGAGCGAGCCGCCGGTGTACCGCAGAACGGCCCTCGCCGAGCGGAGAACCGGCCAGAGGAACGTGCCCGACCGGGGGTCGTACGCTTAGGGCCGCGTGCAAGTCCCGCCGACGGTCTTTGCAATTGCCGTTGCGATTGCGCGACCTGCAGGGCTGCGCGGCAGTGCGCGCGACGCTTCGGACCGGCGCAACCGCCGGGACCGGGGCCCCTCCCGAAGTCAATCCGCTGTGTGCATGCCTGATCGAAGCTCCTCTTCTGCCTCCGACGCGTCGGACACCGCCACCGAACCGAACGAAACCGGCGAGCGTGCCCGGGCGTCCGGCACCGCCCACTCGCCCGGTTCCGGAAAGCGACCCGGCGAGGTCAACCTCCAGTCTGTCGATCAAGAACCCCTCCGCCCATCAGGCGATGGGTCAACGGGCGACGGGGATCCCGGTTTCTTGGAACTCCCCGTCGTCGAGAACACAAACCAAAACCGCCGCGGTAACCGTCCGGACTGGCTCCGCGTCAAGCTGCCGCAGGGCGAGAAGTACAAGAAGACGCGGGACATCGTCGACGAGCACGACCTCCACACGGTCTGCGAAAGCGCCAACTGCCCGAACATGGGCGAGTGCTGGAGCGCCGGCACGGCCACGTTCATGATTCTCGGCAACGTCTGCACCCGCTCCTGCGGCTTCTGCGCCGTCAAAACCGGCCGGCCCGACGACGGGCTCGACTGGGACGAGCCGCGCCGCGTGCAGGAAGCGGTCGAAAAGATGGGCATCCAGCACGCCGTCATTACGAGCGTCAACCGCGACGAGCGCGAGGACGGCGGCGCCCCCATCTTCGCCGAAACGATCGAGCGCCTGCACAGCATCGACTGCACGGTGGAGGTTCTCACGCCCGACTTCCGCGGCATCCGCGAGGCGTGCGAGATCGTCTTCGACGCCGAACCGGACGTTTTCAACCACAACGTCGAGACGGTTCCGAGCCTGTATCGCCGCGTGCGTCCGCAGGCGGACTACCAGCGCTCGCTCGACGTTCTGCAGTGGGCGAAGGATGCCGGCCTCCGGACGAAGAGCGGTATCATGGTCGGCCTCGGCGAGAAGGAATCCGAGGTCCTGGACCTGATGGACGACTTCGTCGACATCGACCTCGACGTGATGACGATCGGCCAGTACATGCAGCCGACGAACCAGCACCTCCCCGTCGAGGAATGGGTGCGTCCCGAGGTCTTCGACTGGTACAAAGAGGTCGGCGAGTCGAAGGGGCTCGACCACGTCGAGTCCAGCCCGCTGACGCGCTCCTCCTACCATGCCGAGAAGCACGTGTAGCACCGCCGTGCAACACGCACCGTGCACCCTGTGATGTGCGAACCGGGAAGTACCGACTGCGCCGCGTCGCCGACCTCGTCGGGGCGCGGCGCTTTTTCGTTGCCCCGACCGGCGCCCGACCGGCCTCTCCCCCTGAACGGCTCGCCTCCCCCTCTCCATCTTCTCGCCCCCTCATGCTCGGCCCGCCCTGGACGACCCCAACGCCGGCTGCCTATCTCCGCACGAGTCCGCCCCCTCGCTCCGACGACGAGCCCGACCTGGGCGAGCAGCGGCGGCTCATCGAGCGGTACGTCGAGGCGAACGAGCTCGACGAACCGGACTGGTACGTGGACGAAGACGCGGCGGGCGACGACCTAGAGCGGGTTGGCCTGCGCCGACTGATGACACAGGCTCAGGACGGGGAGGTGAGCACCGTCCTCGTCGCCCAATCCAACCGGCTCTCGACCCGGCTCGCCGACGTTCTTGCCTTCATCGAGCGCTACCTGGAGCCGTCCGACGCCCCCCTCGTCTCCGTCACCGAGCGGTTCAACACCGGAACCGGTCGTGGGCGCGACTTCCTCGGCATGCTGCGGTCGTTTTCATCCCTGGCCGTCCCGCGATCCTCCGACTCCGACGATGCCGGCGAGGAGGCCGACCGCCCCCGCCCCTCCGATCGCCGCTGGGAAAAGGCCGAAGCGGGCGAGCACGTCACCGGCCGCATTCCGTTCGGCTACCGGCAGGCCGAAAGCGGGCGCCTGCGGCCGGACCCGGACGAAGCCCCGACCGTGCGCCGCATCTTCCGCCTGCGCCGCGGCGGCAAATCCCTCCGCGCCATCGCCGAGCGGCTCAACGACGACGCCATTCCCGCCCCGAGCGGCGGTACGTGGCGCGCCTCCAGCGTGCGGTATCTCCTTCAGAACGAGACCTACTACGGGTACCGCACCTACACGATCGACGGTGAAACCGTCACCCAGGACGTCCCCCACCTTCAGATCGTGGATACCGACGGGTAGGGGGCGTGTGGGCGGTTGGGCGTGTGGGCGGTTGGGCGGTTGAACGTTTAACGTTG
>CAKZLV010000257.1 GCA_937127285.1 uncultured Bacteroidota bacterium
TTGTAGCTGTAGCCGCGGTCGGTGTTGCTGACGAGCAGCACGTTGTCGTAGCGCTGGTCGAGGAAGCTCGCTCCGGTGTCGATACCTCCGTTCTCGCCGTACGCCCAGATCGGCCGGTTGTCGCCGATACCGTCGAGCGTCTCATTCGGCGGACGCAGGTTGACGTTCTCGACCTGCACGTTTTCGAGGGAGTTCGTGTACTGTCCCTCCAGCGTTCCGACGAAGCCGCCCGGCAGCTGCTGGTCGAGCCCGAGGCTCGTCCGCAGCACGCGCGGGTAGGAGAAGTCCTCCGAGAAGACGTGCAGCGCGCCGTTCGGAACGGACGATCCGAAGTTCGGCTGCTCGTTGACGTTCGGCTCGAAGGTCGTCGGACTGGCGAAGAAGCCGGACGTGACGCCGTTGTTTTGGTACTGGCTTCCGGGCCACACGTAGGGGATACGACCGTTGAGCACGGCTGCCCCACCCCGCAGCTTCGTTTCCTGATCGCCAAAGACGTCCAGGTTGAAGCCAATCCGCGGCGAGAGGTTGAACTGCGGATCCGGTGCTTCTCCCGCCTGGGCGCCCTTCAGGTCGTGGGCGGAACCAAGCGGCGCCAGGAGATCCTCCGTGCCAGTGCACGACGCACTCTGGAAGCTGTCAACCAGCGTGCACGTGTTGGCATCCGGCGCGGCGGGCGGATCGTCCAGAATCGCGGGGACGTCCAGGCGCAGGCCGTAGGTGAGCGAGAGGCGGTCGTTCACCTGCCACTCGTCCTGTGCGTACAGGCTCGTCTTCATGGCCTGGAACGAGGCCGCGGCGTTCGACTCGTCCCCCACAACCTCTTCGAAGGCATCGGTGCTGGGGTCGTCATCGACCAGCGAGTAGGCTCGCAGCATGAAGGGATTACCGACGCCGCCCTCGTCAACCGGCTGCGGCTTCGGCCCCTTTCCGGCAGCAAAGAGCACGTGCCGCTCAAACTGCTCGATGCTGTCGAAGTCGTAGTTTCCCTGGTTGAAGAGCAGGAATTGGTTCCGGATGTCGTAGTACTCGTTGTGCGTTCCCACCGTCACCGTGTGGTCGCCCAGGAAGAACTGGAAGTCGCTGGTGAAGGTGTAGACATCCTGCTCCAGCTCGTTGGCGTACGAGAACGGCTCGGAGCCCAGCGAAATCGTCCCGCCGTTGTTGTCGATGTCCACGGTGGGGAACGGCTCGCTATTAATACCCCGGTCGTCGTACACGTTCTTGTAGCTCACCGACGTCTGGTTCGACACGTTGTCGCCGAGCGACCCCTTGTACTGGATCGTGGCGTTGTGCGCCGTGTGCGGGAAGACCTCGAACGAACTGCTGAAGTTTATCGCGTTCGAACCGCTCTGGAAGGCGTCGGTGTTGTCGGCGTGGTTGTAGAGGTACCGCGCCGTCAGCGTGTGCCCCTGGGCGATGTTCCAGTCGAGCTTGGCGAGAACCTCTTCACGGTCGAGCGTCGTCTCGACCCCGGTGTAGGTGCCCGGGTTGTATCCGTCCTCGCCGAACGGTTCGACGCCGGCGAGCGCATTCTGCAGGAACGGCCGGATGTCGGGAACGCTCTCGATTTCGAGATTCTGATTGGTCGTGGCGTTCGGCCCAGCGGGCAGCGACCCGTCGAAGCCGCCCTGCGCCGTAAACGGCGCCGGCTCGCTGGAGCGAAGGATGTCCGCGTTCACGAAGAAGAACAGCTCGTCCTTGATGATCGGACCGCCGAGGTTCCCGACGAACCGGTCGTTGCTGAACTCGGGGTAGGCGCTCCCGCCCGGAAGGTCCTGCGCGAGCGCGACGCTGCCCAGGTCGTTGGCGCGACGGTAGTATTCAAACTCGCCGCTCCACTCGTTCGAGCCGCTCTTCGTCACGGCGTTGACCGCCGCTCCGGTAAAGCCGGACTGCCGGACGTCAAACGGGGAGATGTTGACCTGAAACTCCTCGATGGCGCTCAGGCTGATCGGCGTAGCGCCCGACTGGCCGCCGTCCGTGCCCTGCGCCGTCAAACCGAACACGTCGTTACTGATCACGCCGTCGATGAAGAAGGCGTTGTAGTCGGTCGGCTGTCCGGCGAAGGAGACCGCCGCACCGTCGTCGTCGCTGTTGCGAACGAAGGAGGACGGCACCTGACGGGTGATGTCGGCAATCTTCCGGCCCAGCGTCGGCGTCGACTCGATGCTGGCCGAGCTGATGTTCGTGGCAATGCCGGATGTGCGGGTGTTGAAGACGTCGTCCCGCTCGGCCACGACCTGCACTTCATCCAGCTCCGCGGTCTTTTCCTGGAGCGTGAAGTTGACAGTGCGCGGCTGGTCGAGAGCCAGAGAGAACCCCTCCCGGCGTTTCGACTGGTAGCCGACGAACGACGCCGTCACCTGGTACGGCCCGCCCACCCGCAGGTTGGCGAGGGTGTAGCGGCCGTTTTCACCAGTGGAGGCTCCGTAGCGGGTCCCCGACGGCTGGTGAATCGCCACGACATTGGCGCCCGGAAGCGGCTCGCCGTTGGCGTCGGTGACCGTACCGCTGATCGCGGAGGTGGTCACCCCCTGGCCCGAAGCCGACATCGGCCCGAGCAGTGCACAAAAGAGAAGAACGATCGGGATCGTAGCCCAACGTCTCATGAGGTGTGGGGTGGTGGTCGAAAAGACTGCGAGATCGTCGATCTGCTTCCCGAAGCTGCACCTCGCCCGCCCATCTGTCTCTCCGTCTGGACTCCGACGGCCTCGGCGGCTCGGCCCCCCTCATGCGGGAAGGGCATCCGCCGGACCCGGCATCGAAACGGGGAGGGCGGACCGGCGGGGTCGATCACACCTGGGACACTGACATGACGGAAAAAACGTATCCAGCCCCTCCCCGCCGCATCAATGAAGATCAGAGACATAAGTGTTTGATAATACGTGTC
>CAKZLV010000258.1 GCA_937127285.1 uncultured Bacteroidota bacterium
TTCCGTCCCCTCTTCCTGTCCTTCTCCCTCTGGAGAAGGGACGTGGGGACAGGCGCCTCGGCTCCGGTGAGCGCTCCCGCACCCCCGCTCGCCCCGCCTCGCCGTTTCCCCGTTTCTCCGTCTCCCCGTTTTCCCGTCTCCTCAGGTCTCGACCTCGTCGTCTCTTCCTCTCATCGATTCATCGGCACCCCCCACAACGAGGCCGCCTTCCCACCGTTACGAGCATCCCCTCCACCCCAGCACCACCAACCCTCGCCGCCTTCCCCTCTTCCTGTCCTTCTCCCTTTGGAGAAGGGACTCAGGGCCCTGGCGTTCGCGCCAGACCACTCAAGTAAGCGACCGGGCGTCTGTCCCGGGCCTCTCCGCTTCACCGACAGGGCCTGCGACCACCAGCCTTGAAGAAATCGGCGGCTCGACCGGAGCAGGATCGGAGCGATCAAAAATCTTCGTTGTCTGAGCAACGGACCGCAGGGACGAAGCGAGTTTCGAAGATTTTCGCGGAGAGGCTGCGCAGGGAGCCGATTTCTTCCCTGCCTTGATCTGTTACTTCGTGAGTCGCTTCGCTCGTCTGCGCCCCTTTGGATCAAGCCAAAGGGGCATCCCAGACATGGAACTCGGTGAGCCGAAAGGGCAGATCCCGGGCCGAGACGATAGACAAATCCCAGAACCCGCAAACCGCGTCGGTAACGAGACGAAGACGCAAACCGACCGCCCAGACATAGAAAAAGCGCCCACCCCGCTCCGGGATGCGCGCTGACTTCTTTTGATCATCGACACTCGTTAACATACAAAACGAGCCCCCGGTGTCAAATTAAGACAGGGTAACGGATATGTGACGACTGCCGGCCGTCGGAAGGGGGGCGGTTCCGAAGCGAGCTGCCGGTCGGTACCGCCGGCCTGGGCGGATGCGAACCCCTCTGTCCGAAAACGCCTTTCTGTACGAATCGTGCTCTAGAGGATGGAGGATCGTCCGCTCCCTTCGGTCGCTGGATCGTGAGTCGTGAATCGTGAGTGGTGGGTGGTGAGTCGTGGGCTTTGGGTGTGGGGGACTGCGTGATCCTTCCGCCGAGCCCCAACCCAAACCCCTCAACCCGCAACGCACAAACATCCAACGCCAAAACGTCCAACGCCCCCACGCCCAACGCCTACTGGTTCATCCAGTAGGTGAAGTCGTCGAAGGAGACGCGGTAGAGGAGGGCGTAGAGGACGGGGACGAGGCCGAGGGTGAGCGCGGTCGAGAACAGCAGGCCGAAGAGGATGGTGACGGCCATGGGGGAGAACAGGGGGCTGCCGCTCAACCAGAGGGGAATGAGGCCCCCGCAGGTGGTGGCGGTGGTGAGGAGGATCGGGCGAAGGCGGCGCTGCGACGCCTCGATAATGGCCTGATCCACGGACCGCCCGAACTCGTTCATTTCGATCTCGATCCGGTCGATGAGGACGACGGCGTTCTTGATGACGATGCCGGAGAGTGCGATGACGCCCAGAAGGGACATGAATCCGAATGCTTTCTGCGTCATCAACAGTCCGGCGATCACGCCGATGAGGCCCAGCGGGATGGTGACGAGGATGATGAGCGGCTTGCGGATCGAGTTGAACTGGACGATGAGCAGCAGGACGACGATGAGCGCGGCCAGAGGCAGTTTCACGAAAATGGACTGCTGCGACTCGCCGGAGGTCTCCACCTTGCCGCCGAAGTCGTAGCTGTAGCCGATGGGCCAGTCCTGCGAGGCGGACTGCAACCAGGGGTCGAGGCGGTTGGCAACGGCGAAGGCCGTCGTTTCCGTGCCGGGAGCGAGGTCGGCCTGCACCGTGACGGTTCGTTTCCGGTCGTACCGCAAGACGCGGGAGGGCTGAAACGTAAGATCGAGATCCGCCACCTGTGCGAGCGGAACGTTGGTGCCTGTTTGTTGCGAGTACACGCGAACGCTCTCCAGCTGCGAGGGGTCGGTTTCGCCCTCGGCTTGAGAGCGCAGCACGACGGGATAGAGCTCATTTCCCTCCCGGAACTCCGTCAGCGGGATGCCGTCGAGGGCGGCCTGGAGGGAGCGGGCGACGTCGCGGTTGCTGAGGCCGGCGCGCCGCACGCGGGGCTCGTGGATGTCCACCCGCAGGCGCTTGGTGCGCGCGCCCCAGTTGTCCTTGATATTGCGCACCCCGTCGATCGAGTCGAGGCGCGTCTTGACGCGGTCGGCAATGCGAAAAATCTCGTCCGGGTCGTCGCCGGAAATTCGCACCTCGACGGGGTACGGGATGGGCGGACCGTTCTGCAGACGCTCCACGCGGGCCGTGATGGACGGATAGGTCCGGTCGAGGTGGGCCTGCAACCGGTCCATGATCGGTTCGAGGTGCTCGTAGGCGGTGATGTTGACGAGCAGATAGGCGTAGTTCGAGCGGGGCTGCTCCGGGGCGTAGGGGAGGACGAAGCGCGGGGCGCCGCGGCCGACGTAGGCGGTCCAGTCCGTTACCCCGCGGGCGGTGGTGTCCTCGGCGGCGCGAACGGCGGCGTCAACCTGCAGCGAATCGGCCAGGTAGCCCTCCACGTCGCTGACGAGCGCCTCCGTGCGGTCGAACGGTACGCCGTAGGGAAGCTCGATCTCGACGGTGAACTGCGACGCCTGCTTCTTCGGAAAGAAGGATTGGGGGACGAACTGAAACGACCAGAGCGCGGCTGCAAAGAGCGCCACGGCCGCCGCGACGGTCAACCCGCGCCGCCGCAGGCCGAAGAGAAGCGACTGGCGGTAGCGCTCGTAAAACGCAGAGGCGTAGGGGCTATCGTCCGCGCCGCCGCCCCCTGCCGTGCCGCCGTCCTCTGCCGCGCCGCCGCCCTCTGCCGCGCCGCCGTTTTCTGCTGCGCTCGGGCCGTCGTCGGGGAGATCGCCGGTGCGCTTCAGGTAGGCCACGATGAGGAGCGGGAGCAGCGTCAGGGCCAGCACCCACGACACGATCAGGGCGATGGCGACGACCTCGGTGATCGGGGCCGTGTACTCCCCGACGGCCGACTCGGCGAGGTAGATGGGAAGCAGCGCCGCAACCGTGGTGAGCGACGACGTGAAGAGGGGGAAGCGGAGTTCCTGTGCCGTGTCGACGGTCGCCTCCACCACGCCCTTGCCTTCCCGCACCTCCACGAGAACCGCCTCCGCAATCACAATGGCGTTGTCGACGAGCATCCCCAGGGCGATGATGAGGCCGGCGATCGACATCTTGTTGAGGCCGATCTCGAACTGCTGCATCAGCCACATCGTCGCGATCATCGTCATCGGGATGACCGAGGCGACCATGAGGCCGGTGCGAAGCCCGAGGGAGACGAGCATCACGACGATGACGGCGACGACGCCCTGCAGCAGGCTGCTGACGAAGCTGTTGACCTGCCGCTCGACGACCTCAGGCTGGAAGGCGGCCAGGTCGAAGGAGAGACCGATCGGGTAGCGCTCCTCCAGGCGCTGCAGGGTGGCCTGCACCTGCTCGCCGAGCTGCGTGATCTTGCCGCCCTCGCGGAGGGAGATGCCGAGGACGAGGCCCGGACGGCCGGAGTAGTGGACGGACGACGTCGGCGGGTCGGCGTAGCCGCGCCGCACGTCGACGATATCCTCCAGGGCCAGCACCTGCCCGGTGGTGGGGAGGCGGACGACCGCCTGTCGCAGCTCGTCCACGGAGCCGAAGTTGCCGGTCGGCTCCAGCTCCAGCCGTTCGCGCTTCGTCTCGACGCTCCCGCCGGAAATTAGGATGTTGCGCGACTCGAGGATCTGCGCGAGCTGTCCGGCCGAGAGGCCCAACTCCGCCAGGCGGGCGCCGTTGTACTCCAGGTAGATGCGCTTCGCCTTGCGGCCGTAGACCTGCACCTTCGCCACCTCCGACAGCGTCAAGAGCTCCGACCGCACGTCTTCGGCCACCTCGTCAAGCTCCGCCATCGTGAGTCCCTCGCCGGTGAGGCCGACGAGCGTCCCGTAGACGTCGCCGAACTCGTCGTTCACCGTCGGGGGCCGCGCGCCGGCGGGAAGCTGCGGCGCTGCGTCCTCCACCTTCGTGCGCAGGTCGTCGAAGATGGGCTGCATGTCCATGTACTGGTCTTCGTACTCGACCTCGATCACCGAAAACCCGGTGCGCGACGTGCTTTCGATGTGGTCGACCTCGGGCTGCTCCTCGATCGCCCGCTCGAGCGGGTCGGTCACCAGCAGTTCGACGCGATCGGGGCTCGCGCCGGGGAAGGCGGTGGTGACGAGGGCGGTGCGGACGGTAAAGCCGGGGTCTTCGGCGCGCGGCAGGTCGAAGTAGGCCGTCACCCCGGCGAAGAAGACCACGACGAGGAGGGCCGTGGTGATGACCTTTTTGCGAATCGAAAACTCAGCGAGACCCATGGGGCGCGGTTGGAAAGCGATGCGGAAGGAGGAGGCGCAGAGCGAGCGGCGGGCGGTTTGAATTCCCCGGTTGAATTTCCCGGAGCATGCAGCCGGGGCGGCCCGATTCGACGCCGTCCATACGGAAAAGGCCCGACGGCCGGAGGCGTCGACGGGTCCGAAGCGGAGGCCGATCCCGGGCGGAGGCGGCGAGACGGTGCGTCACATGCCCGACGACGGGTCGAAGGCGAAGCGGTCCGGGTCGGCGGGAAGGCGCACGCGCTGGCTGTCGGCAACCTGCGTCATCCCGGCGGTGACCACGCGGTCTCCGCGCTGCAGGCCGCTGAGCACCTCGATGCCGCGGGCCGTCAGGTCGCCGGTCTGCACGGGGCGGCGGCGCACGATGCCGGTGCCGCCGGTATCCGGCCGCACGACGTACACGAAGCGCCCGCGGCGGTCCTCGCCGACGGCGGGCAGCGGGACGACGGGACGGGCCGCGCGGGTCGGGGCCTGCAGCGACACCTCGGCGGCCATGCCGGGACGGAGGCGGTCGGCAGAGTCGAGAAGCCGGACCGTGACGGGGTAGGTGGTACGGGCACCGATGGAGGAGACCCCGACCTCGGTGACGCGAGCCGTCAGGGTGGTGTCGCCGAGGGCCGCAAGAGAGACGCGTGCCGTATCCCCGACGACGATCTGGTTGATCTGAACCTCGGGGACGGTGAGGGTCACCTCCAGGCGCGTGCCGGAGGTCTGCAGAACGACCGTCTGACCGGCCGAAACCGTCTCGCCCGCCTCGACGCGGACGTCGGCAATGCGGCCGGGGGCGTCCGCCTCCAGCGTGGCGTAGTCGAGGCGTCGCTCGGCCAGGCGCAGGCGCTTGCGGGCCGATGACAGGGCGGCGCGGGCGGACTCAAAGGCGGTGCGCGCCCGGTCGAGGCTGCTGGCTGAGGCGTTGCCGTTTTCGTAGAGCGCGCGGACGCGCCGGTACTCGGCGGCGGCATTTTGAAACTCGGCCTCGGCGCGATCGACGGCGGCCCGGGCGTCGTCGGCCCGCAGGGCCAGGTCTTCCGTCTCCAGCCGGGCCAGCACGTCGCCGGTCGTCACGCGGTCTCCGACGTTGACGGGGACGGCCGCAACGGTGCCGCCCACCCGAAAGCCGCGCTGCGAGGTGCGACCGGCCTGTACGGTGCCGGTGTAGGTGCGCGATCCGCCGTCTACCGTCGGAGAGGCGACGGTGGTGCGAACCGGCCGCAGGACGTCCTGCGATGCCGGTTCGGACTGGCAGCCGGCCACGAGCACGGAGGCGAGGACGGCGCCGGCAACGACGAAAGCGAACGAGGAAACACGCATGGCGGGAGAGGAGGATGCAGAAAGCGGAGGAAGGGGCGAAGGGCCGGCCGGGCGTCCGTCCCCTGAGGATCCGTCCCCCGGGGATCCGTCGCCCGGATTCAGTTCTCGGTGGACGGGGCGCCGGGGCGTTGGACGTACCGGCGAAGGCGGTCGTAGTAGTCTGCTCGTCGGGACGGGGGGGCGAGGGCGTCGAACCGGTTGGTGGCGCGTTGCAGGTCTACCCAGCGGCGAAGCAGGGTGATGGCGGCGCGGGCGTATTCTTCATCGGTGACGCGGCTGGTGGTCTGGGCGTCGAGCAGGTCGACGAGGTTGGCCTCGCCGCGACGGTAGGCGTCTCGCACGGTGGCGAGCGCCCGGCGGGCTGCCTCGGCGGCCGTCCGGGCTTCCTCGACCGAGGCGTAGGCCGACTCCAGGCCGACGAAGGCCGAGCGCACGGTCTGCTCGACGCGGCGAACGGTGCGGCGGCGCTGGGTGCGGGCCTGCCGCAGCCGGGCGGAGGCCTGGCTGCGCTCGGCGGCGCGGGCGGAGCCTTCAAACAGGGGCAGGCTCACGCTCAGCCCCACGTTCCACTGCTGGTCGCTCGGCGCCGGGATGTCGAGCGGGAACGTCGGGGGCGTCTGGATGCCGCCGGTGCCGGCGCCGTCCTCCAGGACGCGGTTGGCGTACTGCCCTTGCAGGGCAACCGTGGGGAGGAAAAACGACCGGGTCGCCGCGTCCAGCTGTCGCTCGCGGGCATCGAGTTGCGCCTCGGCCGCCCGAACAGCGGGAGAGGCCTCGACGGCTTCCTGCAGGAGAAACGATCGCAGACGCTTCCGCGCGCCCCGGTCGTCGAGGTAGCGCACGACCGGAACCGCCTGCACGAGCGAGTCCGGCTCGGGAGGTTCGGCGGTGGGCAGCGACGCGTCGAGGGGCCGGTTGAGGGTCTGGTTCAGAGCCAGGCGGGCCTGCTCGCGCCGCCCGTGCGCGTCGATGGCGCGACGCCGGCTCTGGGCAGCGCGCGAGCGGGTTCGGGCCACCTCGGCCGGTCCGGCCCGCCCCACCGCCTCGCGCGAGCGGGCCAGTCGAAGATTCGTTCGGGCAAACGACAGGTTTTCTTTCTGAATGCGGATGAGGACGTCGGCCTGAAGCACCGCCAGGTACCCGTCCGCGGCCGCCGCAGCCACGTCGAGCGACGTCCCCTGCTCCTGGGCCGTTTGCGCCCGCAGGCGGTCTTGAGCGATGTCGACGCCGGCCCAAGCGTCCGGGTCGTAGAGGACCTGCTGGGCGCGGATGCTTCCGCGAACGGACCGCTGCGGCTGTGCGCCGAAGCTGGCCTGCGCTGTGCTCTCATCCACCAGCGTGCCGGTGCTCTGCAGGGAGACCTGGGGAAGGAGACGCGAGCGGGCGGAGGCGACGGCGTCGGCACGCGCCTCGGTGGTGTACGAAGCCGAGCGAACCTGCAGGTTTTCCTGCACGCTGCGGCGAACCGCCTCCTCCAAAGAGAAGGAGGCGCTGTCCGCCGGCGCACGAACGCGCACGGCGTCCAGCCGCACCTGCCAGGGCAGGGGCCGCTCCAGCTGCTGCGCCGTCGCCCGGTTCAGGCGCAGCTCGGGAGGCGGCAGGGCGGGCCGCGCCGATGGGGAGGCCGAGCCGACCGGCGGCAGGGAGGGCGCCGGGGCGTCGAGAAGACGGTCCAAGACGCGAAGAGCGATCTGCCGCCCGAGAGGGTCTGCCAGAGGAGCGCGCAGCGTCATCAGAGCGCCGCCCGACAGGTCGCCCGGATAAAAGGACGCAACCGCGATGCGCTGCTCGGCGAGGTCCTCGAAGAGCCGATGCCGCGCCGGCCCGACCGGCGTCGGGGCGAGCACGTACACCGCCTCGGCCGCGTCCGGAATCCGGTCCCGTACGTCGGCCGGGGCCGCGCCGTCGGACACCGCGACGGTCTGGATGCGAAGCCCTCCGGCCCGTTCCGCCCGGCGAACCGCCCGGCGGAAGGAAGAAGAGGGGGAGCGGTCGACGAGGAGGGCGACGTTCTTCACCGAAACAACGTCCTGCATCCGCCGGAGGTCATCCGTCAACTGCAGAGACGGAGCGAGGAGGGCGTCCGGGCGCGCGGACGAGTCGGGGCGGGGCCGAAGGGATGCCTTCACGGCGGCGGATCGGCCGGACGAGGCCTCTGCCGTGCCGATGCGTACCGTCAGCGCCGAGGCCGGGGAGGAGGGTGGGTCGCCCGGGACGCGGCGGTGAAGGTTTAGCTGAACGCGCCCGGCAGCGAGCGCTTCGAGTTCCTGTCGGAAAGAAGCAGCGACGGAATCCGCCTGCGGGATGTTCGGGGCGACGACCACGTCGACGTGAGCCGCGGGCAGATCTGCGGAGACGGCGGACGCGGCGTCACCGCCAGGGCGGGCGGTTTGCGTCTGAGCGGTTGCTCCCGAGACGGAACGGCCCGGCAGCGCGTGTCCGAGAAGGGCCAGCCCCAGCACGGCGAGGAAAAGGCGCAGGAGGCGCATCGGGGACGGATGCGGGAAGGAGGCCAGGGGAAAAGCCATGGGGAGGGGGCGGCTCAGAAGGATCAGCGGACGGGACGTCCCTCGTCCGCTCGTCGCTGGGAGAGGAGATGGATGTGGCGAGCCTGCCCGGCTGCTGGGCAGGCTCGTCGGGCCGCGGGGGCTGCTGGCTCCGCCTCCGGCGTTGAATCCACCGGGAGGCTCGTGGACCGTCCATCTCTAAAGGTGTATTTAACATTGATTGCAGGGGGCAAGAGTTCGGCCCGTAGCCGGGGGCGCACGAGGTTGTAACGACCATGCAGTCTTGTTGAGAGATGCCCATTGATGCCTATTCAAGGGCCCTTCGAGGGCACCGGTTGCGGAGCGGCCGGCGGCAACGAACGGCGGATGAACGGTTGCCGGCTGTCTCCGTACGTTCGTCCGATCTTCCGTCGGCGGCGTCGCCCCGCCCGTGGGCGCCATCGGCAGGACCCCCGTTCGTCAGGACTTCCCCCAGGACGCCATGCCGAGTGTAGAGCCGTACGACATGCTGGCTGCCGGCTACGACGTCGTGATGGCGCACGTCGACTACGAATTCTGGTCGGCGTACGTGCACCGTCTTTTGTCGCGCCACGCCGACGACGCCGGCATCGACGAGGTCGTGGAACTGGGAGGCGGGACCGGGACCTTCGCGTTGAACCTGAAGCGTCGCGGGGGCTACCGCTACCTGCTGACCGACGGGTCGGCGCCGATGCTCGCCGAGGCGCGGTCGAAGATCGCCGAGGCCGGAGAGAACATCCGGTGCGTCGAAGCCCGCTTCCCCGGCGTGACGCGGGCCGGTCTCGGACTGGCCCATCCGGTCGATGCCGTGGTGCTCGTTTATGACGGCCTCAACTATCTGCTTGAGGAAGCCGACGTGCGCGCCCTGTTCCGGCGCGTTGCGGCTCTGATTCGGCCGGGCGGCGTGTTTGTTTTCGACCAGAGCACGCCGGCCAACTCCGAAGACCATGCCTCCGGGTTCACCGACGAAGGCACAGAGGGGGACTTTTCCTACGTTCGGGAGAGCTGCTACGACCCCGAGACCCGGCGACACGTGACCGTGTTCGAGCTGAGCGTCGGCGGCCGGCAGGGACGCGAGCGGCACGTTCAGCGGGCATACCCGCCGCAGGACATCCGCGCGCTTCTGCACGAAAGCCCCCTCACGGTCGAGGCCGCCTACGACGGCTTTTCGACCGACCCCGCCCACGAGCGCAGTCATCGCGTGCACTGGGTGACGCGGCGAGCACCGGACTGAAGAGCAGCGGACGCCCCCACCGGGCGTCATCGCTTCTGGCGTGCTCCCCGACCGCTTTCTCTTTCCCAACTGGCCACTCCCCCGCGTCGTGATTACCCTCAACAGCGTCTCCGTTTCCTTCGAGCTTCCGAACGGCGACCGCCGGCCGGTTCTGGAGAACGTCTCGATGAATGTCGACCGATCGGAGATGACCTATCTGATCGGGCCCACGGGCAGCGGGAAGAGTACCATTCTGCGGCTCCTGTACATGGATCTGCTTCCGGACGACGGAGTGGCTGAGATCGGGGACTACCGGTCCGATCTCATCGAGACCAACGAGATCCCGTATCTGCGCCGGTCGATCGGGGTTGTGTTTCAAGACTTCCAGTTGCTCCCGGACCGGAGCGCGTACGACAACGTGGCGTTTGCCCTGTACGCAACGGGGAAAAAGCAGAAGGAGGTGAGGAGCCGGACGCTGAAGGCGCTGGCGCGCGTCGGACTCAGCCACAAGCGCAGCAACTACCCGCACGAGTTGTCCGGCGGCGAGCAGCAGCGCGTGGTGATTGCCCGGGCGATTGCGAACGATCCCTGGGTGCTGCTGGCCGACGAGCCGACCGGGAATCTCGACCCCGTCGTGGCCGATGAGATTCAAGAGTTGCTCCTCGGGCTGCATCGCCAGGGCATGACGCTCTTGATGGCAACGCACGACTACCGCCTCGTGAAGGAATTCCCCGCCCGAACGCTCGCCCTCATGAACGGCCAGATCGTCGAAATCGACCCCGCAACGCTGTGAAGGTCGGTTGCAGGGTTTGGGTTAAGGGGGTTGGGTTGCGGGGGAGGGAGTAGGGCGGGGAGTTTGTAAGGTTCTCATTGAGCATTGATCAATGATCATTGTTCAATGTGGCACGCCTCCCGAGCGCCCCAAGCCTCCAAAGCGCCCCAAGCCTCCAAAGCGCCCCAAGCCTCCAAA
>CAKZLV010000259.1 GCA_937127285.1 uncultured Bacteroidota bacterium
GCTTTCGGAAGAGGTGCTTTCGGAAGAGGTGCTTTCGGCGAAGAGGCCGAGCAGGTCGATGCCTTCCTCCTGAACGGGATCGACGAGCGAGCTTCGACCTTCGTCAAACGTCTCTTCGCTCATGTGAACGAAGGAAAGAGCCGTGTCCCGGTAGGCTGCGGCATGGGTAGCGACCCGACTGGTGCGCTTTGCCTCCTCGTAGGAACTGATCGGTCCCTCCAGTACGACAAGCAGGTCGACGTCGCTCTCGGGCCCGGCATCTCCACGGGCCTGAGAGCCAAACAGGACCAGGCGCCGGAGGCGGGAGCCGTAGATCTCTCGCAGAGAGCGGGTGGCCCAGCGGAGCGTGTCCCGCAGCTCGCCAGAAACGGGTAGATCGCCGGAGGCCGGGGCGGTTGCGTTCGGCATGGGGACAGGCTGCTTTGGGGAGAGAGGAAGAAACGCTCCTGGCGACGAATCGCTCCTGACGACTTCCGTCAAGATATACCCACCCGAGCCGCAATCTTTCCGCTCTGGGCAAGGAGGCCAGAAAAGGTCCCCGAGGAGGTGGCCTCAAGCGCCGATCACACTACACGACAAAATCTGAAGAAGGAAGCAACCTGCAGAACTCAATCGTAGAGGCCGAGCTCCTGACTCAGACGCGTGAGCGTTTGCAGTGCCTCTTCCGACCCTTCCTGACGCTTCGCTTTATGGGCCAACACGTCCCGGCGGCAGACGCGGTAGTGCGAGCCGACCTTGTGGGAAGGAATGTCGCCCTTTTTCAGGAGCTGGGTGAGACGAGGACGAGATACGTTTAGAAGGTCGGCCGCCTCCCAAGTCGTCCGTTCCTCATCGGCATCGGCGACAGAGACGGCCTGTCCGTCCGCGAGAGTGTGTCAAATTCAAGAGGACAAGGCGGATGACCGGACACGCGCGAGCCAACAACCAGAGCTCCTAGGACGAAATAAACCTTTATTTTTCTTCGAGTTCTATGTCGTTATACTTCAATTCCACCAAAGAAGCGGGTTCGACATATGCCTTGACCTTCGCAAGATGTCGATTTGGTTGTGTCGTGGTATCCCCTTCTTCTGTTATCTAATTGCTCGCAACGGAGCGTGTAATCTCACTTCTCGTTTCGCACGAACCTGCATCCGTAAGGATAATCTCTACACGGCGGTTCAATCGACCCTTCTGAATCGAATAGGCTTTACCGACACGGTCCACATAGTGGCGATTCCGAACCATGGCTTCGTGGTTTTCCCACTCGTGTAAATCGACATGAATAAAGGCTCCTTTCGAGGCCGCCAGAGAGTCAAGAACAGCCTGGACTTTTTCGGCGCGGGTATGAGCAACCTCCAGATTTGCTTTATCTGAGTTTCCACTAGACCGATACACTGAAGAACTTGCGTAGCCCTTGACCGCCAATCGTACCGGATCGCGGCGACCACAGACGCTCAAATCGGTCACGAGCGAGTCGAGCAGCCGGAGATCCGCCTCATGCAGGTTTACGCCGCTACCTTTTTGTCTCTCAATACTTTCTCTACTTGCTTCTCCCTGGAAGGTGATCACGAAGGATGTCGGTCTCATCACTTCTGGAAGGAGAGAGTCTGGGTTGCGCACCTCCGTAGTGTCCCGAACGTTCGCGTCCACAATGATCCGTAACGGGACGCTGGATTCAGCAGTTATGCTCCGGGCTAACTCCTGTAGTCCCTCTTTCACTGTTAGACCGGCGGTTTCAATCGGGGTTCTTTCTTTAGGCTCTATCAGCTCGCTGTGTTGAACCGATAGAGCTAGTATGAATACGCCAATGCTTGCGGCAAATACATGGCCGCCAATTTTAACAACATTATGATATCCAGTCTCATCATCCCAGTGCTTATGGATAAGTTCTGGAATCTCTTTTAAGTCTTGCAATAGGGCTAAGATAAATCCGCTACCAATTAGTCCCCCGCTCACGAGAACGATGAACGGAATCGTCTTACCCTGACCTGAAGTACTGCTTGTGGGGCCTGCGAATCCGAGGCTGTCGCGAATTTGAGGGCCTGCGAATCCGAGGATGTCGCGAAATACCAAGACTACTCCGAGACCAAGCAGAATGGAGCCTATGATGGCGGCGAACGGTGTAGCGAGTCGCCAGGTCCTGATACGGATTCTTTGAACAACGACCCATTTCCGCTGTAGCCAACTCCAAACTCTTTGTGCGAAGTCATCCATGGTGTCACCTCCATAATTTGGTTCATCAAATTTCTTGATTTCAAGAGCGTGCGCCCTGGCGATTCGTATGTCCGGTCGCGATCGGACAGTCAGAATACGGCGACACCATTGTGATAGAGAACCACATGGCGACTAGCGAATGTAACCAGCCGAGTTTACTTAGGCCCACCATGACGGCAGTCACAATTCGTGTTGGCAGTTCTCGCTGGCTTTCGACACCGCGTTGCGTGAGCGAATCCAGCCATTGCCATCCCCTGTGTTAAGCAAAACGTCGTAGGAATAGCACAAGTGATGCCCAAATCGTTCGATTCAAAGACCTCGATAGCTAGGTAACCGGGTCCGTGAGACTGCGCTCGGATGTCGGGAGCGAGGGTTGTCGGGCTGATCTAGACCATGGACGGAGAGTGTGCCGGGGCGTGCATCTGGGGGCCATGTTGTCGTCATAAAAGATTAGCTGGTTTCGGTGTCGAGACACGTTGGTGGGGGTGGTTTCACTATGTACTACGTCGAATTGCTGCGACCGTAGACACAAAGTCCAAAAATCGTGTCGGATGTCTTCCTAGTCTTCGCCACAGACTGGGATTTTGGCGGTCAAGCCCCGAAAGTTGTGAAGTCGGCCCTTGCTAGGATCAACGAGTCAGGCGGCCATAACCGTCGTTGAGTCCGTCGTCCGTATCGACGAGGTCGATTCAGAAAATTCGGAACAGGGCAACTTAGCAGAACGCGGATCGGGAGCGTGGGCGTGCTTCTAGTCGCGGACCGCGACCATGAACAGGTAGCGACGTTCGTTGGACCACTCCTCGTGCGTCTCCGCGCGGAGCGCACCGGCCAACTGCTTTGCCGAGGTGAGGTCGGGAAAGATGTGGATCAGCTTCACCCGGCGTTGGATCTCCTCAGTCAACTACCCCCGGCGAAAGATCGGGGGCTTGTAGCTGCCCTCCCCGCAGGTTTCAGCCACGGATCATCAGGCGCTACCTTGCAACCATCAGGCTGCGTTAGGGCTATTGACTGCACCCTTCGCGGCGATATTTCGCGCCGCATTTTTGTCGGCATCCATCGCGTGCCCACATTCTTTGCATTTGAAGTCTGAGCCGTTCCGGTTTTTGCGGTCGCAGTGGCCGCATTTCGAGCACGTCTGCGACGTGTAGGCCGGATCGACCTTGATAACAGGCACCCCCGAAATCAAAGCCTTGTACTCGATGAACTGCCGAAGTTGATAAAACGACCAGTTGCTGTGCCTCGCTCGCTGCTGACGGCGAACCGTGGTCCGCTCCCGAATGCCCGAAAGGTCTTCGAGGACAATCGCGGAGTTTCGTGCCTTAGCCTCGCTTACGATGCGTTTGCTGATCGTGTGGTTGGTATCGCGCTGAAACCGCTCCTGTTTTCCTGAAAGCTGTTGTAGCCTGCGTTTTGCAGAGCGCGTCCCAACCGATTGAAGAGTGTCCCGCCGCCTCTGATACCACTGTCGGCGCTCATCAATCTCATCGGAGGTCCAGTTGTCCCCCTCCGATGTCGTGGCGATATTGTTCACTCCCCGATCCACGCCGAGATACCCGTCGATAGCCTCCATGTCCTCATCAGACAGGTTGGCCGTAGGCATCTGGCAACTCACGAGAAGGAAGAACATACCGTTTCGGTAGATGAGGTCGGCTTCGCCTTTGTCCTGCTCTAAAAGGACGCGGTGGTTCTCGCCAACCTCGTACTCAATGCGCTCTCGACACCCACCGTCTCCGGTGGGATCAAGCGTCCAGATGGACACTTCTTGGCGGTCAGTGTAGAAGCTCAAGATGCGACTGTCGTAGGGAAAGCCGCCTCGAATGTCGAACTGGTTGTGCGCCTTGGGATTGGTCTTGTAGGCGTCGGCTACCTTCCCGAGCGCTCGAATGGTCATCTGCGCGGCCAGATCAAACCGCTCTCGCACGTCGTGGTAGACGGCCTCTTGGAGCTTGTACTTGGAGTGCTCACCGCTTTTATGGGCGTAGTCACTGATATACTGACACGCCTCGTTCGCGCGTTCTAAGGTCCGTAGCAGGCTCTGAGCCTGCTCATCGGACGGTAGCAATTTGATCTGAGCGGTCAGTTTCATATCAACAACTTGTATGCTGCCAACCCACAAATGTCTCAACTGGTTGAACAAACGCGCATTCCTCCCCGCACTAAAGATACGGGGCTTCCTGCGCTCGCAGGCCCTACACTCTCATTTCGTGAGCCCGGCGTGGAGCCGACCCCGTTGTCTCTGAAACGGCTCAGGAGGAACCGGTCGGAACGCTTGAGCGACCGTCCTCAAGATGCTGCGTCCTGCCGTGAGTGCTGCGCGAACCGTTCTCGAACGGAAGGCGCGAACGCAATAATGCCGAAGGCTGCGGCGTCGAGCGCAAGGAGAAGCGCGTATCCAACCGCGTGGTCGTTGATGAAATTCGGCTGTGCACTCAGAAGGCGGCTGACGATCGGGATAGCGCCGATGAAGCCGACGACGAAATACACCAGGGCGACCGGGCGCATCCACCACCGCCCCCAGAGCAAGCCCGCCACGACCAGCCCCCCGATCCAGCCGAGACGAACGGTAATCTGTCCCGACTCGTCGACAAACCACTGCGGGTACACGTCCGGAATCATGCAGCGGATACCAAGCGCCGACACGGCGACGAGGGTCCACACGAAGCCGCGGCGGTGCGTCTCCGTGAGCAACGCACCGGACGTGCCGCTCGGGTACCGGTGACTCTCGGAGGATGGCGATTCCTCCGGATCGGTGCGGGTCGGTTCTGGAGAGGACATGGTTGGGGAACGGGAAGGCGATAGACAGGGATGGGAATCAACGGACTACCGGCGAGCTTCATCGGCGATGGTTAGCCACGGGGAGGGTCATCCGGCTCGCGCGGCGGGTCCGGTCGCGCCGCAACGCGCCGAACGAGCAACGCGCCGTTGAAGAGATGAGCGGCGCTAAACCAGAGAAACAGGGCTGTATTCACGGCATCGTGAACCTGCAGCCCGCGGTAGAGAAAGGCCGCCGCCGCTGCGTAGGCCGATGCCATGAGAATGAGGGGCCAAGACGACCGGTGATAGCGATCCAGCCATTTCGTCATGGCCTCCCGCAATCCGCTTCCGTCGGTCTGCATAGCGCACGTGTCGCGTGATCAGCGGGTGGCGAAGATCGTCCGCGCGTCGTTGGTCAATCCGCGTCTGCGTCGCCCCGGCTCGCGGCTCTCTCCGGGCGACGCAATTCCGCAAACTCTCCCGATGGGTTTTCGACCACGGTCGCGGGGGGCAGGTGGTCGACGAGCTGCCGGAGGAAATCCTCGACGTCCTGAATGTCGCGGGAGATCTGCACATCCGGTCCCGTGTGGCCGGGGGCATGCGCGGGAGCATCGGAGGCGACATGGACCTCCACGGCCATTCCGCCGATGAGGACGCGCTCGATGTCGGCATAGCGCACCGCCCGGTCGCCCGCAAATGGGCGCTCGATACGCAGCGACTCCCCAGTCAGCCGGACGGTTGAGAGAAACTCCGTTGCTGTCTGCAGTGCGTTCATGCCGATCAAGACGGTGAGAATCCCAGAGGCCGCGGCGTTCTCTCCGCCACTGACGATGAGCCACACGACCACACCTGTAGCCAGCACCGTAGCGCCCGTCAGTGCATACGCGACGCCTCGATGCCAGGCCGCGTAGGCGTAGGAGCGGCCGGACGAAACCGACCGGTTGTCGGGATGCGACGTGTCCGTCGAAACTTTAGGGGGCTCCGTCATCGGAAGATTCTCGGGTTGTGCACGTTGATGCGTGGGCCGTGCGGCTCCACCGGCAGGCTCTCGTTTCTGCTTTTCTTTCACCCGCGTTGACGATTCGCTTTCTGTAGGTGGTACAGGGCAGATTTTTGGGATGGTCGCCTCGGTCGAATCACACACGTAGTTGAGAGTAGACGCATCGTTCTCCTGTGCAACTGAGCGCGCCGTGATTCCGGGATGGACGACGGTCATGGATTCTCCCCTTCCGGGTCGGCGCACTCCTCGTGCATCTCAAACAGAACCCGCGCCCGCTCCAGTGCGGAGATCCGTGGGAGAGCAACTTTCAGCGCGTAGGCCATGAAGAATACAGCCCAGAGGGTTGGGAGGGCGATCCCAACGGCGGCCCAGATGCCGCCCTCCTCCACCGAGCCTGGCGATCCCGGCCATTCGACGTAAATCTGAACGGCCACCGCGACGGGGATGGAAAGCCCCATGGCCCAGAGCAGGCGTTTCGTCCGCTGCAACTGCCGGTCCACGATTCCCCGCACAACGTCAAGGTCCTCTCGCTTGACGGCTTGCCGCTGCTCATAGTTCAGTGGAAGGAACGCACCTTCTTCGTCGCGCCGGCTCAGTTCCTGAAAGGCCCGATCCTTGAGCGCGCGGGCGGTTTCTGTCGGCATGAGGGGATTGGGTCCATGAGGGGTGAGGGGACGATTCGATGCCTCCAGCCGTCGCATTTGCACGTAGAGGAGAAGCATCTACCGGCAAAGATGCGAAACCCTGGGCAGAGCCGCGAACGCACCGCTTTTTCAGACGTGCCGCTCCCGTAGGCGCTGCTGGGCCGGCCGGAAAACGACGGGATTGTGCTCAGAACGTGGTGGGGGCGCAGAAGGAATACGTCCGCCGCCCGACGAACAGCACGCGGTTTCCATCCGAAAACAGAGCGATCTGCTGGCCGGTGAAGGGAGCAGTGACGTCCAGGTCATTGCGGGCCAACCCGGTTCCGAGCTCGACGCGTCCGCGGGATCTCCGGAGGTCTCGCACAAAAAGCCGCGAGGGCGAGCGCGCACCCGTCCGTGCATCGGTCGTGTCCGTGAATATGCCGTAGACGACGCGTCGCGCCGATCCGGCAAACCGAGCGGAAAAGAACCGCCGGTCGCTGCGAAGATCCACGGTGCCGGTTCCGGTCCGGTCGATCACGTCCTGCGTGCCGGTTGGCACCTCCAGGCGCCGTAGGCTTTCGCCGCGACCCGGTGTCCGCACCCGAAACAGCACGTGCGAGCCGCCGGGAGAGACCCTGGGCGAGCGAACGGTAGCGGACGAGTCGGCGGTGAGCGGTGTGGAGGTGCCCGTGGTGAGGTCCACCAGCACGAGCCGACCGTCGTCGGCGTAGACGAGTCGATTTCCATCGGGAAACACAGCATACGGGGGTTCGGACCACTGCCGCGGCGGAAGCGAGGCCAGAATCGTCGGGTCTTCGCTTCCAGTGGTGTCGATGAGGCGCACCTGTGCCGGCTCCCCGTAGGGCCGGAAGAGGTAGACGATATGGCGCCCGTCGGGCAGAAACGTTCCGAAGTGTGCACGTCCGTTCTCGGGGACGTCGGTCACGCGGCGAAGGCCCTGCGTAGAGAGATCGTACACGTACAAGTCGGTGGTGAATGTCGTGGAGTCCGGCGGCGCCGAGCCGGAGAGGAGGATCTTCGACGGGTCGGCCGGAGAGAACGTGGGATAGCGGGTGGTGAGGTCGTCCAGCTGGAGACGCCCGTCGACGCTATCCTGAATGGCCCCGGACGGGCCGACCACCCAGATCCGGTGTCGACTGGATGCAGTGCGCACGCCGACGAGAAAGCGGCTGCCGTCGGCGCTCGATTGAACGAACCGAATGCTTTCCTGTCGGTCGCCGAGGAGGGGGTCGCCAGAGGGCGGGCCCGGCCGAGCCACGGCACTCCTTCGCTGCTCCAAGACGCCATAGGTGCCGGTCGTGTCCCGGCAGCATCCAGCGAGAACGAGCGCGGCCACCAGTCCAATCACCTCGGCCTCGTGGAGCCATCGGCGTGCGATCATCGGCTGTCAGCGATCGGTGAGGGTGCGATGGAGAGGGGTGGGTCCGGCGAGGCCCGCGGCCGCGTCCGACCTTTCGATGGAGCGGCTTGTCTCCCGAGCTGTCTCTCGAGAGGTCGTGGAGCGGCCATCCAACCCGCGCTAACGGGACTCAAGAGGAATAACCGTGGTGCGTGCGGAGGGTTCAACGGGCGTCGTCCGCCGCAGACGGATCTGTTGCAGACGGATCTGTTGCAGATGGATCTGTTGCGGAGACACGCGTAGGGGCGTTGGTGAGGCTCATTGCCCAGAGCTACACCCGGCGGTCGGTCCGGCCCCGCGTCCCCTCCTCGGGTACGCGCGAACAGACTCTGGAGCGAGAAGACTCCGAACGCCCGCGGTCGATCGCCGGTCCTCGAACTACCCAACGCGTGAGGGGGCAGGTGCGGTTACAGCCTCTTCTCCCATCGCCCGATTGCCACACCGTTCCCGCGAACCGGCAGGACCACCGGTCGTTGCCTCGTACGTCCGGCACGGGCGCAGGACCCGTTCCGGCATCGGGGTTGTCCGCGGTGGCGCGGCTCCGGCGTTTCCGGGCCGCGCTTGGGTCCGAACGAACGCACCCGATATCACATCCGCCGGGCTCGCCCTGGCCATTGGGAGCCGCCGCTGATGCGGTCATCGGCGGCCTACTCCGGTAGCGCCCCGGGGACCGTGGACGGCGCGGAGAAGGAACGCAACAGAAAGTCCTTCCTGCACTGCCCGTTTTCTGCTGGCCCTGGGAGCGTCGTTCGAGGCCCGGTGGATGTACGGGCATTGGTTGATCCGTAGAGAACTTCGCGAAGGCGCCGAGATGGTGTTGCGTTGGCAGGCGGGTTGTTTTTGTTGATTGTGTTTTGCAATAACAGATTTTGCGGCACAAGACAACCGGTCTGGACGTTCGGAGGCAGCAGCGCTCTTCCCGCTATCGCCCCCGACTCATCCTGCTCGTTCGCTGCTCTACCCTTTCGGATAAAGCGCGAGAAGGGCTTGTGGAGTCCTGTACTTTCGTGCGGGAAGCGTCAACTGAGTGGGTACCACGTCTACCGGGCGCAGCAACGGGAGGTTTTTGCCAACGCAATAACGGAGGTCACGTCGACCGGTGCGGCAACGGCTGCGTTCGAGGATGACACCGGTGCCAACGGCACCACCTACGACGATCGCGTCACGGCCGTCGGTGAGGCCGGCAACGAGAGTGCCGCGTCCAACCAGGCTGAGGGCACGCTGCCGCCCCCCTCCCCCCCGCGTCCCTGAGGGTCACGGCCTGCCGGACCCGGCATGCCCTGATCGCGGGTGGGGGCTGTACATGCTCCCTGCACGCCGGCAACGCGAAGAGCCGGACCGGCAATCCCCCCGCCACCGCGTCATGCCGGCTTCGCGGCCCGATACACGTAGTTGCCCCAGGCATCGAAAGAGCTGGCCTCGAGGCGCATCCCGGCACGTTCGATCTCGTTGCGGTACCCGCGCACCCCCAGCGAGACATACCGAAACAACACGCCGTTCATCTCGCCCTCGGTCGCCCCTTCGACCTCTCCCGACGTGAAGAGCAACCGTCCCCCCGGTTTCAACCAGGCGGTCACCTTCCGGATCACCGCCTTCTGATCGGCCTCGGGCAGGTGGAACAGAACCCCCCAGGCGACGACCGCATCGAACGTCTCGGCCGGTAAATCGGCCTCTTGGGCCTGCTCACACCGCGCGGGAACGCCGGGGAAGTTATCCCGGTAGCGGGCGATCATCGCCGGCGAGCTGTCGAGCCCCTCCACCTCGCACCGCTCTCGCAGGAAAAACCGGGAGATCGGGACGCCGTCCCCGCACCCCAGATCCAATACCCTGGCGCGGGACGGGAGCGGGCGGGCAAGCGCGGCCAAGTCGGCAATCCCGACCTCGGGACTGCGGGCTGCGACGTACCAGGCGGCAATGAGATCGTACTCGTCCATATTGAGCGGCGCGTCGAGGAGCAGGCCGAGCGGCGGGTCGAAAGGCCTGCGCAGGCGGTTGTCTCCAGTCGAGCCGCC
Organism: uncultured Bacteroidota bacterium; assembly: GCA_937127285.1. Lineage (GTDB taxonomy): Bacteria > Bacteroidota > Rhodothermia > Rhodothermales > Salinibacteraceae > CAKZLV01. The sequence continues at coordinate 10,006 of CAKZLV010000259.1, forward strand.
GCGTCGAGCCGGGCCGTCGCGGGAAGATGTCCACGGAGACGCTTCTCGGCGGAGATTTCTCTCGGGCGCTGTCTGGGAGGCAGTCCCCGGATGCGCTAGTGAACGACGGTCAACCGGGCGCGTTCGCGCTGCCCTCCGGCCGTGACCTGGACGGTGTACACGCCGCTCGCCAACCGGCCGGCCGGGAGCGCCAGGTCTCGCCGGCCCGGGCCGGCCCGGTCGGTCGTCGACCACACCTGCCGCCCCAGAACATCGTAGAGCGCGACCGTCACCGCTTCGCGATCCGGGAGGTCGAGACGGACCGTTGCCTGCTCCCGCGCCGGGTTCGGAAACACGGCCCGCACGGCGAGTCCCGGTGCCACCGGGCGCCGGACGCGCACCACGTCGCTGAC
>CAKZLV010000260.1 GCA_937127285.1 uncultured Bacteroidota bacterium
TGAGCATTGATCAATGGGCACGGGTCAACGAGAACGTCCAACGTCCAACCTCCCAACGCCCAACCGCCCACACGCCCAACCGCCCACACGCCCACACGCGAGCCGTCTACCGCACCAGGCGCAGCATTTGCGTTTGTGCGGTGGATCCGGCCTGGAGGCGGACGAAGTAGGTGCCCGATGCCAGGCCCGCGCTTTGCCAGGACACCTCGTGTCGGCCGGCCGGTTTCTCGCCGTCGGCCAGCGTCGCGACGCGGCGGCCCAGGAGGTCGAAGACCTGCAGCCGCACCGCCGTCGCCTCCGGCAACTCGTAGCGGAGCCGGGCCGACGCACTCACCGGGTTCGGCGCCACCGGAAGGAGCGCCACCGCCGAGGGCGTGACCTCTACCTCCACGACCGGCGAATACGCGAACGTCCCGTCCGTGTCCACTTGGCGGAGGCGGTAGAAGAGCGTCGTCGCGAACGGGGCGTCCCGGTCGACGAAGCGGTAGGACTGGGCCTCCTCGGTGGTGCCCACGCCCGGCTCGAAGCCGATCGCGGTGAACGTCTCGCCGTCCGTCGACCGCTCGACGTCGAAGCCGGCGTTGTTCTCTTCAGAGGTGGTGGACCACCGGAGCGTCACGGCCTCGCCCGAGGTTGCGGCGGTGAAGCGGGCCAGTTCGACCGGGAGATTGGCGCCGGGCGCATTCTCGTACCAGGCAATCTCGTCATCTCTGAACGACGAGGATAAGACATCAGTATCGCCGTCACCGTCAATATCTGCAGCAAACACGCTTTCGGCACCGTCTGCAGCCGTGGAGATAATCGTCGGGTCGCCGAAGTCGATCACACCAAATGATTCAGTCTGCACGTACCAGGCAATCTTGTCGTCAAAAGTAGACGCTGTCAGGACGTCAAGGCGTCCATCTCGGTTAAAGTCTGCAGTGTATACGGACGCAGGTCCGTTGACTAAATTTGTAATTTCTTTGGGATCCGAAAATGCACCATTTCCATCTGTGTTTTCTATCCAGTTGACGACATTTGCATCATTCGGCGCGTAGATTAGGTCGACATCACCATCCCCGTCGAGATCAGCCGGATGCACGTCAATGACATCGAGCGCGTCGTCAACGATGATTTGTTCGTTCGAAAAGCTACCGTCTCCATCGGTATTTTCGAACCAGGCAACAGTGTCGTCGAAGCGTGAGGCGACAACGACGTCGAGATCTGTATCTCCATCCAAGTCCACGGCGATTACCTCGTTGGCTCCATTGGCCGCTGTCCAGATAATATTCTCAGACGAGAAGTTACCTGCGCCGTTGAGGTTTTCAAACCAGTAGACGGTGTCGTCTCGCTGACCGACGGCCAAAACGTCGAGGTCGTCGTCCCCGTCGATGTCTGCCAGGTACGACGAGAGAGCCCCGTCCACGCTTGCCGACAGGACGTTTGCAGCGGAGAAGGTGCCCGCCCCATCCGTGTTCTCATGCCACGAGACGGTGTCGCCCCCGAAGGATGTTGTCACGACATCGATGTCGCCGTCCCCGTCGATGTCTCCTGCATCAACGCCTTCACCCGCGCTGGTGCTTATCACTTTTTGGGGGGAGAACCAGCGGGTTCCGTCGTTTTCGTGCCACGCGAGCTTGCCGTCATTGACCGACGTAGTGAGAATGTCTAAGGCCCCGTCCCCATTGAGGTCAGCGGCGATGGCTTCATTCGCCCCGTTGGCACGCGCGCCCGGCATTACAATGGTTTCGCTGGGAAAGCCGAACCCCTCGTTGATGCGGTTTTCGAAGTACGAGATGGTGTCGTCAAACTGAGAAGCGGTCAGGATATCGGCATCGCTATCGCCATCGAGGTCTGCAGCATAAACCTCGTCGGCGCCGTTTGAATTCGTGATGATCTGAACGGTGGGACCGAAGCCGTCCGCGTCGGCTTCGCTTTCTCCGATCTGATTATCATAGATGTTGATGGAGGCGTTGTCGAACGTAGCTGAGAGCACTTCCGGGTCATTGTCGCCATCAAGATCACGCGCATAAACCTCGTACGCTCCAAATGCTGTGGCCGAAATTGTCTTCGCAGAAGAGAAGGTCCCGTCGCCATCGGTGTTTTCGAACCACAGGATAGCATCAGCAAGATATGCCGCTGCTACGACATCAACGTCCGTATCCCCATCCAGGTCTGTCGCATAGACGTGGTAGGCGCCATTGGCTGAAGCGGTGATAACCCGTGCCGATGAGAAAGAGCCGTCTCCGTTTGTGTTTTCGTACCAAGCAACTGTGTCATCATTATATGATGCAGATAGTACATCCATGTCACCGTCTGAGTCCACATCTGCAGCGTGGACGGCGTAGGGACTGTCTGCAATCGAAGAAATGATCTTTGCGCCCGAGAAAGCTCCGCTCCCTCCGTTTTCATACCACAGGACCTCATCATAGAAGGGCGAGGCGCTAAGTACATCCATATCGCCATCTCCATCCAGGTCAGCAGCAAACACGTCCCACGTACCGTCTGTCGCAATGACCTTCTTGCTGGAGAAGTCACGCGTCCCGTCCAGATTCTCGTACCAGGCGAGTTCGTTACTCTGGTACGACGCTGACAGCACGTCAAGGTCACCGTCGCCATCCAGGTCGGCGGCGTGCACTGACTCGGGCTGATTCGCATCCACCGAGATGATCTGCTGACTTCCTATCTCACCCTCGAAGTTCTCGTACCAGGCGATTTTGTCATCTCTGTTGGATGCCGAAAGAAGGTCGTTATCGCCGTCTCCATCGATGTCAGCAGCGTGCACGCTGGAAGCCCCGTCGGTGAACTGCGGCGTGACAACGTAGCGCGACGGTTGTTGTCCCTGTGCGGCGGTTGTGAAAGAGATCAAGAAGAGCACACCTATGGTACATCGCAGACGTGAAGCGAGAGAGGGAGCGAGATAGGTCGTAGCAGTCAACATTGTTCGTCCAGATCTGAATAATGAGCGGCGGACTCGACGGAGAGGCCTGCGGCCTACTGTAACGCCTCGACGGTGTCAATCGAATCAACGGATCAAACACCCCCGTCACCCACCCTTAGCCCAAAGTCTCCCCAAGAGGATCACCCGTTGGGTTCGGGGACCGAAAAATCTCGCCCCGAGACAGAAAAAGGGCGGAGCGCCTCGTCGGCACTCCGCCCTGTTCGATGCGACTGCACGATCGCTGGAAGCCGTCAGCGAACGGCCGGCTTTACGAGCACGAACTCGCCGTCGGTGTGCGTAAGCACGGCGTCGTGGGTACCCGGGGCGAGCTGCGAGGCGTCGACCGTCAGCGCGTCGAGCGAGGCCGACCGGCCGAGAACGGTCCCGTCCTCGATCCTAGACGTCATGCCGTCGGATGTACGGACGAGCTCGCCGGTGATCTCGACCGTGTACGCGTTGGCGATGCCGAGCGTGAAGAGATTGATGAAGAAGTCGGCCGCCGTGCTCTTCACGGCAACCTGCGTGTTGATCAGCGCATCCGCGTCCGAGTTGGCCAGCGTCTCGCCGACGACATCGGCGATGTCGAGGCTGCCGGTGTAGTCGAACGTGAACCGCTTCGTCTCATTGAGACGCTCGACCACGTCAACCTCACCGGTAGGCTGGTTGACCAGGATGGGCTTCGAGCCCTGTCCGGTGATTTTGGCGGACGTGCAGCCGGTGAGCACAAGTCCAACGAGGACAAGAAAGGGAAAGAGTCGGGTGTGGATCATGGGTAATGGAGTGGGTGAGAAGCAGGAAGAGGCAGCGAAATTGAACGCGTGAGCGCGGCCGGTGCGAAATACGGTACGAAATTGAGACGGGGCTGGGCCGCATCGGCCGGCCTCGACACCTTGAGCATGATACCTTGAAGCGTGATACCTTGAGCGCACATGCCCCTACCCACCCTTAGCCGCTTTCGGTGGAAGACAGATCACGGCGACTGGAATCTGAACAGACATCCGGGCAAGCGTGCATCCTCAGAAGATGAAACCGACTGTGATCATGATTCCGCGTGTCCGGACCGATTCGTCACTGCTCGAAATCACGTCCGATACCCCGAGTGAAACTCGCACTTCCGCCACCGCAGTCCCCCGTGCCGTCTCGTAACCAACCCCCGCACCGGCTGTCAGTCCGAAGTCGAACGTATTCGTGACGTCGCCGAAGTCTTCTGTCACAACGACGTCTCCGCTGGCTTCCGCCCCGGCATGAAGTTTCACACCGATCGTCGGTCCGCCAAGGATGTATGGGTTAACCTGCATCCCCTGCGTGCTCTCATCGATGGGAATCTCAAACCGAAGGAGGATTGGAGCCTCAAGGTAGCCCGCTTTCACCGTGCCGGTCCCTGACGAGAGGCCTGTAATTTCGATCCGTGCGCCCTTCTGCACATACAGGATTTCCGGTTGGAGAAAGACCGGTACGCTGAGCGGCAAAATGGTATATCCACCGATTGCGAACCCAGTCCGCGCCCCCACTTCCGCCTCGTAAAACCCGGCTCCTGGACCGGAAAGTTGGACACCGCTCAAACTGGCAAAATTCGCCCCCACCTTAACACCGCCGCGCACTTTCATCGGCTCATCCTGCGCATGAACGTGCAAAGGCGTGAGCAACAGAAGCATGAACGCGGCCATCCATGTCCGTGGAATGTAGAAGCTCAGAGAAGATGCCATGGCGGCTCGTCGATGCTATTGAATGGGTTTCATGTCCGTGCACCGACAGTGCGGATCGGATGCACAAGAATCAGGGGTTCTCTCAACGGTGCTCTCTGCGACCTCCATCCCGAATCTCCCCGAGGCAGTCGTAGATGCCAAAGAGGACGATGATCTGCTCGCAGAAGATGCGAAGCAGCAGCGGGCCGGCGGTGAGGGTGAGAAGACCGCTCACAACGCGCAGTCCCCCTCCGAAACGGGCCGTTACGCCCCCGTACAGCATCGCGATGCCGACGATCAGCAGAAGGATGCTTCCGGCGTAGAAGACGAAGCGAACCAGCGTCGGCGTCAGCATCTTCTCGAACCGCAACAGATCTCGCACGCCGAAACGGCCGGAGGCGACACCGTCCGTCGCGGCAGAGAGCGAAGCGTCGGTGGCAGGGGGATCGGAGGCGGAAACGTCGGACATGGGACCGGGGCGGTTAACGATGGACGTGGAGAATCGGGTGGACGAGGGGGCTGGCGGCACTCGGCACGTCGGCCCTACTCCTGCCTCGTCAGGCTCACGGGTCCGTTTTCGAGGCGGCCGTCCGTGTGCTGCAAGACCATCCGCCGGCCGCCGATCTCGACGATCACTTCGTCGCCCTCCACCTCGTAGGTGCCGGCGGTCGTCATCCCCATCACCTGCTGGCGCACCTCACCGCCGGAGCGAAACTCCAGCACCATCATCCCGGTCGCGTCCCGGTACGTCCCCTCCACCCCCTCCGAGCAGGCAGGGAGGAGAAGAAGACAGAGAGCGGTTCCGACGACGAGAAACAGGCGGCGAACAGCGCGGGCGATGGACATGACCGGTCGCGGAGGCGGGAGGAAAGAAGAACGGCACAGGACGACGCGGAGGCGCATCGGAGGAAAACGGCGAGAAGGCGACCGATTCGTCCTCACACCACCCTTAGCCCAATCCGGCAGCGACCGGATCATGCCCACCGGATCCTGCCCCCTCGAGCCTGCTCACCGGGTCCTGCCCACCGGGTCCTGCCCACCGGATCCTGCCCCCCGACCACGTTCTGAACTGCATATCGACCCGCAGGTCGGGAGGGTCATCCAATGATCGAAGCGGGACGGGAGAAAAAGAGCTATGTATACCTGGAAACGAGTGTGAGATCTGAATATCTTCGAGGTGTCAATGTTGTTGGATTTCTTTTCCACCGTCTCTCATGTCTACGCCCTCCGTTTCCACGCTCCTCGCCGATCTTCGCAACGGCTGCCCCGGCGCCCCCGACCAACTCTTTGCCCGCATCTACGATGAACTCCGCCGCCTCGCGCACGTGGTCCGCGACGGGCAGGCGCCCGCCACGCTCAACACGACGGCGCTCGTCCACGAGGCCTACATGCACCTGCATTCGTCGGAGGGCCTCCAGGTCGAGAGCAAGAAGCACTTCTTCCGCCTGGCCGCCCGGGCCATGCGGCAGGTGATTGCCCGCGAGGTCCGGCACCGCTGCGCCCAGAAGCGGGGCGGCGACGCAGAGGTCGTTGCCTTCCGGGAGGGACTCCTGGGGCGCGACGTTCCCCTGGCCGACCTGCTGTCGATCGAAAACGCCCTCGACGCGCTGGAACAGATGCATGACCGCCAAGCCCGCGTCGTCGAGTGCCGCTTCTACGCCGGGCTCACCATCTCCGAGACGGCCGCGGCCCTCGACGTATCGACCGCCACCGTGAAACGCGACTGGCGCGCTGCCCGGGCCTGGCTGCTGACGCGGTTGAAGGAAGGTACCGGCGGACGGTAAGACCGGGGTCATTGCGCATTGATCAATGATCATTCGTCAATGTGCCCCTGTCTCTTCACCGCGACGCCTCCCCGCCTCCACAGCCCCCAAGCCTCCACAGCCTCCTAGCGTCCACAGCCCCTGTCGGTCGCATAAACGTACGTTTACGAACGCCCGTCACCGTGAAAGCGACTGTCCCGGTATCACTCGCTGGAGTCCCCTTTTTGACCGGCCAAAAAGGGAACG
>CAKZLV010000261.1 GCA_937127285.1 uncultured Bacteroidota bacterium
ACCGCCCGGTTTGGTGGGCACGCGGCATGCCCATCCTCAGCGTTGCCGTCACGTTCGCCCTCGTTCTGGGCGCCGTGTACCTCGCCACCCCGGCCTGGGAGGCGGTGCCCCTTCCCGTCACCCTTCTGTATCTCGGCGTGGTGACCGGCGTGGCGGTGTGGGGACTGGTGTGGCCGCACGACGGGTACGGGCAGTTGACGCTGCGCATCCTGCTGCCCGCCATCCTCGTGCTCACGATGCTCCTCTACCCGATGCTCTACAACGGGATGGATACGCAGCGGCGCGAGCATATGGTGGAGGCGGCCACCTCCTTCGAGGCCGGCCGCGATCCCCGCGTCGTCTTCTCCATCGAGCAGATCCTGGGCGCGGCCGCCGCCGACCTCGGCCCGCTGCTGCCAAGGACCGATCGCGTCCGCACCCCGGCCATCGACTCGGTCGCCACGCGCCTGATGCGGCGCTCCCTGCTGGCGTCGCTCACCACCTATGAGGCCAGCTTCACGCTGTTCGACGGCAGCGGCACGCCGCTCCGCCGGTACACCGCCGCCGGCGTGCAGACGCGCCAGACCGCCCCCGCCACGGCCGACCGGACCGCCTTCCGCCTCCTCCGGTCATCCTACGGAATGCCCGCCCGGCCCGTGCCTCGCGTCGAGCAGATCCGCAGCGACCGGCTGAGCGACCGCTCGGCGCCCGCGCTGCAGTACGCCGGCCTGGTTGCCTTCCCGGCGGCGGCCGGTGCCGACACCGCAGCTGCCGAGCCCGCCCACTGGGGGCTGCTCCGCGCCGACCCGCGGTCGCTGCTGCCGGGCACCGGCGGGGGCGTGCCGCGGGTGCTCCTGCCGGACGGCTCCTACAGCGATCTGTATGCCGAACTGTCCCTGGCGGAGTTTCGGGACGGGCACCTTGCGCGAAGCCTCGGCCGCGACTTCGGCCGCGCCCGCCTGCCGGCCTCCCTCCGGAGCACCGTCACCGAATCCGGAGACCGGTGGCGCAGCGAAACCGTGCGCGACCGCCAGTACCTCACCTACTACCGGGCGCATGCAACCTCGGCCAACGAGCCCGCCGTCGTTGCGGTGCGCATCCCCGCCATCCTTGCGTTCGATCACCTCTATTACATCCTCCGGCTCACCGTGGCCGGGCTCTGCGTCGGCATCGTGGCCTACCTGCTGGGCGTGTTGGGGCGCTACCGGCGCGACCTGCTGCCGGCGCCCACGGTTCGCTTTCGCGACAAGGTTCTCAACGCCTTCCTCATCGTCGGCGTCGTGTCGATGATCGCCGTGGGCGTGGTCGGCGTACAGGTCGTCTCCGGGGAGAACGAACGCGTCATCGAGCGCCGCCTGCACGACGACCTGAGCCGCGTCGAAGAAACCCTGGCCCTGCAGGCCGATAGCGGCGAGCGCATCTACCGCGTCGCCCGGCGGATCGACGTCGACTTTCTCGCCGCCCGGGTAGGGCTGGACGTTCATCTGTACGAGGACGGCCGCCTCGTCGGCACGTCGCGGCCCCGCCTCGTGCGCGACCGCCTCGTCGACGAGCGCCTGCCGGCCGACGTCTACCACGCCCTTCACGGCGACAGCTACCGGTTTGCCAGCGCCGAGGCCTCCATCGGACCGTTCGACTACCGCGTCGGCTTCCAGGCGCTGACCGACGCCGAGGGCCGGCCCCAAATGGTCGTTGCCGTGCCCACCCTCGCCCAGCAAGAGCGCATCGAGGAGGAGAAAGCGCGCACCCTCGCCTACTTGTTCGGGGCCCTGTTGCTGCTGGTGGTTGTGGTGATGCTCACGGCCCTGCTGCTCTCCAACGCCCTCGCCCGCCCCATCGCCCAGCTCCGCGAAGGCCTGGAGGCCGTCGGCGAGGGCCGCTTCACCCGCGTCCTGCCCGTCGACACCCGCGACGAAATCGGGGACCTGGTGCAAACCTTCAACGAAATGCGCGAGCAGCTGGCCGAGAGCCGCCGCAAGCTCGCCCAGCAAGAGCGGGAGCTGGCCTGGCGGGAGATGGCGCGACAGGTCGCCCACGAGATCAAGAATCCGCTCACGCCCATGAAGCTCTCCATCCAGCACCTGCGCCGGGCGTTCGAGCGGGAGCGGGTATCGGCCGACGCCGGTGCGACCGGAGACGACGATTCGTTCGCCGGCCTGTTCGACCGCATCACCTCCACCCTCATCGAACAGATTGAAGCCCTCGCCCGCATCGCCGACGAGTTTTCCACCTTCGCCCGCCTTCCCACACGCGTGATGGAAAGCCTCGACCTCAACGAGGTGATTCGCGAGGCGGCCGACCTGATGCAGGAGGAGTCGGACGACGTCACGATCGACCTTGACCTGTACGACGATCCGCTCGTCGTCGAGGCCGATCGAGAAGAACTCCGCCGCATCTACATCAACCTGATCAAAAATGCCATGCAGGCCATCCCGGAGCACCGCGACGGCCGCATCCAGATCGCGACGACGACCGTGGCGGCGTCCGGCGATGCATCGCCCGGCGTCCGGAGCACGATCACCGACAACGGGACCGGCATCCCGGAGGACCTGCAGGACAAGATCTTTCAGCCGAGTTTCTCGACAAAAACCAGCGGAACCGGGCTCGGCCTGGCCATCGCCCGCAAGGGCATCGAAGAACTGGACGGGCGCATCGGCTTCGACACCACGGAAGGAGAAGGCACGACGTTCTGGATTCGCCTGCCGCTGTCCGACGAGGCTCCGGTCGACGTTGGCTGAGACGAAGAGGGAACGGACGGTACCGCGTCCCGGTCGGCCGCTCCCCTTCTTCGGCTGATCGTGCCCTTCGGCTGATCGTGCCCTTCGGCTGACCGCGCCCCCTGGCCTTTCGCCGGGCGGCTTTTTCCATCCTCGTTCGGGCCGGTCAACACCGGAACGCCCGACGCGCCGACCCGGAAGGAGGGCAGCAACAGGGCCGGGAGCCGCTCCCCGACGTTTGATCTCCTATCTGCACGGATTCGTGCACGGATCGCCGAGGAGGCACGCAGGACACGGGTTGTTGACGGCTGCTCGTTGACGGCCGCCTGCGGCGCACCGCCCACGAAAACACGGCTCACAAAAACACCGCCCACGAAAATGATGACCGTTCCTTAACCGATTCGACGCCGGCGCGCGGTCGCAGACCGGTTCGGAGTTTGCTTCTTTACAAAAGCGTCTCGTTGTCGAACGAAGGACCTCCGTCCCGCATGTCTGCCCCCACGATCTCGTACGCTGCCCCGACGGACCCCCCGCTGAAGTCGCTGCTGATCCGGAGCATTGAGCGCCTGACCGGCCGCCGCCGGCTGGAGCGTCGGTATCAGGCCACCCGGTCGGTCGAGGGCGATGCCTTCTGGAAGGCTGCGCTCGACGAACTGGACGTGGCGCTCGACGTCGACCGGGCGCCGAACGCGACGTTTCCCGAAGACGGGCCCCTGGTCGTCGTCGCCAATCATCCGTTCGGCGTCCTGGACGGGCTGGCCCTGTGTCACCTCGTCTCCCGCGTGCGCTCGCGCTTCCGGATCCTCATCAACAGCGTTCTCTGCCGAGACGACCGGTTTGCGGGGACGTTCCTGCCCGTCGACTTCGGCGGCACGCCCGAGGCGCGGCGGACGAATGTGCAGACGATTCGCTCCGCCCTGTCGATGCTGCGGGAGGGCGGAGCGATCTTGATTTTTCCAGCCGGGGGCATCGCCACCACGCCGACGCTGTTCGGGGCGGCGGACGACCTGCCCTGGAAGCCGTTTGCGGCCAAACTCGTGCAGGCGGCCGAGGCCACGGTCGTGCCCGTCTACTTCGCCGGCCAGAACAGCCGCCTCTTTCAAATCGCCAGCCGCGTGAGCCTGACGGTTCGCCTCGCCCTCATCGCCCGGGAGGTTCTTCGAAAGACGGGGGACACGCTGTCGGTGCGGGTCGGGGACGCAATACCGTACGACGACCTCGCCCACATCGAAGACCGGGACCGGATGACGGCTCTCCTCCGGCAGCAGACGCTCCGCCTGCAAAATCCGGCGGCCTGACGTCACCCGGTGGCCTGATGGTACCCGGCGGCCGGAGTGCCCTCGGCCGGCGTCTGGCGAATGGCGGCAAAGCGCTCGAGCAGCGGCGGGTGCGAGTACTCCAGCGCTACGGTGAGCGGGTGCGGGGTGAGGGTCGACAGGTTCGTCTCGGCCAGCCGCTTCAGCCCGCTTACGAGCGCATCGGCCCGCCCGGTCGTCTCGACGGCGAAGGCGTCGGCCTGAAACTCGTGACGCCGCGACCAGGCGTTGAGCGCCAGCGACAGCAGGCGGTCAACCGGCGAGTAGAGCAAGCCGAAGAAGAGAAGGCCGGTGTACACGGCGGGTTCGTCGACGTAGAAGGCCGCGTAGAGCCCGTCGACGCTCAAGAAGACGGAGAGCAGCAGAAACAGCACGCCCGTTTGCACGACGCTCATGGCGATGCGCTGGGGGATGTGGTGCAGCTTGTAGTGGCCCATCTCGTGGGCGACCACGGCGAGGAGCTCGTCGACGGAGAGCTGATCCACCAGCGTGTCGAAGAGCACGATCCGGCGGTTCGATCCAAACCCGGCGAAGAACGCGTTGGCCTTCTTCGACCGGCGGGATCCGTCCATGACGTATACCTCGTCCACCGGGAAGTCGACGGAGTCGGCGTAGGAGAAGATCGAATCGCGCAGGTCCTCGTCCTCCACCGGCGCGAAGTCGTTGAAGAGGGGCATGAGGTAGCGGGGGGCGAGGAACTGCAGGGCCAGCAGCACGACGGTGGTCGCGATCCAGGCGTAGACCCATCCGTAGGGCCCGGTGGAGGAGAAGAACCAGAGGAGGGCGGCCAGCAGCGGCCCGCCCAGGGCAACGGCCAGGGCGGTGCTCTTGATCAGGTCGAGAACGAAGGTCTTGGGCGTCGTCTCGTTGAACCCGAACCGTTCTTCAATCACGAAGGTCGAGTAGATGGAGAACGGAAGGGACAGCAGGCTGCGCCCGGCCCCGAGAACGCCGAGGTACAGCAGTCCGGCGACGACGGGGCCGTTCGCCCAGCTGCGAACCAGGGTGTCGAGCCCTTCAAATCCGCCCGCAAACCAAAAGCCCAGAAGCAGGAGAAGGCCGAAGGCGGACGAGACGATGCCGAAGCGCGACCGGGCCCGGGTGTAGTCTTTGGCCGTTTCGTAGTCGTCGGCATCGAAGGTGTCGGCGAACGCGTTCGGCACCTCCGGCGTCAGCGACCGCAGGGTGAGAAGGCGGGAGGCAATATCCAGAAGCGTTCCGGCCAGAAGAGCGGCCAGAATCACGAGGGCGTACGTGTTCACGAGCGGCGATGGAAGGGCGTATCGAAAAGGACGACGTGCGGGGCGGAATCGTGCGGTTCCGTGTGGCTCTTTGCAACACTCTGTGCAGCACTCCTTGTCGCACCCGTACGCTCCGGGCATTTCGAGAGATTCGCGGGAGGGGCCTCAGGAAAGGAGAAACGGTTCCACGGCTTGTAATCCTTCGTGTAATCCTTCGTGCAATCCATCGTGCACCGCCCGACGCGACGCGCTCGGATGGCGCGAGTCGGCCCCCCGCTCCGGGTTCTGATCTGCCGATGACCTCCCCGCCTGCACGGCCCTCTTTCTACGCCGGAGCCCCGTGCGCGTCCGGAGACGCCGGCGGGCGAGCGGCAGCCACAGACCGGAGAGCGCCGGCTCCGCAGCTTGGTGCAGCGCCTGCCCGGAGCCATCTACCGGTGCACGTACGACGAAGACTGGGTGTCGCTCTACATGGGCGACGCATTCCGGGAGATCTGCGGAATCGACCCCGATACGCTCGATCCGGTGGGCTGGTCGTTCAAGGCGGCCGTCGTCGAGGAAGACCTCGACTGCATTCAGACGCAGGCATTCAGACGCAGGTGGGCCGGGCCGTGGACGAGCGTACCTACTACTCGATCGAGTACCGCATCGAGGCCGACGACGGATCGATGCAGTGGCTGGACGGCATCCTGCTGGATGTGACGAGCCGGAAGAAGGCCGAGGAGGCCCCGCGAAGAATGAACGAGACGCTGGAAAAGAAGGTGCGCGAGCGGATGCGCCAGGTGCGTCGCCTCTCCGCCGAACTGGCGATGGCCGAACGGCGAGAGCGCGACCCGATCGCACCCCAACCGGTCGTTCCCGAAACCCGGCCCGGCCTCGCGCAAAAGGCGACGTTCGTGCACCCGATTCCGGCCCTTGCGAT
>CAKZLV010000262.1 GCA_937127285.1 uncultured Bacteroidota bacterium
CTGACAGATTACCGTGGACGGAACCCGGACGGCCCCTAAACACCTCCTCGCTATCCGCACGTCGAACCATCCACCGCCTATGCCTGCCTCTGCAGACACCGCTTCGAAATCCGATCTCTACACGGACGTCCGCCGCCGCATCGATGCGCTCCTCGGGGACGATGCCGACTGGGTTGCGGCGATGGCGACAACCGCCTGTGAGCTGCACCACGCGTTCGACCTCTACGACTGGACCGGCTTCTACCGCGTCGTCGGCGAGCGGCAGCTGATGGTGGGGCCTTATCAAGGAACGCACGGATGCCTGCACATCGACTTCGATCGGGGCGTCTGCGGCGCGGCGGCGCGGACGAAGGAGACGCAGCTCGTCCCCGACGTCGAGGAATTTCCCGACCACATCGCCTGCTCATCCTCCACCCGTTCGGAAATCGTCGTCCCCGTCCTCACACCCGACGATCGCCTCATCGCCGTCCTCGACGTCGACTCCGACGCCCTCGCCGCCTTCGACGACACCGACCAGACCCACCTCAAAGCGCTCTGCACCGACCTGGGCCGGCGGTTTGCGCACGGGGGAACGGCGTAGCGAGCTCTTTTCAACTGGAGGATGGAAGATGGAGGATCGAAGATTGAGGATGGAAGATGGAGGGTGGAGGAGGCATTGATCAATGATCATTGTCCATTGATCAATGGCGTCCCCGCGTCCCGGCCTCCAAAGCCCCCACGCTTCCAAAGCCTCCACAGCCTCCCCGTCCCCACGCCCCATCACCCCACACCCAACTGGTCGGCGGCGTCTTTGACGAGGGCCTTGGCGGCGTCCGGCGACTCGGCCTCGGAGTAGACGCGCAGCACGGGCTCGGTGCCGGAGGGGCGCACAAGCACCCAGCCGTTGTCGGTGATGTGCTTGAATCCATCAAGTGTATCCACGCGCTCGACCGGGTGGCCGTTCACCGACTCCAGTCCGCCCGTTTCGTCCAGGTGGTTCAACGCCGCCTGTTTCTTCTCTTCGGCGATGCGCAGGTCGTCCCGGTAGTGGTAGTGCGGACCGAAGTCGTCCAGGAGCTCGTCGACGAGCCCGGACAGCGTCCTTCCGCGCTTCACCATCATCTCCACGATGAGGAGGCCGATGTAGATGCCGTCCCGCTCCGGAATGTGGCCGGTGGCCGCGATGCCGCCCGACTCCTCGCCGCCGACGAGCACCGTTCCCTCCGCCATCTTCGTGGCAATGTGCTTGAATCCGATCGGGGTCGTCTCCACGTCGAGGCCGTAGCGCTCGCCCATGCGGTCGAGCACGTGCGTCGTGGAAAACGTCTTGACGATGGTGCCGGTGAGGCCGCGCTCCTCGTACAGATACTTTGCGAGGAGGGCGAGGATGCGGTGGGAGCTGACGTAGTCGCCGTTCTCGTCGACCATCCCGATGCGGTCGGCATCGCCGTCGTTGGCGAGGCCGACGTCGCACCCCTTCTCGCGGATCGTCTCTTGCAGCGGGGCGAGGTTCTGCTCGATCGGCTCGGGGGCGAGGCCGTGAAAGCCGGGGTTGAGTTCGTGGCGAACCGGCACGACGACCTCGTCTCCGAGGAGTTCGCGGACGAGCCCCTGGCCGGCCCCGTACATCGCGTCGTGGGCGACCGTGAGCCCGGCCTCGCGGATCGCGTCGATGTCGAGAACCTCCCGCATCGCGTCGAGGTAACCGGCACGGATGTCCCGGATGTCGATCGGTCCGCTCTCGACCAGCGCGTCGAACGCCGGAAGCGACTCGGTGCGCGGCCCGACCTCGCCGGAGGCGTCCTCCACCTTCTTCACCATGGCGGGCGGCGCCGGCCCCCCAAAGTGGGCCTTGAGCTTGTAGCCGTTGTACTCGGGCGGGTTGTGGCTGGCGGTGATGACGACGCCGGCGTCGGCGCCGGTCTCCTTCGTCGCCCAGCTCACCGCCGGCGTCGGGACGATCGACGTCGCGAACCGAACCCGAACGCCGGCGTCGGCGAGGACGCGGGCGGCGGTTTCGGCGAATCGCGGACCCAGGAAGCGGGTGTCGTGGCCGATGACGACGGACGGCGCGTCGCCGTATGCATCGTGCAACCAGTGAGCGGTGGCCTGCGCCACGCGCTCGACGTTTTCAAACGTGTAGTCGTCCGCGATGACGGCACGCCAGCCGTCCGTACCGAACTCGATGGGCGTCCACTCCGGCATGAGCCGTGCAGGGTTGATTGGGGAGGGCGATGTACGGGCGTTAACTAACTCATGCCGCCGGTTAAAAACCACCCCCTAGCGGGTCTTCACGACCGAGTCGGGGGCGGGACCGGGTCCGGTGGGCCGTGCGGGGGCGGATGAGAGAGTCGCACGTCCGACGCCGCACGTCACACCCGCTGCCGCAGGACGGCCCGTCAGTCGCAGATCACCCCGTCGGTGTCCGTGTACCGAATCTCTACGTCGTAGGTCGAGGCGTCGCGCTGGACGACCTCGACGCCTTCGTCGTCGATGGAGCCGGGGGCGAGACGCACGGTTTCGAACAACCACTCGTCCTCCAGCCACAGGCCGAACACATACGAGGCCCCGTCGATCACGCTCGGCAGGACGAGGCGACCGTCCCGGAGAACCGCCCGGTTCCACCGGACACCGTCAGCCAGCCGGTACCAGACGACGACGTTGGAGGGACGGATCTCGATGTCATCGTCCGGGCAGACCACTTCGACGTCGGTCTCGATGGTCACGCGCCCCCCTCCTCCCCCCACGCCCTCTTCGACCGGAATCGTCCCCCCGGCACACAGGTCGCCGAAGTCGGCCGCCGCGATCTCCGTCCCCTGCTCGTCTCGGATTCGCAGGGTGACGGGCAGGTCTCGCGGCGCATTGAAAAACTGGAGGGTGTCGTCGTACAGGTCGCCGGCTTCGAGAACGCCTCCGTCGGACTGCTGCTCGAGCGTCCACCGATAGAATCCGGTGGGCAGGCCGTCGATGAGGATCGGAGCGGCGGCCCGGCAGACGTCGTCGTCGAGGTAGTCGAGATTCCAGTACGTGAGGTGCTCGGTTTCGAACCGGACGCTTCGGGAGGCGTTGGGCCCCGTCTCGGTGTTGACCGTCGCTCCGACCAGGCGGGCCGGCGCGCGGGCTGCGAACGTCCAGGTTCCGGTGTCCTCATCCAGGCTGTAGACCGGCACCGGATCCCCGTCGTCGATGTCGCGCCCCGTTTCCGGGTTGGGCGTGCCGGGAGGAACGTCGATGCTAATGTCGATGGGAGCGTCGAACGTTTCGGCTTCGCGCCCGTCGTCGCCCACGACCTCAACGGCCGCGAACCCGGCCGTTAAGAACGTGCCCTGCGCGGGTGCACCGGTTTCATCCCGGTCGATCTGCACGCCCGTAAACCCTCCCGGAAAGGCCGCCCGGGCGGGGTTCACCTGGTTGCTGAAGTAGGTCACGCGCCCGGTGAGCGTGCCCGTTAGCGGCCGCCCGCTCGCGTCCCGGATCCGCGTTCCGGCGGGGAGGGTCAGCGAGGCACGGGCCCCCGTGACGGCCTCCGCGGGGGTGGTCACGACCACGGTTTCGGGCGAGACGCCATTGATCACGGGAAACCGGACGGACGTGGTTTCGACGCCGGGGGGCAGGTCGGCGAAGCGCACGAGGGGGAGGGAGAAGGTCTGCTCGTCGTCGACCAGGAGAATGCGCCGGCTCGTTTCCAGATAGCCCTCGGCCGTCACGTTGAGGACGAGATCGACCGGGCGATCGGGCGACGGGACGGCCCCGTCCAGGCCGAAGCTGAGGAGACTGACCTCCTCGAGGGTAATGGACGAGACCGACCCGCCGTCGATGTCGACCACGCGATCCGCATCGGCACCGCCGAAGCGAATCGTGACGGGTACGTCCGTGATCGGCGCCTGCGTGGCTGCATCCGTGATCTGTCCGGAGACGACCGTCGACACCGGCTCGAAGCGGAGGATGAGGGCGAGGTCGTCGTCGACGGATCCTACGTCGCACCCGCTGAGGAAGGCGATTAGGACGACCGCCACGAGCCCGACCCCCGTCGGCGGCCGGCGATCGGCCCGGCCGGACCCGGGGGAGCCACGGCGGTGGGCGCCGGCGGGGGCCGGTGGCGTCGAGGCAGCGGAAAAGCGAAACGGGAAGAGGGTCATCGGGGCGTACCGGGAGGAGAACCGGAAGGAGGGGGCCTGCCGCTGCCCGCGTCCGTCATCCGTGGCCATGCCGCAGGCGTCGGCCGGCGTCAGCGTCCGAAGCGGTATCCGATCCCGATCGACAGGACGGGAAAGAACCGGAAGGACGACAGGTTGTCTTCCACCTGAGGCGCCTGCTCGGCGGTGGGTGCGACGAGGCCGCTGCCGCCGAGTTTGACGACGGGCCGGCGGTGGTATATCACGCCCAGATCGAGAGCCACCCCGACGCGGCGCTTCGGCGACGCCAAGTTGCCGAATCCGATGCCGAGGTACGGGGCCAGGGTCGAGAAGGAGAGTTCGCCGTCGAGGGTGCCGATTTCTTCCGGCGTGAAGGTGCGTTCGCCGATCTGGTACGGCGCGACCGCGGTGGCCGAGACGTCACCGAGATTGCCGTTGTAGAGCACGCCGCCGCTCAGGCGCACGCCGCCCCGCGTCCAGGGGTAGAGGTCCACGAGCGCGGCCAGACTGAACAGCCGGGCGTTGGACTCGACGTCCAGGTCGAGATCTTCGCCAGTCGTTTCGTCCGTCCGGTTGTAGGTAAAATAGGATGCGCCGGTGCGCACGTGGATGTGGCCGGACACCTCGACGAGAAACTCCCAGCCGATGCCCGGCGTGCCGGCCCGCGCCGCCACGGCCGCCCGCTGCGCCGATGCCGCGGGCGGCGACATCCCGGCGACCAGAGCGAGGAGGCACAGCCCGGCACTCGTGCGGAAAAGAAAGTCGGTCATGGAGTCCACCCGGGGGTGTCCACAGGCAGAGGAACAACGGAGCGAACGGATCGCGGCCGGCGACGGCCGACCGGCGGAGCGATAGGCAAAGATACAGACGGTCACCCAGATCGCCTCATCCAATGGCGCAGCCGACCGGGTGCTGCCGGTGCATCTTCCGCGCGGATCTTCCCACAGGGTCCTACCGGACCCTGCCCCGATGCATTACGTCCTGTATTGTATCTTACATTTTATCTTTCTCCTGCCTGGAATCTTACCTAGAGTCGCAGCGCCGCCCTGCCCGGCTCGCCTCTCGGACGGGCATTGATCCCGGACGGGCGTCGATCCCGGACGGGGCCGGCCTGCTGCGACTCAGGGATCGTCCGGGGGACGGGGAAGAACATACACGGCCCGCATGTCGTCGGCGTCGGGGTCGGCGGCGGACGGATGGTCGTCGGGGTCGCGGATGAACACCACCGCTTCCGCTTGATCGCCGCGGATGGTGAGGTCGTGCTCGCGGGCAACGGCGGCGAGGGCGGCGGCGGGGTCGTGGAGGGCGGTGGCCCGGAAGACGGGGTCGTCAGCGCTTCGCGCCAGGACCCGGTCGATGAGGTCGCGCGTGGTCATCGGCCTGCGGCTGGGTGAAAAGGGTGGGCCCGTCTCCCTTTCAATCAGCAGACCAGGTTCCGTCTCCCGCTAAAAAACACCCCGTAGCGCCGCTGAGGGCCGTGGGTCGGATGGAAGGAAGGGGCGCGGTGGAGCCAGCGCTCCAGGAAGCGAGCGATCGCTCGCCCCGGCCAGAATCACCGCCGGCTCCACGCCTCTGCCGCTTCGGCCACCATCGTCGCCAGGGTGTCCGGGTCGCGCTCGGCGTCGATCGTCAGATGGGCGTCGTTGTAGGCCGCCCGACGCTTCGACAAAAGCGTGCGGATGCGGTCTGCCATCCGGTCGCGAGACAGCGGCTCGCCCTCTTCATCCTGGAGCATCGGTCGCTCGTCGGCCGTCTCACCGATGCGGTCGAGAACCGTCTCGGGACTCACCTCGAGCGTCACCAGCAGGCCGTTTTCTTTGGCGAAGGTGCGGTTGGTTTCGTCCACGATCGTCCCGCCGCCGAGGGCGACGACGAGGTCGTCTTGCTCCCCGGTCGTCCAGAGCGCCTTCGTCTCCCGCTGCCGGAACCCCATCTCTCCCTCCTCGGCAAAGATCTCCGGGATGCTCGCCCCGGCCTGCTCGACGATGAGTGCGTCCAGGTCGAGAAAGTCGACGCCGAGGGCATCCGCCAGGAGCGGCCCGACAGTCGACTTGCCACTTGCCATAAATCCGGCGAGATACACGATCATGGTCGATGAAACGTTGGGACGTGCCAATTCAAGAATTCGGTTCGGTCGCCGATCGGGGGAACGGGACAGAGCGGCGGCGATAGGTCCACGGTGGTTGACTCGCCGAGAACCTGTTCGGATCACCGCGCCCGGCTTCCGCATGCCCCGCTATCGCCTGCTGATCGAGTACGATGGCACGGACTTTCACGGCTGGCAGATCCAGCCGGATGTTGTAACCGTGCAGGGGGCGGTGGAGGAAGCGGTCGAGACGATCTTTTCCGAGTCGATTCGGGTGACCGGCTCGGGTCGCACGGATGCCGGCGTTCATGCGCGGGGGCAGGTGGCCCACGTCGACCTTCCGACGTCCATCGATCCGTTTCGCCTGCGGGGGTCGCTCAACGGACTGACGCCCGAGGCGATTGCGGTCCGCCGCGTGGAAGAGGCACCGGACGAGTTCCATGCCCGCTACGACGCGCGCTACCGTACGTATCACTATTACCTCCGCACGCAGCCCTGCGCGCTGGAGCGGCACACCCGCGCCCTGGTCCGACCCGCTCCCGACGTCGAGCGGATGCAGGCCGCCGCGCCGGATCTGGTGGGGCAGCACCACTTCGGCGCCTTCTGCCTGACGCAGTCCGACACCGAAAACCGCATCTGCACCCTCGACCGCGTGCGGTGGGTGGACGAGGACCGGCGGGGGTTCGGGCGACTGGAGGTGGCCGGCGATCGGTTCCTGCACGGCATGGTGCGCGCCATCGTAGGCACGCTCGTCGAGATCGGACAGGAGAAGCGCCCCGCCGACGACCTGCCGCGCGTTCTCGCGAGCCGCGACCGCCGCGAGGCCGGCCCGTCCATGCCGCCCGAAGGCCTCGTCCTGGAGTCCGTGCAGTACGAAACCGAGGTGCTGGGGCTGGAGGCAGTGGCGTCCATCCGATGAGGGATCGCTCCCTTCGGTCGCGGGGGGAAGGGTGGGCGGATGGGCGTTTGGGCGGGTGGGCGGATGGGCGCGAGTCATTGAGCATTGATCAATGATCATTGTTCATTGCCCCCTCCCCCGCGTCCACAGCCTCCACGCGTCCACAGCCTCCACGCGTCCACAGCCTCCACGCG
>CAKZLV010000263.1 GCA_937127285.1 uncultured Bacteroidota bacterium
GGACTGGATCTACACCGGCGCCGACGGGGAGACGGAGCGCCTCTCCCGACCCTTCGAGGGCAACGGCTACCAGTTCGAGGCCGCCCACGTCATGGAGTGCCTGCGCGAGGATCGGCGAGAAAGCCCGAAGTGGCCCCTTTCCGCGTCCCGCGAGCTGCTCCGTCTCATGGACGCACACCGCGAGCGCTGGGGGCTCCACTACCCGCCGGAGGAGCCGGCGTAGCGCGTCTCGCCCCCGACCTGCTCCTCGGGGAAAGAGAACAAAGGCTGGACCGGAGCGTAGGGCGTCGACATCGGATTCAACTCCGGCCCAGCCACGTGGGGCTCAACCCACAGGATGGGATTGCTCTCCGACCCGTCCGCTTCCCGAATATCCGTCCCGAATACGCCTTCCGGACCATGTCGCGTGTCTTCGCCCGGTCCATCGCTCGCTTATGAGACGCCTGCGGCTCTTTGCGAAGGTTGTCGGCGGTATGCTTACCGTCATCTACGTCGCGGTATCGTGGATCGAGGCCGAGCGGGAGGTCCGGGTCCTATGCAGCGGGTTCGAGCCCGGCCAGCATGTGGAGCAGGTCGTTGCGACGCTGGAAACGGGTGAGTACCTGCGCTACCAGGTCGAGAGCGTTGACGAGAGACAGGAAATCCGGGTCAGTAGCTACTACAACGGCCTGAGCACGGCGTGCACGGTCGTATTGAAGGAGGAGCACGTTACCCAGAGCACGTATCGCACCGGGGCTCAGGCATATCTCCTGTTCGGACGAGAGCGTGTTCGGGAACCCGGTGCCTTCGAAACGTAAGCCGGTGCGCCTCCGAGACCGTGTCCCGAACCGGCAGACCGCAGCCGTAGCGATGCAGCCACGGAGGGCGCCGGGGGAACAGCGCCGGAGAAGCCGTGGACACGCCGGGTCTGCCGTGCCCGTTGCGACGGGTATTCCGTCCGCCCGGCGAGTCACCGCTCGGTTGCTGGTCTCCGCCCTGATTCGACGTTCTCGACGGCCCGCCTATGCCTCTCCCACACCGCCCCGACCTTCCGCCTCTTCGGGTTCCGGAGGAGCGCTCCGGCCCCGACGGAGACGGACGGTCTTGGATGTCCACCGCCGCCTTCATCATTGCCGGCATGCTCGTCGGCTTCCTCGTCCAGGAGTTGATTGCCGGCACCGGAGCGCTCCCCGAACTGGACGGATCGTTCCCGGGCTGGGGGCCGAGCCTTCTCGTGGTTCTCGGTGGTGCGTTTCTGGCGCTTCCCGTGCACGAGGCGGGACACCTGTTGGGCGGCTGGCTGGTCGGGTTTCGGTTCTGTTTGTTCGTTGCCGGTCCGGTCATGGTCGTCCGGGAAGCAACGGGGATCGCCCTCCGATGGAATCGCGATTTCTCCCTGTACGGGGGCCTTGCAGCGAGCGTCCCCACCCACGCGGACGACCTCTCGCGACGTCACGCCTGGATGGTGGCGGGCGGGCCGCTGACCAGCGTCGTGGGGGGAGGCGCGGGCCTCGCCCTGTCGGGCCTCCTCTTCGGGAACGGCTGGGAACCGGCGACTGCCGCGGAAGGCGCGCTTCTTCTCGGCCTCCTGACGTTCGGCGCATCGTCGGTCCTGATTGGCCTCGTCACGCTCATCCCCACGACCACGAGCGGGTTTCCAACAGACGGAGCGCAGCTTCTCCGGGCCCGGCGCGACCATCCGGCGACCGACCGAGACGCCGCCGTTCTCGCCCTGACAGGTCTGCAGTTCACGACCCGCCCGCAAGCGTGGGATGCCGATCTCGTAGCCCGAGCGGTGGAGGCGACGGACGGAACCCTGAACGACGTGGAGGGGCACCGGCTGGCGTTTCTGCACGCCCTCGATCGCGGCGAAGCAGAAGCGGCGCGGGATCACCTGCAGTCGGCTCTCGACCGGTACATCCAGTATCCGGAGTCCGCCCGCGACAGCCTCTTGTCCGAAGCAGCCTTCTTCGAGGCCGCCGTCCGAGCGGATGGCGAAGCCGCCCGGGAATGGCTCGGCCGGATGGATTCGGACTCCAGCGGCGCGTTGTCCACTGGTACGGAACGTCGCGCCCGTCTCGCGGTCGCCGGGGCCGACGGAGAACTCGACCCGGCACGGGTTGACGAGGCGCGCGAGGCTGCGTCCGGTTACGCCCTGGCCGGGGTGGCCGAGGCCGAACACGATTGGGTCATCGCCATCGCCCAACGGCCGAGCCCTGCCGACGGAAATGAAGGTGGGCCCGCCGACGCGGGGGAATAACTGAATCACGACCCGACGCCCCCCGACTCGACGATCACGCACACGACTTGAATCGACCCATGAAAACCCTCGGCCTCATCGGCGGCATGAGCTGGGAATCGACCGTCCCCTACTACCGAATCATCAACGAGACCGTCCGCGAATCCCTCGGCGGCCATCACTCGGCGCCGCTCGTACTGTACAGCGTGGACTTCCACGACATCGAAGCGCTCCAGCAGGCCGGGGACTGGGAGGCGATGGGGGAGAGGCTGGGGGAGATCGCGCGGCGGTTGGAGGGAGCGGGGGTGGACGTGCTGGTCCTCTGCACGAACACGATGCACCGGGTGGCCCCCGCCATTGAAGCCGCCGCACCCGACATTCCGCTCCTCCACATCGCCGACGCCACGGCTGCAGCGGCCCGGGAAAAAGACATTCGCCGCGTCGGGCTCCTTGGAACGCGCTTCACCATGGAGGGAGCGTTCTATCGGGGGCGTCTCGAAGACCAGCACGACCTGGAGGTGCTCGTCCCGGACGCGTCCGGCCGGGAGGCGGTGCACCGGACGATCTACGACGAACTCGTCCACGGCGACGTCCGGGAAGCCTCCCGCGAGCGGTTCCAAGCAATCATCGCCGACCTGGACAGTCGCGGTGCGGAGGCCGTCATCCTCGGCTGCACGGAGATCTCGATGCTGGTCGGACCGCAAGACGCCGACCTCCCGCTTCTCGATACGATGGAGGTCCACGCCCAGGCTGCCGCGCGGGCGTGCCTGGGAGACGAAGAAGAGAGTCGCCCGTCGGGTCTCTCCTCGTCAATCTGATGGGTTCGGTGGGTCCACGCGGCGGCACCGGCTGGGGAGAGGGCCACCGCCCGCCCGGTCGACGGCGTGGCAATCGCACGGGTCACAGCTGCCCATTCGCTCCCTGCCAAGCCCCATTCGGTCCGGCCCGTTCCAGGAAGCCGTCCCGACGCGCCCCAGGCCGTTCCGCGCCCCAGGCGACTCCGCGCCGCGGGCGACTACGCGTCGTGAGCGACGGCCTCGCGATCCGAAGGGAGGGTGTCCTGCCGCACCGTTCCGCCGACCACCAGCGCCGCGCTGATCAGGACGAGGTTCTTGATGATGTACTGGCCTTCCAGCGTCAGCCCGAACGGAATGCTGGTAAAGCACACCTCCGGCAGGAGAACGAGCGGCAGCATCGTGCCGGGCATCTGCAGGAAGAGGAGGAAGATGGCGCCTCGAATCAGCGGGCGAACCATGAGACCGACGCCGATGAGCACCTCCCAGAGGCCGAGGATCGGGATGAAGGTGTCCGGGTCGAACCAGTAGACGGTGCGCCGCACGAGCGACTCCGCGGGGCTCAGCCCGTCAAAAAACTTCAGCGCGCCGAACCAGATGAAGATGACGCCCAGCGAAAATTGCAGGAGCCTCGGGCCGTTCTGTCGCATCCAGCCGGCGATGCGGCGATCGAGGTGGTCGAAGCGGTGGAGAAAAGAGGGGAGATCGTCGGGCATGGCCAACCGGCGGTGAGCAAAAGAGGTCGTTCGTGCGCGAAGTCCAGAATGCCGACACCGTGTATGCGGACACCGTGTGCCCAGGCACTTCATGTCCAAGCATTCTATATGCAGGCATTCCGTGTACGGAAACCCAACCGCTTCGGATGCCCGCCGCCACGCGCTTTCACGGCTCCTTCGTAGCGCCCGGCTCGGGCGACCGGACGTACGACAAGGGCGGCCGTTGCCGGAGGGTCTCTCGACGTGTGGACGGACCAACCGGCCCGGCCGCCGCTGCAGGCCGGGCCCGCTGATTGCCGACCCGGCATCCAGCGGCATCGATGCTCAACGGTCTTCTTGGTCAGGGGCGCGGGATCCCGGCCAGAGCCGGCCCCGCCGCTCGGACGATTCCTCCTGGAGTGGCGGCAGC
Source organism: uncultured Bacteroidota bacterium (assembly GCA_937127285.1). Lineage (GTDB taxonomy): Bacteria > Bacteroidota > Rhodothermia > Rhodothermales > Salinibacteraceae > CAKZLV01. The sequence continues at coordinate 4,138 of CAKZLV010000263.1, forward strand.
GATACGTGCTCTGCAAATGGAGGATGGGCATGAGCAGGAGATCCGTCTCCCTGAACGGGCTCCAGGTGCAACAGGGAGGCGTCCGCACGGTCCCGGTCCGTCGTATCGGTTCGGTAGGCCAGAGCAACCCGGCCTTTCGGCGTCAGCCTCCACAGAAAGCGCTCGCCGACGTGCTTGACGTAGCCGGCTCGCGCCAGTTCGTAAAGCCGCAACTCGTCGATCGGCGACGCCGCGACGTTCGCGCGGGCCGCCCACTCGTGGGGATCGTCGCGAACGGCTCGAAGCAGACGCCAGTCGTCGGCGTCCATCGCATCGGTATCGACGGGTCCGTCAAAGGGAGGAGAAGGAGACATCGGAGGGAAGTGGTTGGGCCCGAAAGCAATCGAAGAGGGGCCGGCGAAGAGGGGCCGGTCTGCGGCCGGCGCGGCTGTGCCCGAACCGGTACCAGAGATGAGACGTGGGCATCGGACCGGTCGGGGCGTCCGGGGAAGAGAACATCGGAAAACAGACAGGTTGATCTGAACCGGTCGGTTCCTGTCCGGCTGCACCGGGGAGACGAGAGCCGGGTGCACCCTCTGACTTGTCACGGTACGCAAAAACCGTGCAGAACGAGTCCGTCGATCCGTCAGGCGGCCGGCCGTCGGCGCCTCCACGACGACGGTCCCGATGCGCCTTCCCCTGTTCGGTCCGATCACCTCGCGCTGCCGACCTTCCCGCGCTGCGTTCCCCCGATTTGGAGGCGGGGATCTGCTTCCACCGGTTCCTGATCCCCGTTCGCGTTTTTCCTCTCGCATGCCCTGTTCAGGCTCAACGTGAACGCCCTGATCCTTCGCACGAACGGGTTCATGCAGAGCTTGACGAGACGTGGTCAGGTCTCCTTGCGGAGAAAACTCCCTGCGGCTTGAAGCGAGAGCATCCGGTAGGGGGGAATCTACTGCCGGAAAAAGGAAGCCGTCACCGGCCGGCAGTCATAGACGCTCCTGCCATGCACAAACGATGGAAGACGCGCACATCGACGGTCGCCACCGCTGGCTTCCCCAACATCGGGTGCCGAACAGATCGGGTGCCGAACAGATCGGGGCCGAACGAATCGCCGCGAGACGCTGGGCGAGACGTTGCGGTTCGACGCAACGAGCTTCCGCACGAGAGCCGCGAGAACGCAGAAGAGCGTGAGATCGAAATCGAAGAGATGGTGACATACCGGACCCTCTTCACCGGTTCGTCGATGCCCGTTCTGCTTCTGGTTCCGAAACCCCTTGCGGATGGGGAATCGTCTGGATGGAGAATCGTCCGACCCGGCGGCAACCGAACCGGCCCGTTCGCGTGATTCATTCTGGCACGTGTATTGCCGGGTGTATTTGATGCTCCCTAGATGCCACTCGCAGCAGCGCTGGGCCGGCCTCAGATCGTCGTGTCGTGTAGTTTCCATCCGGCCGGACGTGACCTACCTGCTGCGGATCCCGTCCCGGAGGGCGACGGCTGAAGCGACTCGAATCCTGTGTTTGGTGCCAATCATCTATGCCTGCTTCGACACCTGCCCCGACGCTCCTGCTCCAGGTCGGCTCGGACGAGACGGCGTCGGCCGTCGCGGCCGCCCTCGCGTCTACCATCGAGGTGATCCGAGGACCGGCCGGCGGGATGTCGACGCCCCCCGCCCAGCTGCCGCCGCTCGGATCGGTCCGTGACATCGTTGCTCCCGATCTGAGCATCATGGACGAACGGACGTACCGGGCCCGCGCCGCCTGGATCTCGGCACCGAGGATGCAGGCTCAAGGGGGGCCGGCTCAAGCGACGCAGGCTCAAAAGACGCAAGATCGAGGGGCGAAGGATCGGACATCGGCCGCCTCCCGGCAGGACGCGGCGGCTCACCCCGTGCCCGTTCTCGTGCCCGTTCTGGTGATTGTCGATCCGGGGCGCCTCGACGACTGGGCTCGGGGGCTTCATCGACCGGTCGATGATCTCCTCACGCGGCCGCTTCAACCCGCCGAACTTCGCTTTCGGGTGCAGGATCTTCTCGGGCAGGACCGCCTCGGGCAGGATCGACTCGGACAAAACCTTCTCCGCCGGAAGGGCGACGCGTCGCCGGAGCCGACGTCGGGGTCGGCCTTCGCGACCTCCGGTCCCGGCTCCGCCCGCCCGGCCCTGCCGCTTCCCCGAAACCGACGGTCAGATGGACAGACGGAGAAGGGACCGGCGATCGACGAATCCGAGGGTTTGCCGGATCCCCCCGTGCGCGCCGGAACCAATGGCCACTGCGAGTCCCACCCCCCGACGCGCACCGGTTCTTCGGAAGAAGCAATCCAGAAGGGCGGACGGGAGGCAGAGCCGGGGAGCAGCTCTCAGACGGCAGACCCTACCGAGCACAGCCGTCTCCGCCCGCCCGCCCTGCCTGCCGGGGAGGAACGAGGGTGGCGCAACCTGGCCGAAGTGCACCCGGACCCGATTCTCGTCACCGTTCACGGAGAGATCGTCTACGTCAATCCGGCAGGGGTTGACCTCCTGCAGGCAGAGCGCCGCGACGATGTGATCGGCGTCTCCCTCGCCACGTTCGTCGACGACGAGCAGGTCCTCGACGCGCTGCGCAATCGGCAGGACCGGATCGAGGCGGGGCAGGCAACGGCACCGATGACACACGAAATCGTCGACCTCGACGGTGGGCGTCGGTTCGTGGACGTGTCCTCCACACCGATGTCCTATCGGGGGAAGCCGGCTGCTCAGACCGTCCTTCGGGACCGAACCGAGGAGCGTGCGCAGCACCGGGCGCTGCTGGACCGCTGCGCCCGCCTTCACGGACTCGCGCACAGCATCCCCGGGGTGCTCTACAACTTTCGAGTCGAGCCGTCGGGAGAGTATACCTCGTCGTTTATCAGTCCGCAGGCGGAGGACCTGCTGGGAGTGTCGGCGGAGCCGACCGGCACGTTCTTCGAGCGCTTCGTCGAGCGCGTCCCGGCATCGCATCGCGCCGAGTTCGCCGCGTCGGTGTCGACCGCCGTCGAGAACGAGGAGAGCTGGGCCATCGAGGTGCCCTTCGCCCGCCCGGACGGGTCGCGGATCTGGCTGCAGTGCCGGTCGCATCCCGAGCGGCGGGGCGATCAGCTCGTGTTCAGCGGCGTGCTCCTGGAAATCACCGAGCGGAAGGCCGCGGAGAAGGCGCTCGAAGACCGCGAGGCCCGCCTGCAGGGCCTCGCCGGGAGTGTTCCCGGCGTGATCTACCAGTTCTACGCGCGCCCCGGGCCCGAATACGGGCTGTACTACGTCAGTCCGCAGGCGGAGTCGGTTCTGGGGCTGGACCCGGCGCCGGGCGACTTCTTCGAGCGCTTCGTCGGACAGGTCGTCGGCGGCATTTCCGACGATCTGCGCGCCTCGATCGACCGGGCGGCCGAAACCGTCGAGCCGTGGAGCTTCTTGATGCCGTTCGAGAAGCCGGACGGAGAGATCATCTGGGTGGAAGGCAACGCCGCACCGGAGCAGCGCGACGGCGAGGTCGTCTTCAACGGCGTCTTGCTCGACGTGACGGATCGGCAGCGCGCCCGCCGGGCGCTGCAGCGTGAGCGCAGCCGCCTGCACACGCTCTTCGAAACCCTGCCGACGCCGGTCATCCGGTGTACGGTGAGCGACGACGGTGCGCATCTGCAGGCGGCCAACGAGGCCTTCGGCGACGTCTTCGGCCTCGATCCGCACCGCCAGCAGGGTGAGCCGGTGGAACCGCACATCGTGCCGGATGGGTCGGCGGGCGAGGCCGTCCGCGTAAACCGCGAGGCGCTGCAGACGGGAAGCCTGGAGGCGGAGGTGCGACGCCGGACGGTCGAGGGAATCCGTGACTTCCAGCTGCAGGTGGCCGGCCGTCCGGAGGCGGATCCGCCGGAGGTGTTCTCCATCTACACCGACATCACCGACCAGAAGCGCCAGGAGCGCCGTGCGCGCCGGCGCCGGCGCAAGACCGAGGCGCTCTACACGGCCACGCGAACGCTGCTCGCAACCCGCGGACGGACCGAGGTGGCGGACGTCATTACCGACCTCGTCCGCGACACCTTTGAATACCCCGGCGTCGTTATTCGGCTGGCGCAGGCCGGCGTCTTGCAACCCGTTCGGGTGGCGGGCACCTCCCGGTTCACCAACCTGACCGTCCCGCCCGTCGCCGTTGACGGCCCGAGCCCGCTGGCCGAGGCCTTCCGGTCCGGCACCGCGGTTTGCTACGACGACCTGCACCGCGTTTCCACCTCCTGCACCGCGGCCGACGTGCTCCGGTCCGCCGCCTGCATCCCGCTGGACGGGCACGGTGTGCTCGTAGTGGGTGCCTTCGAGGCCGAAGCCATCTCCGAGGAAGACGTTCGCCTCCTGGAGATCCTCGCCGCCAACGCCGCCGCCGTGCTCGACCGGATCGACCAGCAGTCGGCCCTGGAGCGATCGGAGTCCACCTACCGCGGCATCATCGACCGGGCGCGCGACTCCATCTACGTACTGAACCGAGAGGGACGGTTCGTGAGCGTGAATGCGTCCACGGCCCGGATGCTCGGAACCACGGTCGACGACCTCATCGGCCGCCCGATTACCGATGTCCTGGACACGGCGCGGACCGATCCCGCCGATGCGACCGAGCGCCTGGAGCGAGCCTTCGCGGGCGATATCCAGCGGTTCGAGCTGTGGGAGGAGCGGGCGGACGGCTCGTCCTTCCCGAAAGACGTCCGTCTGCAGCGCGCGGAGTACTTCGGGCAGACGGTGGTGCTGGGGGTGGGGCGCGACATCGAGGCGCGCAAGCAGCGCGAACAAGCCCTCCGCGAGGCCAAGGAGCGCGCCGACGCGGCCCGCCAGGAGGCCGACGGGGCTCGCAAAGAGGCTGAGGAGGCCAACGAGATGAAATCGGCGTTTCTCGCCAACATGAGCCATGAGATCCGGACGCCGCTCACGTCCATCATCGGGTTTGCGGAGGCGATTGGCAGCGAAGCGGGCGATGCGACGGACGAAGACGCTTCCCTCGACCGCCCCACGCTGGTGCGCTTCGCGGGCCTGATCGAAAAGAGCGGCCAGCAGCTTATGGAAATGCTGAACGGGGTGCTGAACCTGTCGAAGCTGGAGGCCGGTGAGATGGGCCTTGAACCCGAACCGCTCGACCTCTCGGAAGAAGTTCGCGACGTGGCGGAGGCCTTTGAGCTGCGGGCCGAAGAAAACGGCCTCCGGGTGCGGATCGAGGCGCCGGCAGAGCCGGTTCGGGCCCGCGCCAACGGGCAAGGGGTCCAGATTGTCCTGCGCAACCTCCTCTCCAACGCAATCAAGTACACCGAGAAGGGCGGTACCGTGTGGGTGCGCAGTCGGCGGCTGCGGGCGCCGGGGGACGACGCCCCGACGGGCGCTGGGCCCCCGAAAGACGACCAGCCCCTGGAGGACGGCCGGCGCGCGAAGGATGCGCCGGCGGCCGTTCTGGAGGTCGAGGACACCGGGATCGGAATGAACGCAGACTTTCTCGATCAGGCCTTTGACGCCTTTCACCAGGAGTCGCGGGGACGGACGCGTAAGTTCGAGGGGACGGGTCTGGGCCTTGCGGTGGTCGAGAAAACCGTCACCAGCATGAACGGCTGCGTCGAGGTCGACAGCCAGAAGGGAGAAGGCACCCGGGTGACCGTGCGGCTACCAGCGGCGGAGGCCTGAACGGCCGAGCCGGTCTGCCGAAGCAAGGGGGCGCCCCTCGAAATGCGCCATCGGCGCAGCCCCTCGTCCGGCATCGGACCCTGCAGCCCGGCGGCGGGAGAGAGATGCTGAAAGAAGGCTCTTTCTCCTTCACCCACCCTCCTTTCAGTGATGACCCGTCTCGCGTGGCGTCTTCTTCGTCTCCGCCCCCGGTTTGTCCCCTGCGCCGGCACGACTCGCGCCGGCGTGGCGGTGTTGATCGCGGCCGCCTTCCTGCTGCCGGTGCCGCGCGCCCTCGCGCAGGCCGGTGGCGCCAGCGACGCGCTGTACGTTCAGTTCGTACGGGTTCACTGCCAGCAACCCGCCGGCAGCGCCTACGTGGGCGATAACATCCAGATTCGTGCAGACGGCCGGGTGGTTGCGTCCGGTCGAGGACTCGGCCACGGCGAATCGGTCGATCTGCTTCGGCGCACCGCCCCCGTTCCCTTTCGTTCGCCGCAGATGGACGTGGACCTCGTCGTCACCAGTGCGCCCAACGGGCCGCAACGCGTGGCCCGGCAGTCCCTTTTTCGGAGCGCGCTCCCGACGTACCGACGAGGGCAGGAGCAGGCCGGTGAGCTGATCGGCCTCTACCAGGGGATCGGTGCCCGGTATCAGGTGTCCGTTCACGTCGGGACCCGCAGCGAACTGGCGCAGCTTCGATCGCGCCTGCTGGGCCCGCCCCCGAAACCGCGAAGCGATCCGCAGCCGCGCGTTGATCCGATGGAAGACGCCACGGCGCAGCAGGCGCGGGCCCGCGTTGCCGGGGCGCGCCTCCACATCCATACGCCCCCGAGCCCCTTCGCGCTTGCACCGTCGATGCCGCGGGCGTCGCAGTCCAGCACAGTCGACTTCTGTGCGGACGGCCGGTTCATCGATTCGGGATCCACGTCCATGAGCGCCCCGGGTGCGCTGGCCGGCGGCTCGCGAACCGCCTCCGGCCGGTGGTCGATCGGGCGGCGAGACGGCGCTGCCGTGCTGGCGCTGCGCTACGCCGACACCGGAAACGTCGCCACCTATCCGCTCGCGTCCGTCACGTCCGGCTCCTGGCGGGCGGGGCGAACCCGGTACGCAATGGAAGAGCAGGGGGCAGAGTGTCCGTAGACCGGGGCGGAAGCGACCGGCATCCCGTCACCGCACACCGCCTCCCGCCTCGCCTCGCCAATTCGCCCGGCCAGGTCGGCCGCGGAGCGGGCCGTCACCCCCCTCGCCGGATCCATCCACGGCCGGGCGTGCAGGTACGGGGCGTCTGCCGTCGCGGGCTGCAGCCGGATGCACACCCAGGGATGCGCAGGCGAGCGGGTCGGCCTTCTCGGCGGCGTTCGCAGCCGTCGGGCCCGGCGATTCGTCCGCCTCCCGTCGCCGCCACCACTTCCAGAACCGTTCGCGTCGGTCGGCGGCCACGGGGGCGGGCTGCACTCTGCGGGGCGTGGGGGGCTGCTGCACTCCGTGGAGCAGACGGCAGCAAGAACACGCCCTGTATCCTCTCGGGGCCAGGCGCCGAAAAACTCCAGCCACAACCGGTCTCCGCCGATGGGGAGGGCGGCACGATCGGTGGGCGAAACCGGTCGCCCCCACGGGTGGCCGGGCCGGGAGGCCGCGGCGAGGCCCTTCGCCTTGCCCGCAACGCCGTCCATCTCTTGGATGAGCGGTTCGGTTCGACCCCCCGGGTAGACCGCTCCTACGTGTACACCAACCTGGCGCTGGCGTACAACGGCGCGGCCCGGCCTCGGGAAGGGCTTCCTCACGCCCGCGCAGCCCGCGCAATGAGCGCCGCGCTCGTCGCCCGTGCACAGGTTCACCTCGATCGGGGCGAGTAGCGGAAGGGGAGGACGGCACTCCGGGAGGCAAACCGGATCCACGACGCCCGCTTCCCCCGCCAGACACCGTTCGGGGCCGTCATCGACGCGTACCATGCCGAGGCGCTCGTCCGCATGGGACGCATAGATGAGGCAGTCCCTCGACTTCGCTCCGCCTACGACGATCTCATGAGCGCGCAGGGTCAGGAGCGCGTCAAGGCGCTTCGGGTGGCGGGGGTGCTGGCAGACGTTCTTGCGGGCGGGGACCCCGAGGCAGCCGATCGGTGGGCGGCTCGCAGCGTGCGGCCCGATACGCTTCCACCGGCGATGCCGCTCGACGTCGTCGACTGATCGTGCATGCGACTGATCGTGCACGCGACTGGCGCACCGGTCGCGCCCGGCGGCACGCCCAGATGGAGGAGGAGATGGAGCGGAAGGCGGCACGGAAGCAGGAGGCGCAGGAGCAGGAGGCGCAGGAGCAGGAGGCGCAGGAGCAGGAGGCGCGGGGGCCGTCTCCGGTCATGCGGCCCGGGCTGGCTGCGGGTTGACGCCCGAGAACGCCGGCCGACACATCCTGGGGTCACTTATATCCGTTATTGCAAACAAATTTGTTTGTATTGCTTTCTGGCTGAAACGGAGGC
>CAKZLV010000264.1 GCA_937127285.1 uncultured Bacteroidota bacterium
GGATGGAGGATAGAGGATGGAGGATGGCGCGTCGTGGGGGCGGACCGGGAGGCGTGATCGTGGGGGGGATCGGTGGAGGGGCATGATGCATGAGAAAGGAACGGTGCGATGAGAGCGGCATGGTGCAATGAGAACGGCATGGTGCAATGAGAACGGCATGGTGCAATGAGAACGGCATGGTGCATCGTGCCGCTCTCATGTCTCATGCGCCTTATGGCCCCTCATTGTGCCTTCCGGCCGCCCACACGCCCAACGCCCACACGCCCAACGCCCACACGCCCAACGCCCACACGCCCAACCGTCCACCCATCCACCCCTTTTACCCCCATCGGCCGCGCCGATCCCCCTACAGCATCCCCGGCACGAGCATCACGGCGTTCTGCATCATGCGGGCGGGACCGATCCAGAACATGCGGTACTGCGTGTTGTCGACCAGGAAGACGACCTCGCCCTCGCCCATCGGCAGGGTGGCGGCGAACGCGTTGCCGGCGAGCCGGCGCAGGTTCTCCTGCGAGGCGTAGCCGCTCACGAGGAGGTCGCCCGGCGCCTCGTCGGCGTAGTAGCCGGCCGTCTGCAGATCCGCGCTCGGCGCGAGCGCCTCGGTGCCGTACTTGAGGGGGTACACCCGGTCGCCGATGCCAAAGGCGAGCGGGTGCGTCGCGTCAAGGCGCCCGTCGAGCGCCGCCCCCGGGATGTAATCCAGCCCGGCCGAATCTCCGCGGGCGATGAACGGCGTGTACGGACCCGTCGCCTCGGTGGTGTCTTCCACGGCTTCGACGTCGGTGAATCCGGACGTCTCTTCGGTGAAGAACGTCGCGCTCTCCTCGGTGGCGACGAGCGTCCCGCCGCGGCGCACCCAGTCCTTCAGCGCCGCCTGCTGGGTGGAGTCGAAGACGGCCTCCAGCCGTCCGGCTCCCGGCAGAATGAGCACGTCGTAGTCGTTGATGTCGGCCTTGCCGTAGCGGACGTAGCGTCCCTCCCCCGTGCCGGTGCCCTCCAGACTGGAGCTCCGGATGCGGGTCACCGGCAGGCGCGTCTCCTGGTCGAAGAGGTACCAGATCTGTCCGGAGGTGTACGTGGAGAAGGGCTGGTCGACGAGTAAGGCCGTTTTCGGCTCGTCGACGACGCGACTGTTGCGGGAGGCGAGGTCGATCCCTTCCTCCATGCGGCCGGTGTCCAGCCCGTGAATCCGCACGCCGGTTTCGCGGGCAACGCGCTCCATGTCGGCCGCCGGGTCCTGCTTGTCGGGGTTCCGTCCCCGAAGGACGATCAGCGTGCCGCGGGAAAATGCGCGGGTGCCGGTGTCGAACGGCTTGCGCGCCGAGCGAACACGGTATCCGAGGTCCCACAGCTTCGCCAGGGCGCGCGGCGCATGGCGCTGGTTCCAGTCGATGACGTAGGCATAGCGGGCGTCCGGGTTCACCACGCCGGCGGGCGGAACGGGATCGTCTTGCAGGGTCTCGGTGGCAACATCCACGTCCTGCTCCGTGCTGTACGCCTCCAGGTTGTAGGCCAGCGGGGCCGACCAGGTGGACATGTCGTACATCACGGAGTCCTGAAACGCCACCGTGCGCTGCAGGATCGAGTTGATGAAAAGGTGCTCGGGCTGATCGGCACGCACCACCATCGTCCCGGATGCAAAGCGCTGCCGCTCGCGCTCGCCGTCCCGGTAATCCATCGCGGAGGTCTCGAACGACTCCGTCGTGCGCTCGACTTCAACGCCGTGGCGGCGCAGCATTTCGACGACGTCGTAGAGATAGCCTTCGCCGCCGTCATCCGGGAAGAGGTAGGCTTCCGTCTCGACGGTCTTCGTCTCGGCCGGATTGCGGGCGTCGGCGAAGTAGTCGAGAAGCTGCTGCCGGTTGCGCACGGCCGCCTTCAGCGTCGCCAGCGAGGTCGTGTAGTGGTCGTAGATGCGCTGGCGAAAGGTGAGCACGTAGCCGTCGTCCGTCTCCACCGCGCGTCCGGCGTTGATGCCGCCCTGCTCCGTCAGCATCCCGATCCCACCCATCACGCTCGGGTAGGAGGAGCCGTAGCTCGGATAGAAGAAGTCGAACGCCTCGCGGGTGGCGTAGGAGATCTGGTTCCGGTCGAACGCCGCGATGTTGGCGCGCCCGAAGGTGTCGGCGAGCGCAACGTACGACTCCGGCAGCAGCGGATTGCGCGGGGTCGTGCCCGGCATCGTGAAGTAGTTCTCGTCGTACCCCTGCTCGTGGTAGTCGGTGTGCACCTGCGGCAGCCACTGCTGATAGGCTTCGGCCAATCCCCGCATCTCGGGATGCACGCCCCACACCCAGTCGCGGTTGAGGTCGAACCAGTAGTGGTTCGTCCGCCCCTGCGGAAACGGCTCGTCGTGGGCGATGTCGTCGGGCTCGGCCGCAACGACGTCCCGCTTCATCGACTTGTACCAGTAGACGTAGCGGTCCCGGCCGTCCGGGTTGACGGTCGGCCAGAGGAGCAGGACGCTCTCGTCGAGGAGGCGCTGCGTCTCGCTGTCGGTAGCTGCCGCCATGCGGTAGAGCACCTGCATCGCCGCTCCGGTCCCGGCCGGCTCGTTGCCGTGGATGTTGTAGCTGTAGGACACCATCACGGGCTGATCGGCGAGGAGCTCCTGCCGCTCGCTACCGGAAAGCTGCTGCGGCTCCGCCAGCCGCAGGTTGGCCTCGCGGATGCCGTCGATCCGCTGCTGATTGTCGGGGGAGGTGACGACCAGGTAGACCAACTCGCGCCCTTCGTGCGTCTTCCCGTAGCGCTGGATCGTCACGCGGTCGGAGGTCTCGGCGACGGTTTCGACATAATCGACGACGTCGGCGTAGAGCGTGAACTCGGTGCCGAGCTCGTAGCCGAGGACGTCCGACGGGGAGGGGACGTCGTCGGCGTACGGGAGGTCGCGGTCAAAGCCGAACCGGTCGGGCGCGAGGTCGAGGGGGCGCTGCCTGGTTTCTCCGCCCGGCTGGGCGAGGACCGGCACGGCGGTGAGGACACCGACGGCGAGAACCGCGAGGATACTGCGGAATGCGCGGGGAATCATACGATGTGGATTGCAGTGGGGGCAAGAGCGTAGATTCCAACATGGCACCCATCCGCCTTCTTCGCAAGACCCCTCCCCGAAACGTTCCACCGTGGAAAGATTCGGGGGTAGGGGTGCTCGGGTGTTGAGGTGTTTGGGTGTTGAGGTGTGGGGGTGTTGGGGTGTTTACGTGTTCGGGAACGCGAGTCAGCTCTTTCGACTCGGCCTGTTGCTCGGGAGGGACGTCATGGGTCAGGTGCCTCATGAGTATCCCCTCCCGATCGTCGCCCAAGCTCTTACCCGATGCCCCCGACCCGTACCCAATGTCCAATGACCGGTGTCCAATAACCAGACCCAATAACCCGTACCCTGATGTACCGGGTACATGGGTAACACTTTGGACCGGAAGCATGGGTAACAGGTGCTAAACCCGGACGGAATGTTGTTCGAAGCCGATCAAGCCCGATATCTCGTGGTTGGATGACTCTCGTCTGCCCGACTTCCCGTCCTCCACCGAGTGCGAAACGTCTGTTAGGGGGAGCGGAGACCGGGTGTTCTGGTTGCCAGTCGCTGCCCCAGGCCTACAGGAAGGATCCTCCACTCCTCGGAAACCGGTCTTCAGCGGGAGCAGAGACGCATATGGGTGTTACCCATGTTGCCGGTTTATTCTGTTACCCATGTACCCGGTCAGTACCCCCAATAACCCGTACCGAATAACCAGTACCCAGCCCTCCACATCCCGGCCCTCGTCTTGTTCGTTTGCCGGGCCGGTTGTTTTCTTTCGGCTGGTTCGATTCGCCACCCATCGCCCTTCTCTTCTCCTCCGCCCCGACCTGCATGTCGTTTCTGAACACCTGCCGGGTTCGCATCTGTCCGGTCCACTGGCTCCTGATCCTCTCGCTCCTGGCTCTGGCCCTGGCCGGGTGCGTGAGTCCGAAGGAGCGCTTCGAGCGGGCGCAGAAGGACGCCGAGCAAGGGCGCTATGCCGAAGCTGCCCGGGAGTACGTTGAACTCTTGGAAGAGGAACCGGACTACCCGAGGGCGCGCCGCAACCTGCTCGACGTCGCCGGTCGCGCGATCGACAACAGCATGGCCGACGCCCGGTCGGCGCGCGAAGCCGGTCGGTTCGTGGAGGCCGTCCGGCACCTCGACGCCGTCCGGTCGCTGCAGTCCGCTTGCCAGCGCGTCGACGTCGACATCCGCCTGCCGGAGGGGTACGCCTCGCTTCGAGGCCGGACGCGAACGCGCGCTGCCGATCAGCTGATGGCAACGGCCGACGCGGCCGCCCGGGCCGGCGACTGGCCCGCCGCCGTCGATGCCTACGAAGAGGTTCGGTCCTTCGCCGAAACCTCCGACCGCCGAACCAAGATCGATCGCCGGCAGGCGGAGGTTCTGATGGGCTGGGCCGACGCGGAGATGCAGGACGGACGCTTCCCCACGGCCTACCGGCGCGCCGCGGGCGTCTTCGAACTGCTTCCGGAATCGCACGACTTGGTCGAGGAAGCGAAAGCCCTGCCCGCCCCTGCTGCCTTTCTGTGCATCCGGTGAGCGTCAACCTACCCTGCGATTCAGGGGCCGCACGAGGTTCGACGTCGTCGTTCCCATCCCGATCGCTCGAATCCCGCTGCTCCTACACCATGCCTTTCAGACCGCGGCTCCGAGAACTGCGCCCCAGATCTGAGCTTTTGGATACCCAGGTCGGCTCCAAATCTCAATGCATATCGGTCCCCTCGGTTGTTCCCTGAGGTATCGCATCAGTCGCTCCTTTCCCGCGTCCCGGGTCGGGACGGTGGGATGCCGCACCGCGCAAGGAGGCCTGCTGCCACGTTCACCGGATGCTCTGCTCCCCCTTCCTCCGATGCTCTTTGTCGTGCGCTCTTCGCTCGCCTCCGTTTCGATCGTTCTTCTAACCCTCGCACTCGTCGTTGTCGGTCCGGTCCCTCTACAGGCGCAGGACGTCGAACTTCTCTACCGCGAGAAGAAATTCCTGCGGGGGGAGCGCGTCGTTCAAATCCGCCACTCAGATGCACAGGGTCGCTCTCCGGCCGACACGAGCGCGTTTCGGACGTCCGAACGCATCTACTTCACGCTCGACCCCGTTGGGGATTGGACGTGGTCGCCCGACGACACCGGGGATGCGCTTCGCATCACCCTTCTGCAGAACACCACGGAGCTGTCGGTGGTGGACATCCGGGTGTACACCACCGGCGTTCCGGAGCCTCGGATGATTCTCGCCTACCCGAAGGAAGAGGTGGATCTCACCGAGCCGGTCGTCTTTACGCATGCGCCCGGCCGCTCCGCTCCCCTTTCGATACACGAGCGCTACGTTCCCGGCTACAACCGGATGAAGGCCCGTCTCGCCACGGCCCGCAACACGCTGGACGCGGCGCCGCTGGAGGCCGCTGCCACCCTGGCGCCGTTCGAGGCAGAGGGCGCCGGCCCGTCCTTTTCCTTCGCCCCCGAGGCCCGCGCGCTTCTGGATACGGCCGTCACGCGGGTGCTGGACCGGCAGGCGCGCACGTTCACGCAGTTGCAGGACTCTCTCGGGTCTCTCTCGACGCAGGTGCTCGACCAGATCGACGCCTATCGGAGCGAACTGGACTCCGTACACCGCCGGCTCTCGTTCTACCTGGACGGCCGGACCCCGTCGCAACGCGCAGCAGCCGACGAAATGGCCTACCTGCGGTCCTCGGCGGCCACTATGCAAGCGAGCGCCGTCCGCGCCCACCGGAAGCAGCGGCTGCGGATTTTCATGCGGGGGACGTACGGAGACGATCAGCTTCGCACCTCGCTGGACGTGCTCGTCCGGCTCCTGCTCGATCCTCAGCCGGCCTACGCGCATCGGCAGCCGCGCCTGGCTCCGCTGCGCCTCGAGGCGCTGGACGCCCCCCGCTTCCGGGCGGTGCGTGACGAGATGCAGGCCCTCGGCTGGTGGGAGGATCTGCGCGAGACGACGCGAATCGTCAACGCGTCGATCCGTGACGACAGCCTCGTGTTCGGCGAGGAAGTCATGCTCAACCTGAAGCTCAAGCGTCCCGCGGCGCCGCAGCCCTACTACGAAATCATCGCGGCCATGAACCGCCTGGGGCAAGGCGACCGGGAGACGTTCGAGCGGCACGTGCGCCGGGCGCTGGCGAAGGCCACCGACCTGTCTTTGATCAACGACCTGCAGGTCTGGCAGCGGGCCTCGGCGCTGACGCCGGCGCGCCTGGACGCACGCACCCGGTCGCTCCTCCGTGAGGGCCGGGCTCACTGGCGGGCAGGGCGCCTGGCCGCCGCCAAGGAATCCTACCAGCTTGCGTCGCGGCTGACGGGCTCCTACGCGCCCATTCCGTATGCACTCGGGCGGATCTCCGTCGAACTGGGCGATCCGTTGGTGGCGCAGACGTACTTCGACCAGGCCCGCGCGCTCACTCCCACCTACCTCCCGCCAGAGATACGGACGATCGATCTTTTGCTCGAACGAGAGGCCTACGCGCAGGCCCTGGCGCGGGCCGACTCGGCCCTGGCCCGCCAGGCGACGTGGACGCTCTACTTCGCCAAGGCCCGGGCGCTGGCGGGGCTTGAGCGACACGACAAGGCCCGCCAGGTTCTGCGCGGGCGCTGCGAGCCGCTGAACGACGAAAGCGTATCGCTCTACCTGCTCCTGGGCGACACGTACCGGAAGCTGGACGAGTGGGCGGGCGCGCGGTGGGCCTACCAGCAGGCAGGGGCCCTGGAGCCGGAAAATGAGGCGTTCGTGACGCGGATGCGGGAGTTGCAGCACCGGGCCCAGCAGGCAGGCATCTCGCTCGACGGACCGCCGCCGGAAGACGTCACCGCCACGCAGGAGTAACACCGTTCCCGCCCCGTTCCCCCGCCCCGGTGCCTCCGTCCCAGTCCTCGTGCCGCGCCGCCCGCCGTGCCCCCGGCCATCCGCTGGAACCGGGACCGAACGGCCCACCCGGTGCGAACCCGGGGCGAACCCGCACCAGCGTCAGGCCGTCTGTGCCGACGCGCGCCGGGCCTGCCAGAGGAAGTAGACGCCGATCAGGAGAGCGGGGATGCTCAACAGCTGTCCCATCGACAGCGGCAGATGCATCTCGAAGTGCGCCTGGCTCGCCTTCACGAACTCAATCACGAAGCGAACGCCGAAGATCAAGGTCATGAAGTACCCGAAGAGGAGCCCGCGTGGCGTATCCTCTCCGTACCGGCGATAGAGCGCACCGAGGAAGAGAAAGATCAGAAAGTAACTGATTGACTCGTAGAGCTGGGCCGGGTGGCGGGGGATGGTGTCGCGCAGCGTGAACACGAACGCCCAGGGTAGATCCGTCGGCGTCCCCAGGATCTCGGAGTTGAAGAGGTTGCCGAGGCGGATGAACGCCCCGGTGAGGGCCACGGGGACGGACAGGCGATCGAGGAGCCAGACGAACGGCTGGTCGTCGCGCCGCCGGCTGTAGAGCCAGATGGCAAAGAGAACGCCGATGAGCCCGCCGTGGCTCGCCAGCCCCCCTTTCTGAATCCAGAGAATCTCGACGGGGTTCGCGAAGTAGTAGCCCGGCGCGTAAAACAGGACGTGCCCGAGGCGGGCCCCGACGATCGTACCGGCGACGAGGTAGATCAACAGAAAATCGAGGTCGGGTATGGGCTTGTCCTCTTTGCGGAAGACCCCCCGCATGATGTAGAAGCCGATCAAGAACCCGAGGGCGAACAGAAGGCCGTACCACCGCGGCTCGATCGTCAGCCCCCAGACGGTGATGCGGAAGATGCTGGGGTCCGGGCTCCATTGGATGATGCTCAGGACGGAGGCGGTCATCGGCGAGGTCGTGCTTCGCGTCGGGTCCGGGAAGGGTCGGGCGGACGAGGCGGCGGGGCCTACTCGTCGTCTTGCATGTCCAGCAGGCGGTAGACGCACCACGCCAGAATGACGGCGGGCCAGAGGGCTAACGACCACTCCGCGGCCACCAGCCGATCGGTGACGATGTACGCGCAGAGGACCCCCACGACGCCGTAAACGATTTTGGCAACCTGCGGGCCGGACGGCATTTCCATGGCAGTCTGGGAAGGCGAGTGCAAGGGTGTCGTTGGAACCTCTCGGTAAATCGCGTCGGTAGATCGCGCGCGCCGCGTCGGCGGCGGTGCCCGACGGCCTGGAGAGGACGGGCGGGGCCGATGAACTTAGCCGTTGAGCACCTCCATGAGAAGCGGCGTCAGGCGATCGGCGGCAAGGCGGCTCAGCCGGTCGGTCGCGTCCTCCGGAATCTCAATCGGCGTCTGCTCGACGAGGTCGAGGCCGTAGCCGGCCAGGCCGATGCGCTTGCGGGGATTGTTCGTCAGAAGCCGCAGGCGCCGAACCCCGAGGTCGCGAAGAATCTGACAGCCGATCCCGTAGTCGCGGTGGTCCATATCCAACGAGGCGTCCGCCGAGCCGGGTGGGTCGTGCTGCTGCTGGCGCTCCATGTCCTCTAGCTTCGCCAGCAGGCTCTGGCCGTGGTTGCTCTGCATCATGTAGAGGATCACGCCGGTTCCTTCGTGCTCGACCTGCAAGAGCGACTCGGCCAGCTGCTCGCTGTACTCCTCCTGCCGTGCCGCCAGCACGTCGCCGAGGACGTTCTGGGAGTGGACGCGGACGAGAACCGGGTCGTCGGGCCCCCATGTGCCCTTGACGAGGGCCAGGTGCACGTCGCCCGTGAAGGACTCTTGGTAGGCGACGACCCGAAAGGTCCCGAAGGCGGTTTCGAGGTCGACCTCCGCCTCCCGCTCCACGAGGCGCTCGTGCTGCATGCGGTAGCTGATGAGGTCTTGGATCGTGACGAACGGCACGTCCAGGTCGTCGGCCAGTTCCTTGAGCTCGGGCACGCGGGCCATCGTGCCGTCGTCGTTCATGATCTCTACGAGGGCCCCGACGGGCTGCAGGCCCGCCATGCGGGCGAGGTCAACGGCCGCCTCGGTGTGGCCGGCGCGCCGCAGAACGCCCCCGCTGCGAGCCCGGAGCGGAAAGATGTGCCCGGGGCGTGCAAAGTCGAACGGAGACACGTCCGGGTCGGCCAGCGCCTGGATGGTGGCGGCCCGATCCGACGCCGAGATCCCCGTCGTCGTGTCCCGCCTGTAGTCGACCGACACCGTGAAGGGCGTGTCGTACGTGGCCGAGTTGGAGTCGACCATGAGGTCGAGGTCGAGCGCTTCGGCCCGCTCCGGCGTAATGGCGGTGCAGAGCAGCCCCCGGCCCCGCTTCGTCATGAAGTTGACGATCTCGGGCGTGATCTTCTCTCCCGCGCAGATGAAGTCGCCTTCGTTCTCGCGGTCTTCGTCATCGACAACGATGACGAGGCCACCGCTTTGAATGGCAGAAACGGCGTCGTCGATGTCGTCAAACAGAACGTCGGTGGAGGAGCGGTCCGACATGGGAGCAGGCGGGTGGTCGAGCAGGGGCGGGCCTCGTGCGCCGTCCAGCCCGAAGGGAGGCGTCGATGCGCGGGGTCGGCACCGCCGCGAACCGCGGACTCGCCCGTGCAGAACCCCTCCGGGAGGCTGGACGATGCGCTAGTCGCTGTCGTTGCTTTTGTCTTCGTTGAGGCGCGAGACGGATTCCTTGTCGAAGCGCAGCTTGGTGCCTTTGCTGTCAACCTGCGCGAGGATGCTGTCCTCGTCGATGCGCTGCACCGTTCCGTGAATCCCTCCAGCGGTGACGACCTTATCGCCCCGCTCCAGACTTTCGACCATTTGCTTGTGTTCTTCCTCGCGCTTCTTCTGCGGGCGATAAATAAACAGGTAGAACACCCCGAAGATCAGAACGAGCGGCAAGACGAATCCGATGATGCCGCTAGAAGCGCCCGATCCTTGACCGGACAGGAGAACCGGCGTGAGGCTCCACGCACTGAGGAGAGACATGTGTGTCGTACCGGAAATTCAGAAGAGCGAAGAGTACCCCCCGTCGTTTCACAACCCGCCGGCGTACGGGCCGGCGGTGAGCGAACGTAGGAGTCAGAACCTGTTGGGTGAATGGATGCGACGCCGACACGAGCGAAGCGCCGTGACCGCAGCAAGCAAGGACGCTGGGAGGCGACTGAACGCAGGAACACAGGATCGAAGCGTTCACGCAGCGCGCAACCGGGGCCTCAGGGAGTGACCCGGCCAGGGCCGTCGCTTCGTGGAGCAACGTTCCCGATGTCGCAGCGCTCTGGGCGGAGCGAAGCCGTGTCTCTGGGGGCCGCAGACCGTCCGCCAAACGGGCACTCAACGTGCAACCTGTCGGCACGGGGGACAGGTAGAGTGACGGCTGGTTGTTCGAAACGCAAGCGCGAATCTCGCGGTTCGGGGACGGAGGGCGAGATTTCGCCAAAATTAGGGATTGGAACCGGCCTGGCGAGCGGCGACCGGGGGCCCGGTCCAGGCCAATCGGGGATCCGCCCCAAGACAAATCTGCCCAAAGACAAATCGAGGGACAAAAAAAGGGCAAGCGACCCGCATCGCGGCGCTGCGACCTCCTACCGCTGCTGCCTTCCGGCCCTGACGGGGTTCAGAGGGAGCTGCCCGTGCGGGACTTGCCCTTGTCGGTGCGGGGTGTCCCCGCGAAATGTCGTATCGTAAAATACATGAGGGGCACAACCAGGTTCCGTGCACACTCTGCCTCTACGCCTGTGCCTGTTCTTTCATCGAAAGTTGCCGACGAGCTGGGGGATGCGGGTGGGGGGCGGGTGTTGGGTTGTCGGTTTCGAGTTTTGGGTTATGGGCTTTGGGGCGGACGGTGAGTCGGGTTCCAGGAGGGCGGCACGATGGATCGTGCCCATGGACATCGTGCCCCCATTCAACACTCGCCATTCGACACTCGACATTCGAAAATCGACCTTCAACACTGCCCTACCGCGCCGCTTCCATGTTCGAACGCTTGCGCTTCTTCGGGTCGCGATAGCGCTTGCGCAGGCGGAAGCCCTCGGGGGTGATCTCAATCAGCTCGTCCTCGCGGATGAACTCGATCGCCTCTTCGAGCGACATGTCGCGCGGCGGCGGAAGGCGCTCCAGTTCGTCGGCCGCGGCCGCCCGCATATTGGTCAGTTTCTTTTCCTTCGTGACGTTGAGGTCGAGGTTCTGCGGGCGGTTGTTCTCGCCGACGATCATGCCCTGGTACACCTTGTCGCCCGGCGCGACGAAAAACTCGCCCCGGTCCTGCAGGTTGAGCAGCGCGTAGGCGGTGGCCTCCCCCTTTCGGTCGGCGACGAGGGCACCGGTCGTGCGGTGCGGGATGTCGTCCGCCCACGGCCCGAACTCATCGAAGCGGTGCGTCAGAAGGCCGGTGCCCTTCGTGTCCGTGAGGAACTTGGCGCGGTAGCCGATGAGTCCGCGACTCGGCACCTGAAAGACAAGCCGCACGCGGCCGCTGTCCTGGTGCTCCATGGTCTGCATCTGCCCCTTGCGCTCGCCGAGGCGCTCCATCACCTCCCCCATAAACTTCTCCGGGATGTCGATCTCGGCGACCTCGTACGGCTCCATCCGCTGGCCGTCGACGGTTTTGG
>CAKZLV010000265.1 GCA_937127285.1 uncultured Bacteroidota bacterium
GACCCGACGCTGCAGCGCTACTGGCTGCAGCACATGCTGGCGCCGTCGCGCTCGGCCTGGCGCCTCGTCGTCGGCCACCACCCCATCCGGTCCGGCAGTTCGTTTCACGGCGCAACCCCGGCGCTTCGTCAAGAGGTCGCCCCCCTGCTTCACTCGATGAACGTGCACGCCTACTTGTGCGGACACGAGCACGATCTGCAGCACCTCGCCGCCGACGGCCTGCACCACGTGGTGTCCGGCGCCGGTTCGGAGGTGCGAGAGACCGGCTCCGTCGAGGCGACGCGCTACAGCGCAAGCACGCTGGGGTTTGCGGTTGTGAGCTTGACGGCCGACGCGATGCGCCTCCGCTTCTGCGACGCCTCTGGAGAGGTCATCTACGAAACCCTCATCGACCGCGTCGCGACGGCCGAAAAGGCCGCGTGACTCGCACAAGGACCGATGTCTTCCAGGCGCAGCCTGATGTCTTCCGGGGAGCCTGATGTCTTGCAGGGGGCCTAATGTCCTCCGGGGGGTCTTGCCGGAGCCGATGCCTCCGGGGGCGCTGAAAGAGCCTATGCCGACGTCCCGCTCCCGTCGTCGCGCAGGCGCATGAGGCCTTCCTGGGCGACGGAGGCGACGAGCGTTCCGTCCTCGGCGAAGATCTGTCCGCGCGTGTAGCCGCGGGCCCTCGACGCGCTCGGGCTCTCCATGGCGTAGAGGAGCCAGTCGTCGAGGCGAACGTCGCGGTGAAACCAGAGGGCGTGGTCGAGGGAGGCCAGTTGCAGCTCCGGCTGGACGAACGAGAGGCCGTGCGGGCGCAGCGCCGTGCCCAGCAGCCCGTAGTCCGAGGCGTACGCCAGCACGCTTCGGTGCGTGAGGCCGTCGTCTGGGAGCGTTCCCTGCGCCCGAAACCAGAGATGCCGCTCCGGGGCCTTCTTCTGTGGGTCGAAGGGGTCGGCCGGGTCGACGGGCCGGAATTCAATGGGCCGGTCGCGGGTGTAGAAGTCTCGTTTCTCGTCGGGGATGCGGTCTTCGACCCGGCGAATCAGGTCGAGTTCGCTGGGCAGTTCGTGAGGGCCGGGCACGTCCGGGGCGTCGCCCTGGTGCTCCTTCCCCGGCTCCGGGCGGTGAAAGGAGGCCGCCATGTTGAAGATGGCGCGCCCGTGCTGGATGGCCACGATTCGCCGCGTGGTAAAGCTCTTGCCGTCGCGCAGGCGGTCGACCTCGTAGACGATGGGGGCGTCGACGTCGCCCGGCAGGATGAAGTAGCCGTGCATCGAGTGGCAGAGGCGGCGCTCGTCTTCCAGCGTTCGCGCCGCGGCAACGAGCGACTGCGCCAGGGCCTGCCCGCCGTAGACGAACCCCGACCCGATGTCGATGCTCTGCCCGCGGAAGATGTTGTGCTCGATGCGCTCGAGGTCGAGAAGCTGCTGAAGAGCGTTCAGAGAGAACGTCATCGGGGTGGGTGGCGGTGGGTGGGAGCGTCCGGCGAAAACGAAGGGGGTCAACGCCGTCAAGGTAGAAACCGGGC
The DNA here is from genome assembly GCA_937127285.1 of uncultured Bacteroidota bacterium. Classification (GTDB taxonomy): domain Bacteria; phylum Bacteroidota; class Rhodothermia; order Rhodothermales; family Salinibacteraceae; genus CAKZLV01. The sequence continues at coordinate 1,511 of CAKZLV010000265.1, forward strand.
CGGGGCCGCGCCCACCCTCGCGGGCGAAACGGCGGCGAAAATGCAGAAGGAGCAGGCGTCTCGGAGCCGGCGCAATCTCCCTCCGCGCTGCAGGGGGCGGGTGGATCGTGTGCGTGCCAGTTCGTTCTTTGGACGCTGTGCACCCATCCCCCTTCCTCATCACGCCGCCCGACCCATGTCTGCCGCCATTCGCTCCCTCGTTGTGTGCTGGACGGTCGTCCTCGCCGGCACACTGCTCCTTTCGGGCTGCCTGGGCATGGAAGGGACCCAGACGACGGACGAAGGCTACCGCATTCCGTCGAACGACCAGGCCCGCCGGGCGCTCAATGAAGGGCTGGATGCGTTCAACGACGCCTGCATCGTACCGGACGCGCTCGACCGGGGGGAAACGTTTCCGACCACGGTCGTCGAACCCGACACGCTCGCCCCGCCCCTGCGCTTTCAGCAGCTGCAGGTCTTGCAGGCCGAGGGCCTCTTGACCAACCAGCGGGACACCACCTCCGGCGGGCTCGTTCGCCTCACCTTCTCGCTGACGGAGGAGGGAGAAGAGGTGGAGACGCGCGTCTCCGGCTTTCGCGGACAGCAGACCGGCCTCTGCTTTGCGAAGCCGCGCGTAACGCGCATTGCCTCGATCTCCCCCGTGCCCGATCGCAACCCGCGCCCGCTGGCCGAGGTCGTGTTTACGCACTCCCTGCAGGACGTGCAGCCCTGGGCGCGCAACCCGAAGATTCAGCGGCTGTTTCCGTCGGTGCGCTCGCTTCTGCAGGACGTGAACGCCAAGACGCGCACGCGCCGCACCGTCGTCGAGACCGAAGACGGCTGGACGGACTCCCGCCTCGTCGGCCGCCGCAGCCCCCAACGGGGGTCGTGAGGGCGTTGGGCGTTGGGGCGTTGGGCGGCGGGCCGGGGGGCTTTGGCCCCGACGGTTGCTTCATCAGGCCGCGGACGGAGTGCCGCTGAATCGATGAGTCGGGGAGACGGGGCGTTGGTCTACCGGTGGAGCTGTAGCCCCGGCGGTGGCTTCGCCAGGCCCCGGCGGAGTGCTGCTGAGTCGATGAGTCGATGAGTCGAGGAGACGAGGGGGCGGCGGGCCAGGTGGATTCGGCCCCGGCGGTGGCTTCGTCAGGCCTTGGACGGAACGCCGGGGAGTCGAGGAAACGGCGAGACGGGGGAGGGCGTCCCGCCAGGCCGTGGGGCTCTGGCCCCGGCGATCGCCTCATCAGTCCGGGATCGGGGTGCTGCGGATTCGATGAGTCGGGGAGACGGAGAGACGGGGAAACGGCGAGACGAGGAGACGGGAATGCGCACCGCCAGGCCGTACGGCTCTGGCTCCGGTGATCGCCTCATCAGCCCCGGATCGGAGTGCTGCTGAGTCGATGAGTCGAGGACACGAGGAACCGACGCCCTCGCCCCGACCCACGAACAACCGACCACAAACCACCAACAACGAACCACCAACAACCAACCCCGCGACCGCAGGGAGCGATCCATCCTCCACCCTCCATCTTCTATCCTCCACCCTCCATTCTCCATTAATACGCTTTCGCAAAGAGGACGCGGCCTTCGGAGGGTTCGCCGGTGAGCATGTCTTCGCCGGATTCCCCGTCCTCGCGGTCGAGCGGGAGGAGGCGGATCGTCGCACCGGTTTCTTCTTGAATGCGCTCCTCGGTTTCGGCGGAGCCGTCCCAGTGCGCCCACACGAAGCCGCCGTCCTCGTCGATCACTTCGCGGAAGGCGTCGTAGTCGTCGACCGTGTGGGTGCGCTCCTTGCGGCGCTCCTTCGCCTGTGTGTAGAGCGACGTCTGGATCTCGTCGAGTAGGTCGCTCACGCGCTCGGCGATCCCCGCTTGCGGGACGATGGTCTTCTCGCGGGTGTCGCGCCGGGCGAGCTCGACGTTGTCGTTCTCGAGGTCGCGCGGCCCGATGGCGAGGCGCACCGGCACGCCCTGCAGCTCGTACTCGTTGAATTTCCAGCCCGGGCTCTGCGTGTCGTCGTCGTCCATCTTCACCGTCACGCCGGCGTCGGCCAGTTCCTCCTGGATGCGCTCGCAGGCGGCGAGGACGTCCGTTTTCTGGTCGTCGTTGAAGTAGATCGGGACGATCACGACCTGATGCGGGGCGAGCTTCGGCGGGAGGACGAGTCCCTGATCGTCGGAGTGCGTCATGATGAGACCGCCGATGAGGCGCGTCGAGACGCCCCAGGAGGTGGCCCAGACGTACGTTTCCTCGTTGTTCTCGTCGGTGAACGTGCAGTCGAAGGCCTTCGCAAAGTTCTGCCCGAGGAAGTGGCTCGTGCCGGCCTGCAGGGCCTTGCCGTCCTGCATCAGCGCTTCGATGCAGTACGTGTCGACCGCACCGGGGAAGCGCTCGCTCTCCGACTTCGTGCCCTGGTGCACCGGCATCGCCATGTAGTCTTCGGCGAACGTCGTGTAGACGTCGAGCATCCGCTCGGTCTCCTCAATCGCCTCTTCCTTCGTCGCGTGGGCGGTGTGGCCCTCCTGCCAGAGGAACTCGGCCGTCCGCAGAAACAGACGCGGGCGCATCTCCCAGCGGACGACGTTGGCCCACTGGTTGTAGAGCAGCGGCAGATCGCGGTACGACTGGATCCACTTCGAGTACGTGTCCCAGATAATCGTCTCGGAGGTGGGCCGCACGATGTAGTTCTCGCCCAGCTTCGACTCCGGATCCGGGATCAGATTCCCCTCCTCGTCCTGCGTGAGCCGCGAGTGGGTGACGACGGCGCACTCCTTCGCAAACCCCTCCACGTGCTCCGCTTCCCGTTCCATGAACCGCTCCGGGATGAAGATCGGGAAGTAGAAGTTCTCGTGACCGGTGTCCTTGAACATCCGGTCGAGCTCGTCGCGCATGTTCTCCCACAGCGCCATGCCGTTCGGGCGGATGATCATGCATCCGCGGGCGGGCGAGTTGTCCGCCAGCTTGCCCTTGCGGACAACGTCGTTGTACCACTGCGAGTAATCGTCGGCGCGAGGTGTGACCGCTTCAGCCATGTTGGGTCGGGGTGTGAGAGGGAAGGTCGGACGGGTCGTCGGGGGTTTGCTGCTACCATTCGTAAGATAGGTGGAAGCGCGGTCGCATATCAACGCGCCCGCCCCTGCCGCCGGCGAAGGGATCGGGAAGATCGTCGCCTGGCATCTCACGTCCGTCTCGTGTGAGGATCTCGCGGCCGGGTGTTACTTCCGGACCGGAGCGAGCGGCTTTTCTTTTTGAACCGACGGGGCCGGTTTCGCGCTGCCCAGCGCCCTTTTGCACGCCCGCACGGGCTGTATTCTTCCCGCCGGCTGTAACTTCTATAGCGCCGGTTCGTACAGCAGGTGTGAAGATGAGTTCAGACAGGCCACAGGCCGAGGTGCAGGTCATGGATGCTTTCAACGAACGGACGGCAGGTCGCCCGACGCAGGTTCTCCGCCGCGTCGTCGTGATGCTGGGGCTGATGATTGGCTTAACCGGGTGCTACACGCAGTTCCAATCGAGCGATCCGGCGCCGCAGGCATCGGAGCGCGTCGAGACGGAGCGCGAGGATGAGGTCTACGCCGACGAATACCGCCGCGAATACCGCGAGCGAGGCACGGCGGATCGCGAAGAGGCTACCTCCGAGTACCGGTACCGCTACAAGTACAAGTACCTCTCCCCGGATCCGTTCTTCTACGACCCGTTCTTCGGGCCGCGCATCTACAGTTCGGGGTTTTTCCACGACCCGTTCTTCTACGACCCCTTCTTCTACGATCCGTTCTACGGGTCTGGATTTCGGTTTCGCATCTCGATCGGCTTCGGCTCGCGGTACTACCAGCGCCCGTTTTACCGCTACCGGCCGGGCTTCTACACGTACTCCGTGTACCGCCCCCACGTGTACCGGACCTATTACGACTACAGCGTCGTCTCCACCGACCGCCGGTTCATTGCCGACCGGTCGCCGCGCTCGGCGGCAGACGGAATCGGCCGGGCGCCGGCCCCGCGCGGCGAGACGCGCGGACGGGGCATCGACCGGTCTCGCTCGTCTGCATCGCAGACCGCCCGGGCCGCTCGTGGCGCTACGAGAGAGGCCCGCAGCACGGAGCGGGGACGCATCGGCCGCAGCACCCGGTCAGGGGAGGAGCGCACGGCGCGCTCCGCGACACGGTCGGACGCCAGCCGCAACGACGCGCGTCGGGCAGACCGAGGACGACCGGCCGACCCCTCGAACCGGGGGCGCATCGGTCGCTCCGGTGCCGCCGAGCGCGGCCGCAGCATCGATCGCGGTGCCCGCAGCCGCACCGAACGCACCGCACCGGACCGCTCGCGGACCGAACCGGAGCGGACTCCTCGCTCCCGCGACCGCGCCACGCCCTCGCCGCGAACGAACCGCAACGACCGGGGCTCCTCCCGCTCGGAGCGGGATCGGGGAACGCGAAGCCGCACGGAGCGCGGCCGCAGCGGATCTCGCGGACGCTCGGACCCGGGCGCGCGAAACCGGGGAAGCCGCACCAACGACCGCGGAAGCCGGAGCCGCAGCAGAGGCCGCTCTTCATCGGACCGGGATCGCGGATCCGGAGGATCTGACGACCGCCGCCTCTCCGCGTCCCAGCCCGGCGACGACGCGCCCCGCGGACGCATCGGTCGCGCCGCCCCGTCTCCCCGAAATCGGGCCGACCGGTCAGCACGCCGCTCCCTCCGATCGGAGTCGGTGCGGACACGCTCTCGGTCGAACGCTTCCCGGTCCTCGCCGACCGGCCGCATTCGCACACAACCCCAGCGCTCTCCGCGGTCGTTCGATCGCCCCTCGCGCTCGACCGTCCGCAGCCGGGCGCCGTCCCGTAACCGGGCTCGGTCGGCCCGCCCCTCTCGTCCGAGGACTCGCTCCGTGGAGCGAACCCGGTCGCGCTCCAACGCACGGTCCTCCCGCGGGTCCTCGTCCCGCTCCCGCGGAACGTCCTCGCGAAGCCGCTCTTCCCGCAGCGACCGCGGGGGGGAGTAGGCAGGGTCCCGTGCCCGAACAGCGACCGGACAGAGACCGGTTTGACCTCCGTTCGATCTCCGAGCGTCTTCTTCCTCCCGGCCCGGGCCATTCCGCGTAGCCCGGGCCATTTCTGTGCCTCTTCGGTGCCGGCGCAAACCCCGACGCTGGATCGAAGTCGCCCATCAGAGCTGCCCATCGACGTCAGGGGGGCGAGGTCTGCCGTCTCCCCTCGCTGTACCGCGCCCCGGACCCGCCCCGGACGAACCGGTCGCTCGCCCGACCCTTTCGCCCGACCCCTTTGTCCGGTCCTGCCATCCGGTCGTCCCACGGGCGCGCTCTCCCTTGCCCCGCCCCGTGGCCGATTCTCCTCTCATTGCCCCCTTGAACCCATGCGTACCCGACGCCCGCCTCTCCTTCCGTTTCTCTTCGTCTCTCTCGCCTTCATCCTGCTGAGCGGCCCAACGGCTCAGGCTCAGTCGGTGGGCGACGCGTTGTTCTTTTCCGAACGCCCTCCCGCGACGGGACCGCGCCTCCTGGGAATGGCCGGAACCAGCATTGCCGGCGTGGGGGACGTCGGCGCCCTGTACAGCAACCCGGCCGGGCTGGGGATGACGTCGGCATCGCAGTTGACCGGATCGTTCCGCGGCCTCTACGTCACCAACGACGCCACCTACGAAACCTTCGGCGGCGCCCTGGACGACCCGCGGAGCTTCGGCCTCGGAGCGGCGGAGGCCTCGCGTACCGACTACGGACTCGGAAACCTCGGCGTGCTGTACAAGGCCCCGACCGCGCAAGGGGCCTTCGTCGTTGGCCTGGCCGTGAACGAAACCCGCCTGTTCGGCCGCGACCTCGAGTTTCAAAACCGCAACCAGTTCAGCTCCGTCACCGACTTCTTTCTCCCGGTTTCCGGAGAGGTGGACGTCGCCTCGTTTGCTCCGGGGGAGACGCCCGAGCTCCTCACCGATCAGTTTCTCGTGGAGGGGGACGAGGCAGACTTCGTCGTCGACTTCGACCCCGACGGCGACGGCGTTGTGAACCGGCCGCTGTCTCTGGCTGCGTTTCAGACGTTCGCCATCGACTTCGTGCCCGGCCTCTTCGAGGGAGACAACCCCGCTCAGTCCTTCCTTCCGGCCGTTGCGGGCGGCACGCAGTTCCGGCAGGCGGGCGACTTCACCGAGGACGGCGCCCTCCGGGAGTTCAACTTTGGCGGATCGATCGAGGCTGCGCGCGGCGTGTTCGTCGGCGCCTCCGGAAACGTCAGCTTCGGGCGGTACGAGCTGCGCCAGGTCTTCGAGGAGATCGACGACCGAAACGAAAACGACGGCACCGGGGGCACCGTCAACTTCGACCGGCTCCGGTTCACCCGGAACCTCGAATCCGACTTCACCGGCTTTAGCGTTCGCGTGGGGCTGTCTGCCGAACTGACGTCGGCTCTTCGCGCAGGCCTCACCATCGAAACCCCCACCTGGTATTCGGTAAACGAAGAGACGAGCTTCCGACTGCTCACGGCCTTCGACGACGGGTTTTCAGACGTCTACGGCGACGACGCCGGAGAGAGGGCAGAGCGCAGACCGTTCGAGTACGATATCCGCACGCCCTGGCGCTTCGGGGCCGGCCTCTCGGCAGAAATCGGCGGCCTCCGGCTCTCAGGGGATGCCACGCTCGTTGACTGGACGCAGCTGCAACTGGAGGCGGCCGACGGGGCCGACACCTTCACGGAGGAGAACGCCATCATCGAGGACGACTTCGACCCCGTCGTTCAGACGCGCGTCGGGGCGGAGCTGACCCTGTCGCCTCTGATCCTCCGCGGGGGATTTGCCTACCACCCGGCGCCGGCCTCCTTCTCGGCGCTCAACGCCGACTTCCTGAGCACCTCCCTCGACGTCTTCGGGGAGGACGTGGTCGACGAGCGCTCGCGGACCTACCTGTCTGCGGGGCTCGGCTACCAGGTGGACGACTACCTGCGGATCGATCTTGCCTGGATGCAGGAGCGCTTCGAAGATCGCACCCTACCGTATGCCTCCCAGAACGCGTCCTTCGTCAACGAAGACGTGGAGCGCAACCAGTTCCTCGTCGGCCTGACGTTTTTCTTCTGAGGGCTCCGGTGGCCGGGCGGGGCTGCGACGGACCTCGTTTTGTTCTCGCGGACCCTCCGCCCGTTTCGCCTCCGCCCGTTTCACTGCCCGTCCCCCATCCTTCCTTCCCCCCCATCCATCTCTCCCCCCATCCACCCGTCCACCCCTTATTCCTCGCGTTGGTCGAGGAGGCGGTGGTAGGCGCGGGCGTTGCGGAGGTGCTCGCGGTGGGTCTCCGCAAAGGCATGCCCGCCGGTGCCGTCGGCAGCGAAGTACATGTAGTCGTGGTCGTTCGCGTTCACGACGGCGCGCACGGTGGAGGGGGCCGGGTTCGTGATGGGTCCCGGCGGAAGGCCGGGGTTGCGGTAGGTGTTGTAGGGGTGGTCGATCTCGAGGTGCTTGTAGAGGACGCGCCGCACCCGGCTGCCGTTCTCATCGATCAGCACGTACTGGATCGTGGGATCGGCCTGCAGCTTCCAGCCCCGGTCGAGGCGGTTGAGGTAGACGCCGGCGATGGCCGGTTTTTCCTCGTCGAGGAGCGCTTCCCACTCGACGATCGAGGCGAGGGTGAGCACGTCGGTTTTGGTGAGATCGAGGCGCTCCGCCCCGGCGGCAATGTCGCGGGTGTAGAACCGGTCGAAGGAGCGCTTGATCGTGCGGATGACGTCTTCGGGCGGCGTCTGCCAGTAAAACTCGTACGTTTCCGGCATCAGGTAGCCGAAGAGGCGGCCCGGCTGCGTGTCGAGCGAGCGCGCCAGGCTCGTGTCGCGCAGGGCGGCGCGGAAGGCCCGGGCGTCGAACGCCAGGTCGGACGCCGCCACGCGGGCGACGACGTCGGGCCGGGAGCCGGGCGGGATCGTGAGGCGGACGGGCGTCTGGAGTCCGCGGCGCAGGACGTCGAGCAGGTCGTAGGTGGACGCCCCGGCCGCAAAGGCGTAGTGGCCCGTTTTCACCTGCTCGCCCCAGCCCGTCGCCCGGGCCATCCACCGAAACCGGGTGGCCGACGCCAGGATGCCGGCGTCTTTCAGCGAGTCAACCGTTGCGGAGAGGGGCGCGTCGCCCGAGACGACGACGGTGCGTTCTCCGTCGTACGCCGGGGTGTTCGACCCGAATGCGATCCAGCCGACGAACCCCGCGCCCATCCCGCCGAGCAGGAGCACGGCGGCCAGACCGCCGGCGACCCACCGACCGGTCTGCGTTCTAAGCCAGGAGCGGGCCGTGTCGAAAAAGGACGTGTCTACAGTCATTCTTGGAGCGTTCCAGGGAAGTCGTCACGCGGCGCAGAATGGGAGGCGGCAGATCGTCGGTTTCCCGACGTCTGGCGTCGGACGGTGCGAACGGACCGAGACTCTACAGGCTCCAACTCGCTCGATGAACGTTCGTGCCGATTCGAGGGCTGCGTGCAGGATCCGTGCAATCCGCGTACCGTGATGGCGGCCGTTCACGGTTTCGGCCGCCCGCCCCGTTCGGTGAGGACCAGCAAGGCGCCGGCCATCAGCAGGAGGAGTCCGACCCCGCGGGTCCAGGTGAGGGGGATGGGCGTTCCCCCGAGGGCCCCGATGGCATCGAGGGCTGCGCCCGTGCAGAGTTGCACGGCCAGGAGGATCATGCCGAGCAGAACGGCGCCGATTCGGGGAACGGCGTAGTTGCTGGCCGCCACCACCCCCACGCCGAGGCACCCGCCGATCCAGTAGTACCAGGCGAGTCCGCCCTGCAGCACACCGGTTCGCCAGCCGAGCAGCAGGAAGCCGCCCGCAACGGCCGTCCCGACCACGTGGTTGATCCACGAGCTCTCCAGGCTGCCGACGTAGGTGCCGAGGGCGGCGTTGACGAGACGGCTGAGGGCGCCGATGACGCCGTTGACGGCGGCGAGGAGGTAGAACATCGGGGCGGGTGAAATCGAGGAGGGAGGATGGACGATGGAGGGCGGCTCCGGTTGGGCGCTTCGCGGCGTATATCCAGGATCCGGTTAGCCGTAGGCGACGAGGAGGACGCCGAGGAGGGTGAGGGCGAGGCCGACGAGGCGGCGGGCGGTGACGGGAAAGACCGGCAGCCCGAACCAGCCGAAGTGGTCGGCGACGGTCGAGAACGTCAGGTTGGCGGCCACGGAGAGGCTGAGCGTGAGGGCGATCCCCAGCACGGGAACGACGACGTTGGCCAGCAGCACGATAAAGACGCCGAGGGCCCCGCCGACGAAGAGCCGGGCCGGCGTTGCCCGCAGGTTGCGGACGCGCGTCCAGCCGAAGCGGGGCACGACGAGAAGCGTCGAGAAGGCGGTGCCCACCAGGTGCACGACGAACGAGCTTTCGAGAACGCCGACGTGCTCGCCGAGCGTCGCGTTGAGGCGAATCATGATGGCGACAAACGCCCCGGCCACCACGCTGGCCGCCACCGCCAGGATCTGCTCCTGATCCGTGGGCACATCGACGTCGGGACGGGAGGCAGGCATGCAGATAGAGCGTTGTGAGACGAAGCGAATAGAGCGAGGCGCCGCGGGGCAGTCGACCGAGCGGCAGGAGGTGCAATGCCGAACCCCCACCGCCCGTTCGACAGGGTTGGGGACTCGGGCCTCGGTACTGGATGTTCGGTATTGGGTACTGGGTACTCGGTACTGGGTATTGGGTACTGGGTACTGGGGATACGGGTTACTGGACATGGGTCACTGGGTGTTGGGGATTGGGTACTGGGTATTGGGGCGCGGGGAGTTCGGGGGAGAAATGGGATCGGGGGACTCGCCTACGATCCCTGCATCCAAAGCACTGCACGTCGAACACCCTCACGCGTCCACAGCCACCTCAAGCATCCCCGGCTCCAGGCATCCCCGGCTCCCGGCATCCACAGCCTCCCGGCATCCACAGCCCCCTCGCGTCCACGCGTCCCAAGCGTCCAAAGCCCCCACGCTCCCAAACCCCCACGCTCCCAAACCCCCACGCTCCCAAACCCCCACGCTCCCATTCTTTCACCGAAAGATTGAGGTCG
>CAKZLV010000266.1 GCA_937127285.1 uncultured Bacteroidota bacterium
AGAACGGGAGAAAACGGCGGAAGCAGGGGCGGGATCTACCGATGGCGGATCCCGGTGACGGGTTCCTGGAACGGGTTCGGCTAGCGGTTTCGCCGGGCGGGTTCGCCGACCCGCGGGGAGGCGAGCCAACCGCTCACGCATCCCCGTACGTTCGTGCGGGGGGTGTCAGAACCTGTTTGGCGGACTGTCTGCGGCCACCCCAAGGGCACTTCTTCGCTTCGCTCAGGGCGCTGCGACTTCGTGGATCTCGCTCCACGAAGCTACGGCACTCGCCCGGTAGCTCACCAGAGGCATGACTTCGCTTCGCTCAGCCCCCACTACAGGGCTCGTTTGAGCGCTCCGTGGAGGCTTCGCCCACTGTGTTTACTGCGTCAGTCGCTTCGCTCGTGTCGGTACCGCATCCATCCACCAAACAGGTTCTCAAAGGGTCATTTCCAGTTCCAGCAGCGGCAGGATCGGGAACCCGCGCTGGTCGTTCACCCGAATACGCGTCGGCTGGGGTTCGAAGCCTCGGTCGACGACGTTGGACCGGTTCGTCGCGTTGTAGAGGTTGAGCTTCGCCTTCCAGCGTCCCCCCAGCAGCGCAAACCGGTAGGCGATGGAGGCATCCAGACGCAGGTAGGCAGGCAGGCGTCCGTTGTTAATCTGAGGCCGGTAGAGGTAGGACGTCGAGCCGTTCACCGGGTCGCCGAGGCGGTACCGAGCGGTGGGCTCGGTGAGGGGGTACCCGCTGCGCAGTTCGGTGCCGAGCGTCGCCTCCCAGGACGGCGAGCTCCAGCTCACCGCCCCCCGCAGCGAGAACGGGACGTCCAGGTCCGCCGGCCGCCAGCGTTCGTTCGACCGTTCTTCGGCCCGGATGAACGTGCGTCCGGCGGCCACGCCCAGGCGAACGTCCCAGGCCCCTCGGTTCCAGAATGCCGTCAGCTCGGTGCCGAAGGCCCGTTCCTGCGCCTGCGTGTACTGCCCCAGCAGGGCCCCGACCTCGATGCCGGGCCCTTCGATGCCGTCTTTCGTCTGAAACACGTCGGCGGGAACGAGCATCCGGCGGGCTCCGCGCAGATAGGTGTTCAGTTCGAGGGTCAGGCTCGCGGTGGGCTGGCTGCGCAGCCCGACGCCCAGGTGCAGGCTCTCGGCCGGTTTCACCGACGGGGAGGATGGGATCCACCGGCTCGAGACCAGGTCGTAGGCCAGCGAGTACCGGTCGCGCAGTCGGTGGAGCGACTGGACGTGCACCCCCGCACTGCCGTTCACGGTCAGCCAGCGCGGGTGGACCGTGTAGCGCATCGACAGGCGCGGCGCCGCGTGGAGGTAGCGCCCGTTGCTGAAGTAACGGACGCGCAGGCCGGGTTGCACCGCCCATCGCGGCGTCGGCGTCCAGACGTCCTGCACGTAGCCGACCACCTCGGCGGCATCGAGGCGGCTGTCTTCGTTTGTTCGGTCTTGCGTCCCGGCCGCGCGCTGAATGACCGTCTGCAGCTGGCTCTCAAAGTGGAACAGCGACACCTGCAGGCCGGCCGTCACCTCGTGCGCCACCGAATGGTAGTAGTCCGCTTCCACCTTCACCCCCACGTCGTCGAGGCGCACGCTGTAGCTGGAGGTGAGCGACGCGGTGGTGGTCGGCTGCACGAAGGAGCCCTCGTTGGCCCGGTAGCCGGAGTAGTAGGCGGTGGAGGTCAGGAAGAGGTCGTCGGACGGGAGGTAGCGGTGGCGGGCGCTGACGATGCGGTTCGTCCAGTCCTGGTCCACCTCGAAGAAGAGATCCGCCGGGCGCAGCCAGGACGAGAAGTCGAGCGACAGGTCGAAGGGCAGCCGCAGGTCCAGGTCGTCGCGGCCGTTGTAGTAGCTGAGGGAGAGGCGGTGCGCGGAATTGAAGCGGTGCGCAACCTTCGCGCTCGTGTCGTAGAAGTAATAGCCGGTGCGGAGGGTGTCGCGCGTTCCGTCGTCGCCCCGCACGGGGTGGCGGCGGCCGACGAGCTTGTCGATGTAGGACCGCCGTCCGGACAGCAGGAACGAGGTCTGGTCGTTCAGGGGGGCCTCCACCTGAAAGCGCCCGCTCAGCACGCTGAGGGCGGCCGTCGCCTTCGGTTCGCGCCGGTCTCCGGCCTTCATCTGGGCGTCGAGCACGGCAGAGAGGCGCCCTCCGTGGGACGCCGGGAAGGACCCGCGGTAGAGGTCCGTGTTTTTGAGCGTGCCGGTCTGGAACGTAGAGATGAGGCTGAAGGCGTGCCAGGGGTGGTACACGGGCGCCCCGTCGAGCAGGTAGAGGTTCTGATCCGGGTTGGAGCCGCGCACGCTCAGCCCGCCGCTGATGATGCCGGACTTGCGGATGCCGGGCGTCCACTGCAGCGCCCGAAAGAGGTCGGGCTCGCCGAGAGAGGGCAGCTGCTCGAGCCGGTCGAGGGCGACGCTCATTTTGCCGGGCAGGCGGCTTTCGTCGGCGGCGGAGGTCGAGCCGGCCTCCACCACGACGCCTTCCGACTGCAGGGCGGTGGGCTGCAGGGGGACGTCGACGGCTCCTCGGCCCGCGACGAGGGTGGTGTCGACGGTTTCGAAGCCGAGGTACGAGATGCGAACCCGGTAGGGGCCAGGCGGCAGGCCGGAGACGGCGAAGTACCCGGCCCCGTTCGTGACGGCCCCGGCCTTCAGCGCCGTCAGGTACACGTGGGCCCCGGGAAGCGACTCGCCCGTCTCGGCATCGCGGACGGTGCCGGAGAGCGTCACGCGCGGAACCGGCCGGGAGGCGGCGCCCTCGGAGGCGGCGTCCTCTCGCACGAGCACGTACTGGCCGCGCCGCACCCGCTCCGCCCGCAGGGGCGTCTCCGCCAGCACACAGCGCAGGGCGGCCTCCCGGTCGCGGCCCGTGTAGGTGCAGGAGGCCCGTTGTTCTGCGACGAGGCGGTCTGCGTAGACGATGTCGAGGCCGGTTTTCCCGCGGACGGTTTCCAGCGCCGCGGCCAGGGGTACGTCGTCGATGCGCAGGCGGAGGGGCTGAGCGTCGGCGCTCGGGGCCTGGGCCGCCGCCATACATCCGAGGAGAATCAGCGCTGCCAGTCGCGTCAGCACGTCCGAGGGGTCAGCCGTGACGAGGTGGAGGAGTCTCGCGTGCAATACCGTGCACGGACACTCCTACACGCAACCCGGAGCGTCTGTTCGTCGCCGGGCTCTCCCCCTCTTCGCGAGCCGACCACAGCGTTCGGCAGGACGGGTGTTCCTCTCGCTCCCGGCGATCGGCGGGCCGAATCCCGGTCCGCGCCGCCCGTGCGCCTCCCCCTCCGCAGCCGCCTACTCGTCCGCCCGGAGGCGGTAGCCCTCCGCTTCCGACCCCTCGACGGAGGCTCCGAGCGTGGCGGCGAGGGCGGCGAGGATCTGCTCGACGGGCTGGTCTTGATCGAAGGTGCCCGTCACCGGCTCGTCCTGCAGCGACTCGTCCACCGCAATCGGCGCGTCGTAGAACGTGCGCAGGCGGTCCGCGATCGTCTCGACCGGGGTGGCCCGGAAGACGAAGAGGCCCGACCACGCCAGCGCCGACGCCACGTCGACCGACTGCGGCGCGGACGGCGCCTCGCCCCGGATCACGCGACTGTGCTGTCCGGGAGACAGCACAACGGCATCCGACCGCTCCCGCGCCCCGACTTCCACCTTGCCGGAGGCGAGCACGACGTCGGTGGAGTCCGACAACGCGGTGACGCCGAACTGCGTGCCGAGAACGGTGGCCGTGGCCGTGGGTGTTTCTACCACGAACGGCTGCGGCCGCTTCTGCTCCTGAATGTCGAAGAAGGCCCGGCCGTAGGTGAGGGAGATCTGCCGGTCGAAGGCCTCTCCGGTCGACTCTTCGTACTGCATCTCGGCCGCTCCGGCAAGGCGAACGGTCGAGCCGTCGACCAGGTCGACGCGCTTGACCTCTCCGTCTTCGGCCGTGACGGTGACCCTCTGCGGGCTGCTCGGCCAGACGAACCAGACCAGGACGGCCACCATCACGAGAAGCGCCCCTCCGGCGACGCGGCGCGCAAAGCGGGTGGAGCCGCGAGCGTCCGGAGAGCGCGGGGCGCGGTCTTCGCGACCGTCCGTGCCGGCGGCATCGGGCGAGGCCCCGACCGTCGTGTCGATGCCGTCGACGCCGGTTCCCGGATCGGTGGCGGAGGGGTCAACTTCCGCTCCGCGCTCAGCCCAGACCGCTTCGAAGTCGTCGGCCTCGTCTTCGATGGCGGTCAGGATATCGTCCAGCGCCGGGTGCGCCTCGACGGCCGTTTCGATGTCGTCCCGGGCCGCCTCCAGGGCGTCGCGCTCGTCCGCGCTGAGCATCTCGGCTCGTCCGCTCTCCGCAAGGGCATACAGAACGAGCAGCCGGCGGGCCGGAAGGTCCTCCCGGAAGCGGCGGCGGACCACCCGGTGCGCCTCCTTCCAGGCGGCGAAGGCGTCGGCGAGGTCGGGGTTGTCCTCCAGATGCCGCCGCAGGTCCGTCCTCCGCCGGGGGGAGAGCTCGTCGAAGAAGAGAAGAGATTCGAGTACGTCCTCCATGATCAATCGGTGTGGCGTCAGTCGGTAGAGCCGCCGCAACGTGGCGGCGCAGGGTCGGGGAAAGGGGGATCCGCCTTCGGGTCGCCGGATTCCGGGGCGACAAGGGGACGCCCCTGCACACGAGGGAAGCCGCACCGCCGGGCGGAAAGGTAACACAGTCATCGCGGTCCAGAGCCGCCGGTCGCCCCCCGTGGCGGTCACATCCAAAGCATCCACAGCAGGCCCAACCAGGCGCCGAGCGCATCGCGCATCTTGTCGAACGCCCGCTTGACCTGCATCTTGATCGCCGCCTCGGTGGTGTCGATCATCTGGGCGATCTCCCGGTACTTGTAGCCGTACTCGCGCAGCTCCAGGATCCGCTGCGCCTTCGGAGAGAGCACCTCCAGGGCCGTCTCCAGGTCCACCTCGGCACTGCGGTCGTCGGGGTCGGTGGTTCGGTCGGGCGGCAGGTCCGGGTTGTAGAGCTGCTCCTTCATGTCGTAGCGCCCGCGGTAGTAATCCTGCAGTTCGAACAAAGCAGCCTTCAGGGCGAAGGCCTTCAGGCTTCCCGGCTTTTCGAGGTCTTCGAGTCCCTCGTGAATGCGAACGAGCGTGTTCTGCACGAGGTCGTCCACCTCGGCAATCTTGCCGATCCGCTTGATGAAGTAGCCGCGCAGAAGGGGCTGAAGACGCTCCAGCAGGTCGGAGCGGGCGCGCTCGTCACCGTCCTGGGCGCGGCGAACCTGATCAGGATCGAACGTGGGAGAGGCCATAGGCCAGGGGGCATTGCGATCGGAGCGAAGAGGGGCGGCACCGGCGCAGCACGGATCACCGCGGGTCCGCCGCCCGAGCCGTTGGGGCGGACCGAAGACCAACGATTCGATGGGGACTAAATGAATAGATGTGAACTGATCGGGGTTCGTTCCGTATAGAGGTATTGGTAGAACCACGAAGAAACCGGTAGATTGGCGGATTTCGGTCCGACCGCTCCAGCCGGTGCGGGCCCTGCTGCGGCCCGGATCCTACCGGAATCTTGCCTGGGCCGCGTGGCCGGGCCCGCCGGTCGGGCCGGCCGCTCGTTCCCGCTGTGCTCTCGCAGCACGCTTCCGTCCGGCCGTTCACGGACGCTCTCGCCCCACCGCCCCGCCGCCCTGCTGGAGGCGACGGTGTCGGTGTACCCGGGCCCGTGTCCGCGCCGACGGCTTCTCCCTCCAGTCCTCCTCACAGACCCCGCACGACGATGAGCCTGTACGACCTCCACGACGCGAAGCTGAACGAGATGGAAGGCGAAGGATTCGCGTATTCGCAAAAAACCGTGTACGGCAAAGCGTACAAAGGCGTCTTCTTTGGTGAAGACAGCGAGACCATCGAAGAGCTGGCCGACTCGGAGGACGACGCCCAGTTCGAGGGTATCCTCTACGACCGCAGCCGGGAGCGAGAAAAGACGTTCTCGGTGGAGATCACGGATGTCATCAGCACGCCCTCGGGCGAGCGCGCCGACTTCGTCGCCACCGAAAAGCCGTAGCGGCCTCTTCTGCACCGCGCCGCCGACCCGGATCCGCAACCTCCCGGTTCCCTTCCGCCTCGCCCCCTGGCCCTCTGCTCCCGCCAGGGGGTTTTTGTTTGGGCGTGGGAGCTTGGGGGCTTGGGAGCTTGGGAGCTTTGGACGCGTGGGGGCTTTGGACGCGTGGGGGCTGGGGAGGCTGGGGACGCGTGGGAGGCTGGGGGAGGGAACGGTCAACGTCCCAACGGTCAACGTTCCAGCGCCCAGCGCGATTATCGATTGGCGAGGGTGTCCTCGTCTGGGCCGGGGCTCTGGTACCGGAAGTTGTAGGCGAGGCCCACTTCGGGGGTGTTCTGGACGATGTCGTAGCCGCCGTAGAGGACGAATCGGCCCAGGTTGCCAACCAGTCCGGCGCTGACGGCCGGCTCTACCGTGGCGTCTTCTCCCGTGTCGGCCTGCACCCCGAGGCCGACCGCCGGCTGGATGCGCGACGCAAACACGTCGTAGAAGCCCATCGCCTTCACCGTCAACCTCTGCCCGTCCTCCTGCGCGATCACGTCCGGGTTCACGGAGGCCTGGAGCTGAATGCCCCCACCCGGATGCGTGTAACCGGCCGCGAGCCCGATGGGAGAGTCTCCCGTCCCGCCGATACCAACCGTCCCGCCGGCGTAGGCGGCGAGCCCGACGGCCGCAGCTGCCCCCAGGGCGGGCACGGCCAGACTCGTATCGTCTTCGTCGTCGTCATCGCCCGACTCTTTCCCCGACGCACCGCTCTTTCCCGATCCGGACCGCCCCGATCGATCCCCCCGGTCCGCAGCGGCGTCCCCGCCTCGTCTCTCTCCGGGGGCCTCCGGCTCCGTTTCGCCGTCCCGATCGCGTTCCCCCCTGCCCCGGTCGACCGCCTCGCCGCGCGGCGTGCGGGCGTCGGCCTCGCCGGCGGGGTTGCGGCCCCGCCCGTCGGAGCGGCCCCGGCCACGCGGAGGATTCGGGTCGTTGTCTGCCGTCCCGACGTAGTAGGGATCGGGCCCGAGGCGCCAGCCGATGAGAATCGACGTGCGGGGTTCGTAGACGCTGGGGGGCGGGACGGGGTCCTGCCGCGGCTGCTCGCGCGGGCGGCGCACGTCTCCGGTGCGCAGGCGGTCGGCAGAGGCGAAGCCGATGCGCTCGACGACCAGGTTGTCCAGCGTTGCCCCCCGTTGCAGGTAGCGCCGCGCCTGGTCCGGCGCGGTCTCCAGAAAGACCTGGTCGTGGCTCACCGCCACGTCGAAGACGTAGTCGTCGGGGGCGGGGCCGAGGGCCATGCTGTCGACGGCCACGATCATCTGGGCGACCGTGCGCCCGTCGACCACCACGTCGGCGAGCACCTCGATGCTCACCATGCGAACGTCGGGCGGGGCCTCGCGCCAGGGCTTGACGCGCCCCTTCTCCAGCACCCGGTTGCCGGGCCGCCACGCGAGGTCGAAGGTCCAGGCGGAGGCGGAGTCAGCCGCGGTGTAGCCGTAGCCGAGCGTCAGGCGGTCCAACTCGGGCAGGAGCCGGGGAGCGCGGCGCCCCATTTCGTCCAGGAGCTGGTCCAGAGGAACATCGGGCCAGTCGACGAGCCGAACGGTTCCTTGTCCGTCGGTGCCGCCATCGGCCGCGGCGTCCTGCGCGGAGACAGGGTGCGCCGCAACGATCAGTCCGGCAACGAGAAGAGCAGCCCAGAGACGTCGGAAAAGAAAGGCGCGGGGAAGCATACCAGCAGCGGATGGAGTGGAAACGGTTTCTCGGTCGGCAAGAGGGAGCCGCGCCGAACGGCGTCAACGTTACGGATCGGGGTCGTGGAGAGGGAACGCAGGGGTGGAGGGGGAAGGTTACTGGACGGGCTTTGAGGTCTGTTTCCAGGACTGCACCACCTCCAGAAACGTGTCGCCGTAGCGCTCGAGCTTGACGTCGCCCACCCCGTGCAGCCGCCGAAACGCGCGGGGCGTCTCCGGAAGGTGCTCGACGATGGCGTGGAGGGTGGAGTCGTTGAAGATGACGTACGGAGGGACGTCCTGCTCGCGGGCCAGCTCGAGCCGCCGCTCCCGCAGGGCCTCGAACAGCTCGCGCTTCGGCCCGCTCTCCGGAATCGGGTCCTCCTTGCTGCGGCTCGACGAATCCGCCACCTGCGGGCGGCGCTCCTCGCGAAAGCGCACGTCCTGCTCCCCCCGCAGCACCGGCCGGCAGGCCTCGGTGAGCTTCAGGGCGCCGTAGCCGGACACGTCCACCCGAATCATGCCCTTGGCAACGAGCTGCCGGATGATCGACCGCCACTCTTTTTTCGACCGCCCCTCTCCGATCCCGTAGGTGGAGACCTGCTTGTGGTTGAACCGGCGGATCTTCTCGGTGTCTCGCCCGAGCAGCACGTCCGTCACGTGCCCGGTGCCGAACTTCTGCCCCGTTCGGGCAATGCAGGAGAGGGCCTTCTGGGCGACGACGGTCCCCTCCCAGGTATCCACCGGGTCGAGGCAGTTGTCGCAGTTGCCGCACTGTCCCCCTTGCATCTCCTCACCGAAGTAATTCAAGAGCACCTTGCGGCGGCAATCCGTCGTCTCGCAGTAGCCGAAGAGCGCATTCAGCTTGTGATGCTGCGTCCACGCGTGCTCGTCCGATTCACTCGACGACGCGATGATCTTCCGCATGCGCACGACGTCGGAGAGCCGGTAGGCCATCCAGGCGTCGGCCGGCTTGCCGTCGCGGCCCGCCCGGCCGGTTTCCTGGTAGTAGGCCTCCAGCGTCTTGGGCACGTCGAGGTGGGCGACGAAGCGGACGTCCGGCTTGTCGATGCCCATTCCGAACGCCACGGTCGCGACGACGATGAGCCCGTCTTCGTGGAGAAACCGGCGCTGGTGCTCTTCCCGCTCGGCGTCCGTGAGACCTGCGTGGTAGGGAAGCGCCCGAAAGCCGTTTTCCTCCAGCCAATCGGCCGTTTTCTCGACGCTCTTGCGGGAGAGGCAGTACACGATGCCGGAATCCCCGTCGTGCTTCTCGCGCAGGAACCGCCGGAGTTGGCGCCGGCCGCTTTTCTTCTTGGGCACGACCGTGTACTGGATGTTCGGCCGGTCGAAGCCGGTGACGACGAGATCGTCCTCTCGCAGGTGGAGCTGGTCGAGGATCGACTCCTGCGTGGGCGGATCGGCCGTCGCCGTTACGGCGATGCAGGGCGTCTCCGGAAAGGCGCGCCGCAGCGCCGTCAGCTCCATGTACTCCGGCCGGAAGTCGTGGCCCCACTGCGAGATGCAGTGCGCCTCGTCGATCGCGATGACGGCGCGCGGGGCGGCGTCGAGCAGGCTCATGAACCGGCTGCGCGTCACCCGCTCCGGGGCGACGTAGCAGAGGTCGAGCTCCCCGGCGCGAATCTGCTCCTCGACGATCCGGCGGTCTTCCCGCCCGAGACTCGAGTTCAGCACCGCCGCCCGCACGCCGAGTTGCTGCAGGGCGTCGACCTGATCCTGCATCAGCGAGATGAGCGGGGAGACGACGATGCCCACCCCCCGCCGGATCATGGCCGGAATCTGGTAGCAGATCGACTTGCCCCCGCCCGTCGGCATCACCACCACCGCGTGCTGCCCGTGGATGATCCGGTTGACGATCGGCTTCTGGTAGGGCCGGAAGTCGTCGTACCCGAACACGGATTGAAGCACATAGGTAGGATCGGCGCCGGTAACGTCCATGAGTGCAGGGAGGGGAAGGGGGAGGAATACAGGCGGTGAATATACGGACTCCTCGGGGCGAGGATCTGATTTGGGCGTGGGGGCGTGGGGGCG
>CAKZLV010000267.1 GCA_937127285.1 uncultured Bacteroidota bacterium
GCGTCGAGCGCGGCGTCGAGGGGATGGTGGGCGGCGGGGGCGGCGCGGCCGCCGATGTCCCCTCGCTGCCCTCTCCGCGGGAGGCCGAAGCCGCCAGCGAGGGGGCGAGAGAGACGTAGGCGAGGCTGGCGGACACGATCAAGCCCGTCGGCATCTGGCCCAGCACCTGGTTGCCGTAGCTGGCGAGGAGGATTCCCATAATGCCGGCATGCAGCGCGATCATCTTCTGTCGCACGTCCGGGTCGCGCAGGTGCCAGATGACGACGGCCGCCCGGCCGAGCAGGAAGATCCAGAGGCCGAGGTGAAGCACCAGGCCCGCCGTCCCGGTTTCCGCCCAGATGCGCACGTACCAGCTGTCCGGGGGAAAGTCGGCCAGGAACGTTCCGGGGCTAAACCGGCGCCCCCAGCTACCCACGCTGCCGACTCCTCCGCCGACGAGGTACCGCAGAGGATCCGCGGACATGTAGCGCGCCAGGCGCCGCTGATTTTCCAGGCGGACGCGCATCGAGGGCGTATCGGATCCGCGCTGAAGGGCAGCCCGCACGCGCTGGATCTCGTACACGCTCGCGCCCAGGGACGTGTACATGAGGACGGCGTAGACCGCGGCCATGGCGAGTGCGCCAGCGGCCACGGCCCGCCCGTTTTTGCTCAGGATCAAGTAGGTGATGCCCCCCAGAAACGGAACGGCCATCGCGCCTCGCGTCCCGGAGATGAAGAGGCCCACGAGCCCGAACGCAGCGGTGGCGGCATAGGCGAGGCGGCGCTTCCAGGACGTCTGCGGCCCCAGCGCGAGGATCCCCGCCACGGTGGCGACGTGGCCCTGAGCGGCGCCGGCTTGTCCGGCGTCGCTGTAGAAGGAGAACACCCGCAGCTTTCCGAAGAGCACGTGCTGTACCGCCGCCCCCTGGTTGAGCCAGCGCTGCTCGAACGGGTCGACCCCGATGAGTTTCTGGCGGAGCCCGTTCAGCGTGCCGAGGACGGAGAGCACAAACCAGATCAGCAGAAAGAGATCCAGGTCGCGCTTTCGGTCTGCCAGCAGGAGAATGAGGGGGATGGTGAGCATCATGTAGAGGGCCACGCCGCGCATCGCGTACGCCCAGGCCAGGCGGCTGGGGGCTTCCGGGTTGATCAGCTGGAGGGTGATGTATCCCATCCAGGCCGCCGTGGCCCACACGACCGGCCGGTTGAGCTTCGCCCAGTCGACGGTTCGGGCGGCGGGAACGACGACGGCCATCCACGTCAGCATAAGCAGCCCGTCGACCGCCAGGCCCATGGGGGCCGGGATGTAGCGCTTAACGCCCAGACCGATGACGGCAATCACGAGCGTCGCCCACAGCCCGATGCGGGGACGCGCAAAGACCGTTGCGACGGCACCGGCACATCCCACGGCTGCGATGGCGAGAGCGGGGCCGAGCAGGCCGGTGCGGGCGAACACGGCTCCCAGCCCGGCCGCCGCCCCGCCGGCGGCGATCAGCATGCCGACCGATCGCCGCCACGACGACCGCGAAACCGCTGGGGGGTGGGCGTTCATGGTCATCGCAGGAGAGGACAGAACCAAGATTCAGTGCAGGTGCTGAGGCGGTGCGTGGAAGGCCGGGAGCGGGCGGCCTACCGGGACTCTTCCGGGCGGGGAGTCGCGGATTCGGCCGGGCCCGGCGAAGAAGCCGGCGCGGAGGAAGGCGGCGCCAACGTCCGCGTCGAATCCGCCGTCTGCAGGCGACGGAGCGAGATCCCCGCCAGACGCTCCAGTTGCCGGTAGGCGCGCTCGTACTGCGTCTGGGCGCTAACGAGGCGAGCCCGGGCCTTGGCCGCAACCTCCGATACGCGGGAGATCTCCTGCACCGACGCCGTGCCCTGCTGAAAGCCGACCGTCACGTTTCGCCGCCGCAGCTCCGCGGCGGCGTAGGCGTCGCTCTGCACCTCCGTGAGGCGACGCGTCCGCCGGGCGTCGTAGTAGGCGTCGATGACCTTCTTTCGAAGAGTGCTCGTCACCACCTCGTGCTGCCGCCGGGCCGCTTCGAGACGCGCTGCGTACACCCCCGTCTGCGCCTCGCGCGCAAGGATGTCGAAGAGCGAGACTTTGATGCCGAGCTCCACGCCCTGCCCAACCCGAACGGCGTCCACGATGCTGCTTCCGTACGATCCGTAGGAGGCGTCGGCCCCGATTGTAATCCCCTCCATCCACTGCTTCTTCGACCGGGACAGTTCCTGCCGGCTGCGCGTGATGACTGCTTCCTGTACGGCCCGCTCCGGCGCACGGGACAGGGCGGCGTCGATCACGACGTCCAGGGCGGGAAGCGGAGCGGGGCGAGAGGCCGCGTCGGCCCCGGGCGACGAGGTTGTCGAGGGCGCCGGTGCAGGCGGTGCCGATGGGGTGGGCGGTGCTGGCGAGGTGGACGGCAGCGGGCGAGCAGGCGGGGGCGCCAGGGCGGAGGGCTGCGCCTGCGCGGCCGCAGATCCAGCTGCAGATCCAACGGTCAATGCGAAGACGGCGGCAAGAACCACGGCCGCAGTTCGGGAAGGAGGTCGCACGGGGATCTCTCGCATGGGCATCTGTCGCAGGGGCGTTGAGAGGAAACGGGCGAGGGAGCGCGTCGTCAGGTGGCCCCTTCGTCGTCAGGTGGCCCCTTCGCGGCGCGGGATGGCTGGAGCCAGCCGTCGTCCGCAGCGGCATCCAGAAGCCGCTGCCGGGAGGCGGTTACCGAGAGGCGGTTGCCGAGAGGCGGT
The DNA here is from genome assembly GCA_937127285.1 of uncultured Bacteroidota bacterium. Lineage (GTDB taxonomy): Bacteria > Bacteroidota > Rhodothermia > Rhodothermales > Salinibacteraceae > CAKZLV01. The sequence goes on from CAKZLV010000267.1 coordinate 2,728, forward strand.
TGCCGAGAGGCGGTCCCCGGGGGGCGTGCGGCGGTGCGTGGGCCGTGGACGTCGGTCTCACGGTAGGTACGACGGCCGACACCCCCGAGGCCGCGTCGACGAACGGCGGTTTTCGGTCGTCGAACCCCCCGCACGAGCAGATCGGCGCTTCGTCGACAAAAACCCGCGGTTCGTCGAAGCTACAGGCGTTTGTCGCCCTCTACGGCCGGTTGGCCGACGGCGGGCGGGGATCGGTCGAAGGGATTCGGGGAAGGTCGCGTCGCCGTCCTATTGTTGAACCGTTCGATGCCCCAACCCTGCTCCCTCTGCCGCCATGACGGTGAATACGTCCTCTATTCGTTCTCCCCGGATCGACCGCTGTACCTCGGTGGTGCCCTGGCTGGTCGGCCTCGTTGTTCTTGCCCTCGTCGCGACGGGGTGCGACAGCATTGCCACCTCCGGCGACGGAGAAAGTCCAGAGGAGACCTCCATCCCCGACAGCTTCCCGTACCAGACGACGGCGGAGGTTGCCGTCGATCTAACGGCGACAGCACCCGGCGGCGGCGCCCTGGCCGGCGTCCCGTTTCAGGTGCAAACCCCCGCGGGCGGCGTGCTGAAGCGCGGTGCAACCGGGCGGGACGGCACCGCCCGCTTCCGGGTGCGCACCGCCATCGCCGAGACGCAGCTCGTGGTCCGGACGAGCTATCCCTCCCTTCCCCGAAGAACCGTGGCACCCATTCGCGACGGCCGCGCCACGGCCGTGCTGTCGACCCCCCGTCGAAGCGCATCGGCGGCCAAGCGCGCGGCTCGGGCGCACACGGCGAAGGGGGCCTACCCGGCGCTGGGTTCGTTCGACGCGGCCGGCGTCCCGACCTACCTGGCGCCCGGCCGCGACCTTCTCAGCGCCGATCTGCTCCAGACCGTCGACGCCTCGCTGCCGGAAGGCGCCCCCGTCCCGGACGCCAACCCAGAGTACCTGGCATCCGGCAACCAGACCGATCTGCTCGTGACGGACAGCGCCGAAGTCTGGGTCACCTTCGTTCATGAGGGGGCCGGCTACCAGAACGTTCTCGGGTTCTACACCTACGAGGCCGGCAATCCACCGGAAACGACCGCCGACATCGACGATCGCACC
>CAKZLV010000268.1 GCA_937127285.1 uncultured Bacteroidota bacterium
CCTCCCTCTTGTTCTCCCTCCTCTGAGGGAGAGACGCGGCCTGGCACGTTCTGCCGGGGAACGTGTGGCGCGGTATTCACCGCCTGCAGGAACGCGCCCTGCCGGAAACGCTCGTTCTGATGTGCAGATGCGCCGACCCGCAGTCCTGCCACCGCACGGTCGTGGCCGAGACGCTCGCCGATGTCTTCCCGGCCGACGTCCGACACCTCTCTCCGCCGGACCATCCGAAACAGGGCTCTTTCTTCGACAGATGAGCCACCGACCGGATCATTGGAGGGAGCCAGCGACGACCACCGTTGACGCCTTCGGGATCGTGTGGTACGTTAACCGTGGCTTCATCATCCCCGACACCCGCCGCTCCAGCTATGTCCCTCCGTCGATTTTCTACCGCACTTGCACTTCTGGTCGTCGGCCTGTGGATCGGCGTCGCGCCGGCTCACGGACAGGCGCCGTCTTCCTCCGATCCCAGTGCCGACCCTGCGACCAACTCGGCCTCCCCCGCGATGCAGACGCCCGTCGCTCCGACGCCGGCCGATGAGCGCCTGCAGGCCCTCGAGCAGCGCAAGGCGCTCGCGGAGCAATCGCTCGTCGACCGGGTGCCGGCGGAAAACATCGGGCCGACGGTGATGAGCGGACGCGTCGTCGACGTGGACGTGAACCCGCAGGACCCGACGATCTTCTACGTCGCCTACGCCTCCGGCGGACTCTGGAAGACGACGAACAACGGCCGCTCCTTCACACCCCTCTTCGACGAGCAGGCGTCGATGACGATCGGAGATGTCGCCGTCGATTGGGACGACGGAGAGACGATCTGGGTCGGGACCGGCGAAAACAACTCCAGCCGCTCCTCCTATGCCGGAACCGGCGTGTACAAGAGCACCGACGGCGGCGACTCCTGGTCGCACGTCGGCCTGGCGGAGACGCACCGCACCGGGCGCATCGTGATTCATCCCAACGACCCGAACACCGCCTGGGTCGCTGCCGCCGGGGCGCTCTACCACCCAAGCGAAGCGCGCGGGCTCTACAAGACGACCGACGGCGGCCGGTCGTGGACGAAACCCCTCTCGATCGACGAGCGGACGGGCGTCATCGACCTCGAGCTCGACCGCACGAACCCGGACGTCCTCTACGCTTCGGCTTGGACTCGGGAGCGGCGGGGCTGGAACTTCGTGGAGAGCGGGTCCGGATCCGGCATCTACAAGAGCACGGACGGCGGCTCGTCCTGGTCAAAGATTTCGGGGGGTGAAAGCGGATTTCCGAGCGGCGAGCACGTCGGCCGGATCGGACTGGCGCTGCACGACGCATCCGGCACGCTCTACGCCTACCTCGACAACCAGAAGCGCCGTCCGGAAGAGGACGTCGACGAGGAGGAAGACGTTAAGCTGAGCGAGGACACGCTGCGAACGATGAGCCGGGAGGCCTTTCTCGACCTCAGTACGGACGTCATCACCCACTACCTCGAGCGCAACGATTTTCCGAGCGCCTACACGGCGGAATCCGTGATCGACAGGGTGCGGGAGGGTACCATTGAGCCCGAAGCGCTCGTCACCTACCTGCACGACGCCAACGCCCAGCTCTTCGACACCCCGGTCGTCGGACCCGAAGTCTACACGAGCACCGACGGCGGCACGTCGTGGACCAAGACGCACGACGACTACATCGACCATCTCTTCTACTCGTACGGGTACTACTTCGGGGAAGTCCGCGTCTCCCCGCATGACCCCGATACGATCTACCTCCTCGGCGTTCCGATGCTCACCTCGGCCGACGGCGGCAAGACGTTTGAGCCGATCGAATCCGGCAACCTGCACGTCGACCACCACGCGATGTGGATCAACCCGGAGCGCCCCGGCCACCTCATCAACGGAAACGACGGCGGCATCAACATCAGCTACGACGACGGCGAAACCTGGTGGAAGGCGAATACGCCGCCGGTCGGGCAGTTCTACGCCGTGCAGGTCGACGACGCCGAGCCGTACAATGTGTACGGGGGCCTCCAGGACAACGGCGTGTGGACCGGCCCGCACACCTACGAGCACAGCTATGAATGGTATGCCGAGGGCGATTATCCCTACGACCGCCTCATGGGAGGAGACGGGATGCAGATCGAGGTCGACACCCGGACGAACGAGATCGTCTACACGGGCTTTCAGTTCGGGAACTACTACCGCATCAACCGGGAAACCGGCGAGACGACCGACATCCAGCCGCAGCACGACCTGGGCGAGCGGCCCTACCGGTTTCAGTGGACGACCCCGATCCACCTCTCCCGCCACAATCAGGACATCCTCTACCTGGGCTCGCAATACCTGCACCGGTCGATGGACCAGGGCGACTCCTGGACGCGCATCTCGCCGGACCTCACGAACGGCGGGCGCGAGGGCGACGTCCCGTTCGGCACGCTCATCACGATCGACGAGAGTCCGCTCACGTTCGGCCTCCTCTACACCGGGAGCGACGACGGACAGGCGCACGTGAGCCGCGACGGCGGAGAGACCTGGACGCGCATCGACGACGGCCTCCCGCAGGATCTGTGGGTCAACCGCGTGGAGGCTTCTCATCACGACACGAGCCGCGTCTATCTGACGCTCAACGGCTACGCCTACGACCACTTCGCGTCCTACGTCTACCGCTCCGACGACTACGGCGAGACCTGGACGCGCATCGGCACCGAGCTGCCGGCCGAGCCGGTGAACGTCGTCCTGGAGGATCCGGACAACGAAGACCTGCTCTACGTCGGCACCGACCATGGACTGTATGCGAGTCTCGACCGGGGCGAAACCTTCATGGCGCTCGGGGCTGAGATGCCGGATGCGCCCGTTCACGACCTGAAGATTCAGACGCGGGAGAGGGACCTGGTGGTCGGCACCCACGGGCGCAGCATTTACCGGCTCGACGTCGCCCCCGTGCAGGCGCTCACCTCCGACGTGCTGGAGCAGCCGCTGCACGTCTTTGCGGTCGACAGCCTCCGGTACGACGAGGACTGGGGAAATCCCCGTGCCGTCTGGGCCGAGGCCGACACGCCGTCCGTGTCGCTCCCCTTCTACGCCGGATCGGACGGATCGGCAACGATCGACGTGGTTTCCGAAGACGGCGCAACGCTGCAGTCCTTCGAGCACGACGCTCGTCGCGGCCTCAACTACGCCGACTACGACCTATCGGTCAGCGAAGCCGGCCGGGAGCGCTACAACAGCGCGCTAGACGACAGGGCGGAGGATGATGAGGCCGAGCCCATGGAGGCGTCCGACAACGGCACGGCCTACCTGCGCCCCGGCACGTACACGCTGCGGGTGACGCTCGACGGAGCGACGGAGACGACGCCGCTCCCGGTGCTCGATGCATCCGACGACCGCCGCGCCAGCCCCTCCCCCGCCGGCGTCCCCGGCCCGAGCGAGGAGGAAGAGACGAAGTGAGGGCGTGGGGGCTTGGGAGCGTGGGGGCTTGGGGGCTTTGGACGCTTTGGACGCTGGGGAGGCTTGGAACGCGGGGCGGACATTGATCAATGATCATTGCACATTGATCAATGCAATGAATGGCTTCACGACTCACGATTCACGCCTCACGATTCACAACCCCCCTTCTATCCTCCATCCTCCACTCTCCATCGTCCAGGCCTCTCCTACGACGCCGGTCCGGGCTGGACGAGCGTTGTGCGATTCAGGCGCTTCATAAGCCGGTTGACGACCTCGTCATACGCCGTCTGGCTCTGCGGGCTCACGGGGCGGGCGGGCGGTAGATCGATGGAGTAGGGGTCGACGGCCTGGCCATTTTTCCAGAACCGGTAGTCGAGGTGCGGCCCGGTCGAGAGACCCGTGCTGCCCACCGTCCCGATGATGTCGCCCTGCTTCACCGTCTCGCCGGGCTGCACCTTGATGCGCGCCAGGTGCAGGTACCCGGTCGTGTAGGTGGCGTTGTGGCGGATTTTGACGTAGTTGCCGTTGTAGCCCTTGCGTCCGGCGTAGAGCACGGTTCCGTCTCCCACCGACCGCACCGGCGTTCCGCGGGGCGCGACATAGTCCGTTCCGTGGTGGGGACGGTACCGCTTTAGGACGGGATGAAACCGGCGGTTGGTAAAGCGGGAGCTGATCCGGCTGTAGCGCAGGGGGGCTTTCAGGAGCTGGCGGCGCAGACTGTTGCCGTTCTCGTCGAAGTACTCCGGGCCGTTCCCCTCGTCGAAGCGGAAGCCGTAGTACGTCTCGCCGCGGTGCCGAAACATCGCCGCGACGATGTCGCCCGGACCGATTGAGCGGCCGTCGACCGACCGGTGTTCGTAGACGACCCGGAAGCGATCCCCGCGCTGAATGCGGAAGAAGTCGATCTGCCAGGCGAAGACCTCCGACAGCTCGAGGACCAGTTCGGGAGAGGCGCCGCTGTCGATCAGGCTCTGGTAGAGGGAATTCGTGATCGTCCCGGCGGCGCTCTTCCACGAGGTCGTCACCGGCCGCTCTCCGGCGTACGACGCCTCCGGGTGTTGCAGGTCGAAGACCACGTACCGGATCGCATTCGGACGATAGACGAGGTACCGGGCCTGCTGAAGCCAGGGGTTCGTGTAGACGCGAAAGGCGTCCCCGGCCTGGATGTCGCGCACGTCGAACACATCGCGGGAGGCGCGTGCGACCTCCACGATCTGCCTGTACGCCAGCCCTTGATCTTCGAGCAAGTCGGCAAAGGTCTGCCGCCGCTGGACAGTCCCTTCCCGGATGTCGAATTGCCGGAAGGGAAGGCCGAACCGATCCGTTCGCCGCTCCGCGTCGGGGTGCAAGGCGGCCCGAGCGGCGGGTTCGGTCTCGGCGGGTTCGGTCTCGGCAGGTTCGGTTTCGGCGGGTTCGGTCTCGGCGGGCGGATCGGACGGATGCGCCTCCGGCAGCGGCAGACGCCCCGCGGTGTGCATTCCCAGCGCAACCAGGAAGACGATGAGCAGCCAGCGAAGATGCCTCATGAGGTCGGTCGGGCCGGACGTCCAGGTTCGGGGTGACGAGTGACGGACGACAAAAAATATACCACGACCGTAAAACTCAAGACCGGGGCGCCGGCATACGAAACCGTTTCACCGGTCCCGCCGGAAGATGGACCGAGCGCCACCTCTCAACGGGCCTCTCGGAGGGCGATGCTACAGGGGTCGATCTCCGTACGGGGCCCTTCGGCCTTCATCGGCGCCAGAGGAGCGAACGGAGAAGGTTCTCGGATGAGGTCTTCGGGTTGGGCCCTCACAGCGGGACCTTGCAGCGAGACCTTGCAGCGAGACCTTGCGGCGGATAAAGAGGAGAAATTAGGCGCGATCGGCCTCCTGCGACGACGGCGCGGTATCCGCGGTATCGGCAGAGGAGTCGGCGCCGCTGTTTTCGGCGGGGGCCGTCCACGGATCTTCTCGTACGCCGGCCTGGCGGTTCGCCCAGCGGGCAAGCACGAAGAGAAGATCCGAGAGCCGATTCAAGTAGATGATGGCCTGGTCGTTCACGGGAGTTGACGTGCGCGCTTCCACGACCAGGCGTTCGGCACGCCGGCACACGGTTCGGGCGGTATGGAGCGTGGCCGCTGCCGGAGTGCCTCCTGGGAGCACGAAGGTCTTCAGCGGGTCCAGGTCGGCGTCGAACGTGTCGATTCGCGTTTCGACCGCCGTGACGTGCGCTTCCTCCACCCGGGGAACGACCGGCTTGGCGTCCATCGGGGTGGCGAGGTCGGCCCCGACGATGAACAGCTCGTCCTGGATGTCGCCGAGGACGGGATCGAGCCGATCGGCCCCCGGCTCGCCGTCGAGGTGCGCCAGCGCCATGCCGACGAACGAGTTGGCCTCATCCACCGTCCCGTAGGCGTCGATTCGTGCATTTCCCTTTCCAACGCGCTCTCCTCCAAACAACGAGGTCGTCCCGTCGTCGCCGGTCCGGGTGTAAATCTTTTTCATGGGTGCACCGAGGTCTGCAGCAAACGAACAAGAGGTGGTGACGAGAGGCCAACCCGAGCGAGGCGGCCGTCTGCTACACGCACCACACCGGGACGCGTTTCCGCCTTCCGGCCCGAACACCCCCCGGCGGACCTTTCCGGTCGTGGCGTCGTGCGACTGTTTGCGACACCGTTCATCCTGCTCCGAATTCATCCTGCTCCGAACTCGCGCCTCCCCCCATCCGTCCCACTGCGCCGCTCCCGCACACCCGCACGGCGAGCCGCCTCCCTGTGCCACCGGGTGAACGAACACGCAAACGGCTCTCCGCCGGGAGGCCGCCTCTCCGGTTCCGCCCCTCTGTACACAGCCGCGCGCGTCGCACCACCCGCGCCCCTCTCCGCCTTTCCTTCGTTCCCGTCTCATGCTTGTCCCTGACCTCCGCGCCCGCGTCGACGTCGACGAATGGATGGACGACTTCGACATCACCGATGAGCGGTTGACCGGGGCGCTGGAGAACCTTCGGTGGACGAACCGGCTGCTCGGCGGATACCGGGCCACCCATGCCGTACTCGACCCCCTTCTTCGTCAGCGGGCGCGGTGCCGGATCCTGGATCTGGGCACCGGCGACGGGGCTTTCGTCGCCCGGATCGTGCGCCGGGGCGCCCGCTTCGGGTGCCGGGCCGAGGTCGTCGGCGTCGATGCCAACGAGCGGACGGCGCGGTACGCCCGCGCAAGCCTCGACCGGTTGCTCCCCTCTTCGCTTCGCGACCGGGCGTCGGTGGAGGTGGCAGATGCGCGTGCGCTGTCCCTGGCCGACGCGAGCGTGGACGTCGCCCATGCCTCTCTCTTTCTCCACCACTTTTTCGGAGATGGGCTCCGGTGCGTTCTCCGGGAGATGAGGCGGGTGAGCCGGCTCGGCCTTCTCATCAACGACCTCCACCGCCACCCGCTCGCCTACGCCGGAATCGTGGCCCTAACCCGCCTGCTTCCGGTGTCGCCCATGTACCGCCACGATGCGCCGGCCTCGGTGCGGCGGGGCTTCCGGCGGAGAGACCTCCAGGATCTGGCTGCAGCCCACGATCTCGCCCCGGTGCGCATTCGGTGGCACTGGGCCTTCCGATGGACGCTCGACACCCTCGGCGAGGCCGCCCCCGCTCCCCCGGATGCCGGGACGGCTGCCGGGTCGGCTGCCGGGTCGATTACCGGGGCAGTTACCGGGGCGGACGCCCCTGCGCACCCGAACAATCCTACAAATCGGTAATCCCTGCTCCCCCCGGCCGGGCCGGGGGCACACCGCGACCGAAGTGACGTGGAGAGGGATCGGACGGGGTCGACCTCCGATCTCTCCTCCCGGCCCTCGCGCGGGGATGCCCTCGCGCGGGGATGACCGCATGCTTTTCTCACCTCGACACCTGTGTACCCCCTCATGCCCTACGACGCCATCGTCATTGGGGGCGGACTGGCCGGCTGCAGCGCCTCCCTCCAACTCGCCGAGCGCGGCCACGCCGTGCTCCTGCTGGAGAAGTCCGCGTACCCGTCGCACAAGCTCTGCGGGGAGTTCCTGTCCCCGGAATCCCAGTCGTCCTTTCAGCGCCTCGGCGTGCTCGACGCCGTGCGCGCCGCCGGCGCCCACCCGATTACCGAGGCCCGCTTCACCGCCCCCAACGGAACGGAGGCCGGTTCGTCCCTTCCCGGCACCGCGCTCGGGCTCAGCCGCTACCGGCTCGACGAAATGCTGTTTGAGCAGGCACAGGCGGCGGGCGTCGACGGCCGCACCCGGTCGCGGGTAACCGACGTTCGGGGGTCGCTGGAGGACGGGTTCGTCGTCTCCGCGGGCGATCAGACGTTCGAGGGTCGGCTCGTCCTGGGTGCCTACGGAAAGCGCGGAACGCTCGACCGGACGCTCGACCGCGACTGCCTCCATTCGTCCTCGCTGGTCGCGTTCAAGGCGCATTTCGCCGGCGCCGACGTGCCGAACACGATTGAGCTTCACGGCTTTGAGGGCGGCTATTGCGGGTGCTCGCACGTGGAGGCGGGCCGCATGAACGTGTGCTGGATCGGCACGACCGAGGCCCTGCAGGCAGCCGGCGGGTCGCCGGAGGCGATGATGGAGCGGGCGCAGGCCCAGAACCCCGCCCTGGCCGACCGGCTGGCGGGCACGACGCGCGTGTCCGACCGCTTCGAAGCCGTCAGCCAGGTCTCTCTCCAACGCAAGGGCTGCTTCGCCGGCGGCGTGTGCATGATCGGAGACACCGCCCAGATGATTGCGCCGCTCTGCGGAGACGGAATGGCCATGGCCCTCTCTGCCGCCGACCTCGTCGTCGATCCAGCCGACGCGTTTCTTCGGCGGCAGGCCTCGGCCGAGGCGTTCCGGAAGCGGTACATACGGCGGTGGGAAGAAACCTTTTCCACCCGCTTGCGGGTGGGGCGGTGGGCCCACCGCGCCGCCTTTCACCCCCGCAGCGCCTCCCTCCTCGTGCAGACCTTCCGGCTGCTGCCCCCCATCGCCCGCTGGGCCATCCGCACCACCCGCGGGATGTAAGACTGGTTGCTGGGTATTGGGTACTGGGTATTGGGTACTGGGTATTCGGGATTCGGTCCAATGCCCGATCTCCCACGCGTCCGAAGCGTCCCCCCCACACGTCCACACTCCCACACGTCCACACTCCCACACGTCCACACGTCCACACCCCCACACGTCCACACCTCCGCGCCCCCGCCCCACTCATCCCGCAGCGGCGCGGCGGAGGCGATCGTTGAGTGCGCGTCCGAGGCCGTCTTCGGGGACGAGCTGCGCGCAGATGACCGCGGCCTCCTCGCGGTCGCACGCCCGGAAGAAATGAAAGAGGTCGTGCGCGTAGGCCTCGACGGACGGAGCGATGCGGACGGTGGCAAACGACTCCGGCTCGTCCGGTGCCCGCAATCCAATGTATGCTGCATCCGCGGACGCCACGGCCTCGCCCGGCTCGGCGACGAGGGTCACCCTGGCCCGCGGCGCGTAGTGCCGGTGGCGCGTCCCCGGACTCTTGGCCGCAGCGTCGCCACCGGGCGGCTCGACCCCGATCTCCGGCAGGGCATCGGCGAGGGCCTCCTCCGGGATGGCCCCGGGCCGCAGAACGACCGGGACGGCCTCGGTGCAATCAACCACGGTCGACTCCAGGCCCGCCTCCGTGCGCCCCCCTTTCAAGATGCAGGGGATTCGGCCCCCGAGGTCTTCGCGAACGGCCTCCCAGGTCGTCGGGCTCGGCCGTCCGGAGCGGTTCGCCGACGGGGCGGCCACGGGCGCTTGGCAGGACCGCAGAAACGCGGTCGCCACGGCATGACCCGGGCACCGCACCCCCACCGTGTCAAGGCCAGCCGTGACGAGGGACGGGACGGCGTCGGATTTCGGGAGAATGACGGTTAGGGGCCCGGGCCAGAACGCGTCCATGAGCGTCCGCGCGGCCGGCGGAATGCAGGCGGCCAGTTCGGCGGCCTGGGCCGGGTCCGCGATGTGGACGATGAGGGGGTTGTCGGAAGGACGACCTTTGGCGTCGAAGATGGACCGCACCGCCGCGACCCGGCGGGCGTCCGCCCCGAGTCCGTACACGGTTTCGGTCGGAAACGCTACGATCCGCCCACGGCGGATGTAGGAGGCGGCTTCGTCGGGAGAGGTCGTCAGGTGGGTTCGCACGGCACTCGATCCATCGTGAAAGCAAGGGCACCGGTCGGGCCGCGTCCGCGGATCCGGGCCGGGCGACGTCTGCGTCAGCCGTTCGAGGCTCGGCAAAGCACCGACCGGATCTCGTCACGCATTCGGTCGACGTGGCTTCCCTCCCAGAAGGTCCGATCGCAGGACCGGCACCGGTAAAACGAGTCGTGCGCGCGTCGCACCCGGTCCGGCAGGTCGTCGGCCACCCGCTCGGGGCGCACCGGTTCTAGAAGCGTGTTGCAGTTCAAGCACCGCGTAAACGGATCGACGTACGCGTCCAGGTTGAAGCGAGCAACCGTTTCCACCCGTCGGCGATCCGGGTCTTGCGCCCGCACGAATGCGCCGTGCGTCACGCGGCTTCGGTTGAGCAGTTCCCGGTCGCGCGTTAAGAGGATGCGGTTCTCCGCATCCGAGACGCGGGCGAGAGCGGCGTCGCCGGCGTCGGTGGCGTAGCGCACGTCTCTTCCGATCATTCGCAGGAAGCGGGCCAGGCGGCCGAGGTGGACGTCGCACACGAACCGGGGCGGGTCGGGAGGCGATGGGCGCAGCGCCCCGTCCGGGCGGCCGAGCGAGCGGGCGAAGGGGTAGACGCCGACGCGTTCCCCTCCGTCGATGGGGGCGTCCAAACCGACCGGCGAGCCGTCCACAAGTATCAAATCGACCTCGGGATGCGGGACTCCCTGAGCCTCGATGGCATTTTTCACCGATGGCGTGCCCCGGAACGCGTACCGCCGGCCGGGAATCGATGCGTGGTCTCCGCCTGCGTCCGGTGGGCGCAGAAGATCCGTCAGGCAACCGTAAAACCGAAATCGGGCTGTTCTCACGGCCATGTCGATGAGGGATGAACGTCACAGCACACGCGGGGTCATCGCGGGCGGCGGATGGGGAGGCGATCGGTGAGAGCGGTTGATCGGGGTCGTTCATGGACGGGCGGCGCCGGATCCCCGACCGAACCGCCGGGAAGTTGATTTCGGCCCCTCCGCCTGTTAGGATCGAGGACGGTGCGTTGACTGTTCCTCCAGCCGCTTCTGTCTTCTCATGCCTTCCTCTCCCGGACCTCCGTCCCGGTCTTCCCGTCCGTCCTCTCTGTCCCGCCCCGAGTCGGGCGACGGTCTGGTGGCGACGCTGTCCGAGGCGGCTCAGATCGTGCTTCGGCGCCGGTTTCGCGTGCTGCTGCTCGTCCGAGACGCCTACGACCGGCTGGCGGGCAACGCCTCGGCGATGGACGCCGTGTGGGACGACCTTCAGACGGTCATGCGGCTGCTGGTGGCGTGGGCGCAGGACTCGTACCGACGCGTTCCCTGGACCCCGCTCGTGCTGATGGCCGCGGCCCTTCTCTATTTCGTCCTGCCGTTCGACGTCGTCCCCGATGTGCTGGCCGGAATCGGGTTCGTGGACGACGTTGCCGTGATCACCTCCGTGGTTGAATCCGTCCGCAACGAGCTCGACCGGTTTCGGGAGTGGGAGGAGCCTCCGGCCCCGTAGCGGCCCCGTAGCGGCCCCGTACCGTCCGCCGGGACGTGCGTCGACCGGGTGCCGGCAGCCGGACTATTCCCGTGCCTGGATGAGGGGTGGGCGCCGCTGCGGCTCCAGTTCTCGCCCGACGACCGCGTAGCGCCCCTCGTTCTGTCGCCGGAGGTAGACGGCGGTGGTTCCTTGCCCCGGGGTTTCGATGACCGCCCGGAGGAACGGCGGGGAGGCGGACGGGAGCCGGAGCGCTTCGCGGGGCGACCGGACCCGGCGCAGGCGCCGGCGCACCCGATCAGCCTCGTTGTCGAACACGTGCCACGTCACCGTTCGCGAGGTGGCGGCCGGCGCCAGGTCGTGCCGCGCCAAAAGGTCGACGAACCGCAGGCTGTCGCCCTGCACCGCGAAGCGATCGATCCCGCCGCCGTACCCCAAGTAGGCCCGTGCAATCGCCCGCTGCCGCTCCCGGAGGGTGCGAACCAGGTAGTCCGTCGTCTGCGGATTCGAGTACTCGGCCGTCTCGACGACGGCTCGAATCTCCGCGGCGGTGAATGCGGCGATCTGCCGGGCCGCCCAGAAGGCGTCCGTCGAGTCGCACCGCTCGAAGGCCGGGTTGGGGGCCTCGGGCCGCCAGGCGCCGGGGCGGAACTGCTCCGACTCGATGTGCCCGACGCCCCGCAGGTCGGGGGCAGTGGCCTCCATCCACCCCCCTCCACTCAGGCCCAGCGTCCCCATCCGCGTCAGGACGGCGCGGATCTCCAGGATGTGTTCGTGCCCCGACCATTTTCGCTTCGGGCGCGCCCCGCCGCTGCCCAGGACCGTGGTGAGGCGGGTCAGGTAATGCCGGACGAACTTCCGGTCGTCCTCCGTCACCAGGACGTCCATTGTGCGTGACGGATGAATCTTGCTGTGGTTGATCCAGGCGGCCGCAACCCGCAGTCCGCGAAGCTCCCGGCGGGCTTCGTGCGGAAAGATGTCGTTGGCGTCGTCGGGCCGCGTTCCGTGGAAGGCAAACGGGCCGATGCGCCGCACGGCACCGGGGAGGCGCGTGAGCAGCACCCGAAAGCGCCCGGTCGAGTCGGCCCGTGCCTCTCCAAAGATCTGTTTGCGCACCGTCCCGGTTTGCACCACCGTGTCGGCCGCCGCCGTGAGCCGGTTCGGCCGGATGCGCATCAGCCAGTGCTCGGGGACGTTGTACCCCAGGGCGTGCAGCAGGCGACTGCCAATCATGGCCGCCCCGGTGGCAAGTTCCGGATGGCGCCGGTGATCCACCCAGAGGCGGTAGGTACGGTCCGCCCCGTCGCGCACCACGGCGTGCGGCAGGCCGTTGGCTTCGTCGACGCGAAGGACGGTCCAGGCGGCCGACGTGTCGGGGGGGCGGCGCGTGTTCGGGCCGCGTGCCAGGGCGTCGAGAGAGAGGCGGTCGTGGTAGTGCCGGTTCGTGTACCACGACGAGTTCGGGACGCCCTCTACCGTGTTGACATTCACGGCCGGGCCGGTGTGGTTGCCCGCCTGCCCGAAGACGCTCGCCAAAATGCCGATCGGATCGGGCCCGTCCGGCACGCCGTGGGCTTCAGGGGCCGGCATGTCCATGCGATCCGGATCTTCCCAGATTGGGTCGTCCGGATAAAAGCGCTGAGCGGTGGCCGCCGGGGCGGCCTCCATCCACCCGACCAGTACGAGGGCGACCACCAGGCCGAGAAAGCGCACGTCCATCAGAGCGAGGGATCGGGCATGACGAGGCATGACGAGAAGGGAGTGCGCAGGGATTCGGGGCGCCAAGGAAAGACGCCGCCGCAGGAAGGATCCGGCGGCCTACAGAAGCGAACCCAGTTCCAGCGTCATCCGCGTCCCCTCCGTTCCCCGGGCAAACTCGAGGCGGGCAGCGGTTCCCTCATCGGTGCGCAGGCGAAAGCCGACGCCGACGTTGCCCCGAATCGTGTCTGCGCCGAGGTCGTCGAAGCGGCGGAAGACGTGACCGGCATCGCCAAAGACGGCCATGTCCAGCCAGTGCCACACCTGGCAGCGCACCTCGGCGTTGGTGAGCAGGACGTTGTAGTCGCGGAACCGTCCCGTCGGGTACCCGCGTAGCGACTCCGAGCCTCCCACGGACTGCAGCCGGTAGAAGGGGACCTTCTGGTCGCCCGATGTGTGCGTGAACGACGCAAACTGGCGCAGGGCCACCCCGTGGTGCGTTCCTTCGTCGATCGAAAAGTACTCCTGCAGGTCGATCGAGAAGCGGGTGAAGCTGAACCGGTCGTAGCCGGCGTCGAGGTGATGCGTGATCTGGGAGGAAAGGTAGAGACCGCTCGTCGCGTCGAGCGACAGGCGCCGCAGGCGGTCTTCGGTGGGGGCAAAGCGCTGCCCGTACGCGCGATCGCCCGGCACGTCTCGCGAGTCGTACTCGACAAAGCTCCCGATCATCACGTAGGTGACGTCGCGCCCCACTCCCGCCGCCTCCGGGAAGCGGTCGGACACGTGCGGCATGCCGCCCTCGGCCGTCCCCTGCACGAAGCGGTCGGCCCGAACGGACGCGTGCGTGCCGAGCGTCAGGTTGTCGCCCAGAGACCGACCGAAGAGACCGCCGACCAGGACTTCGTCCACGCCGTAGATGGCTTCGGCGTCCTCCCGGCTGTCCGGGCCCGTTCCGTAGAAATCCTCTTGCGGCTTGTGGTGATAGCGGGCGTAGGCGTAGTGGACGTAGTCGTCCCCTTCGACGCCGTAAATGGCATCACCGCCGTAGTATCCGTTGAGACTGTAGAGGGCCTGGGCGTACGCATGGCGGTTTGTCCCGTCCAGAAAGCGCGGCTGATAGTTCAACCCGGCCGACAATCCCGCTCCGGCCGGCAGACCGCCGAAGACGGGCCGGATGCCGTAGAGGTCGATGTCCGGAAGATCGAGAAGAACCTGATCCCCCAGCACGGCCCCCCGGGTTCGCCGAATGAAGCGGCCGGTTCGGTCCAGCCATCCGGGCCGGGGCGGATGCATCGTCTGCCGCTTGCTCTGCCGCCGGTCGCGCCACTGGCGGGCGCGGGAGGGCTCGTCGTCGGCGCGGTCGACGGCCACTGCTCGACCGGGGCCGTCGCGCCGGCCGTCACCGCGACGCAGCGCAGAGGAGGATGCCCTGCCGACGAAGGCGGGCGAGGCCGATGCGGAAACGGACGGCGAGGCGGAGAGGAACGCCGTCGGCTCTGCTCCCGCCGTCTGCGCCGTGCACGGGCGGCCCACCATCCATCCCACGAGAAGCACGGCCAGGCAGAGGATCCGCGTCGCGGGTTGCGGGATGGGTACACAGCGGCAGAGGCAGCACGTCGAGGCAGTTCGATGCGTCATGGCATCCACCGTCGTGGAAGAAGCAGTTCGATGACCCTCTCCGCGTTTCGGGGCCGCCTGCAAAGAAACCGATCGGCAAAGACACCGGTCGGGCTGCGGGACCATGGCCACCGTCTCTCGCCCGCTCATCCGTCCGCCGGATCGCGGGTTCGCCACTTTGCGGGTGCGCGGATTCGCCAGTTGGCCGCTTCATCCGTTCGTCCGGCCGAGGGAGAGCGGCCCGACAGAGGACGGCCCGACGGGAATGGGGGCCTATGAACATTTCGCAAGGTAGGGAACGCAGATTCGTTGTGCAATCCCCCCTCGTATCACAAAATGATCATGCGGGCGCCGCAACACGAAGCCGCAAACACGACGCCGCACCACAAAGCTGCAACAGACAACTGCAACAAGAATCGGGCGAGGATTGCCCGACCGGCCGTTTGCCCCGAACGGTACGCGGGGGTCCTCGTACGGAATCGCCGTGCACCGGACGCCGCGACGCCCGTTTTTCCGTCCCTCGTCGATCCTTCCCCACCCTTTCGTTCCGGTTGATCCCTCCTTCTGCCGGCTCTCTGGTGACTCTTTCTCCTTCACGGACACGACAGACATCCGGACATCATGGACCTCTCCCCCTCCTCGCCCCTCTGGTATCTGGGTCTCTTGCTCCTGGGAATCGCCACCGGTGCCCTCATCGCGTGGTGGCGGAGGGAGTAGCGGGTATCGGGTGCGGGTGTGGCAGACGCCGGGCGTCCCCGCCGGGTTTGTCCTCCGTCCCCGGTCCGAGAGAAGACGGAGGCTCGGTGATCCGCGTGCCGGGCGCCCTTCCGCTCCCCGGCGCACGGCGATCGTTATCGCCACGCCCCGCCGCGGGTCCGAACGATGTCCTTCATTGCGCTGTCGATGGGAATCTGGTAGACGCCGGCCTCTTCGTCCACGACCTGGTAGCGGCGAAGATCGCGGTCGGAGGTGTCGGGCTCTGGGACCTGCGCCGACGCGGCCTCCGGCGCCGGGTCGCTGGAGGCGGAAGGACCCGACAGCACGTAGAGACCGGCGACGGACGCGATGGCGAGCACGACCATCACCGCCAGCATCGACGGCGCGCCCAGCGACTGCCGGGCGGTGGCGGCAGGAGCAGCCGCCTCCGCCGCATCGGCCGCCTCCGCCCCGTCTGTCTTCGACGGGTCGAGGGGGGAGGCATCGGGCGTCCAGTCCGTCAGCACGAACGAAGCCGTCGGGCCGAAGTCCTCCCACGTCTCGCCGATGCGGGGCCGCACGCGCCAGTACAGCCGAACGCCTTCCTGCCCGGGAAGACCGCTGACGGCAAAGCGCGTCGTGTCTCCGACTCGCCCTTCGAAGATCGGGTCGTCGAAGCCGGGGTCGAGCGCGATCTGAAGCTGGTAGTTGTCGGCCCCCGTCGCGGCCTGCCACTCGAGCGCGACCGCCCGCTCGTTGATTTCGGTATCCTCGACGGGCGAAACAGGCTGAACCTCTGCAGACATGAGAACGGCGACCTCTCAGGTGATGGAAACAACGATGCGACCGGCAGCCCACCGGCTGCGGTCGCGAGGCGGGGACCCCGCGAGACGGGAATCCCGCGGTACGGGATACAGCATCGCCCCGGTACCGGGGTCGGTACGGGGCGATGGGGAAACGAACGATATGGACCCGCACCGGCCGTCCGCGCCGCGTGCACGACGGGGAGGCCGGTGCGTTTCGGGACCGGGGCGGAGAGCCGCGTCCGGGCCGCCTGGCTCGGCGCCTACTCCGGGACGATCTGCTCCCCGTCTTCGTCGAAGACGAGAAGTGCGTCCACGGGGCAGACCGAGGCGGACTCGATCAAGCGGTCGCGGTCGATATCGGGCGTTTCGTCCTGAAAGTCAACGATTGCATCTTCCTTAATTTCAAAGATTTCAGGAGCCAGGTTCGTGCAGTTGCCGGACCCGATGCAAAGGGTGCGGTCGATGCGAACCATGGTTCCGCTGATGTGGCGTTCGGTCTGGTCAGCCATGCGGTCGGTCGGTGGATGGTCGATGAAACGAGTCGTGTGAAAGCAGCCGGGGGGTGCGTCACGCCGGCCCTACCGTAGGGCCGACCTGTTCGTCAAGCCGGCCTGTTCATCACGGAAGCGACGGCCGACAGGATCCGCCGGGCCCGGCGGCCGGTGCCGTGCGGGGGCGCAGGCCGTCTCCTGTCGCCCCCTGCGCTGCCCATGAGAATCGCCCACGAGAATCAAGTGCGCGTTTGTGGACCGGCGGCCCGGCGACGGCGGTCGGGGTCTGCACCGTGAGGCATGCACCCCGCCGGTCGTACACAACGAGGTGAACACCGTGTATGAGGTGGACACCGTATATACAGTGAACGGCTTCTGCCTGCCAGCGTCAAGAGGCGGACGATGAATCGGCGTCGGAGGAGCCGGCACGGCAGAATGGGCGCGGCAGAATGGGCGCGGGGGAGCCTCCGGGGTGCCCGGCGGTCGGGCCGGCCCGCACAGGACCCCGAGGCCGCCATCTTCCAGCCCCGCAAAACGCCCGCAAGACGCCGGCAGGACCCGCGCGAGGCACGCAAGAGGGCCCGTGACGGCAAGGGCATCAGCCGTCGCGCTCCTCGTCCGTGTCGAGCAGCGGCTCGACCGGAGCGTGCTCGTCGTCCGCTTCCGTTCCGATGCCGAGGGTATCGTCGAGAATATTGCCGGCGATCTCGATGAAGTCGCTTTCGGTGATGATCCCGACGAGCTGCCCCTCGCGCACCACCGGCAGCGCCCCAATTTGATGCTTGCGCATCAGTTGGACGGCTTCGCGCGTCGCCATGTCGGGCGGGACGGAGATCGGGTCTTCGATCATAATTTGCTTGACCGGGATGCCGCCCTTCGGAGCCTGCTCTCGCTCGGCGAGGTGGCGCAGAAGCGTCCGATGGCTCACCAGGCCGACGAGGCCGTGGTGCTCGTCTTCGACCAGCACGTGGCGGATGGTCTGCCAGTCCATCAGCCGGGCCACGAACTCGATCGACTCCTCCTCGTGAACCGTGAAGAGGTCGGTGCTCATGTAGTCTTCGACGTGGGTATTTTTCATCTCGGAGGGCGTGTAGCCCTCCTCCAGCGCGGCCAGGTCCCAGGTGTGGACGGGTTCGCCGCGGCGCTGCCGCTTCACCATCGCACGGGTGAGGGCCCCCAGGCGCTCGCTGCGCGTGCCGACGCCTTTCATCCGCGCCAGCGACTGCAACTGCCACTCGCTGCCGGTCTGCCCGGAGACGACGCGGTCTTGAATGATCCCGAGGTAGCGGTCGATGTCGTCCTCCTCCACGCCGGCGTGCCGGAGGCCGTCGGCGGCCTTCGGCAGCAGCCGATCGGTGATGAGTTCGTGGGCGGGCTGTTTCGTTCCGTCGATCCAGCTAAACTGCGACGCCAGGCCGTGGCGGGCGGCGGCGATGAAGTTGTGGCGGGCGTCGTCGAAGTCCATCACCTCCGAGACGGAGTCGTACTCTTCGGCGAGCTGGCCCACCAGGCCGTACCAGAAGGCCGCATTCGCGATCTCGTCGATCACCGTCGGGCCGGAGGGCAGGATCCGGTTTTCGATGCGCAGGTGGGGCTTGTCGCCGGTGATGCCGTAGCAGGCCCGGTTCCACCGGTACACGGTTCCGTTGTGCAGCTGCAGGGCCTGGAGGCTGGGCACGTCGCCGGCCCGCAGGGCTTCGACCGGGTTCTCGTCGAGTTCCGTGGTGAGGAGGACGCGGAAGCGAGAAATGTCTTCTTTGAAGATCTCGGTCACCGACTCCTCCACCCACTGGCTGCCGAAGTGGACGCGCGGGCTCATCTCCCGCAGGTACAGGTTGCTCGACCGCGTGTCGACCGCCTGCTGGAAGAGCGCGATGCGCGTCTCGCGCCACAGCCGCTTGCCGAAGAGAAGCGGCGAGTTGGTCGCGGCCGCCAGGCAGGGCGCCGCCACCATCTGCGCGATGTTGTAGAAGCGCGGGAACTCCTCCGGCGTCACCTGGAAGTGCGTCTGAAAGCTGGTGTTGCACCCCTCCAGCATGATGGAATCGTGCTTCACGAACAGCTCGTCGATTCCCCGGATCTGGTATTGACCGGGCCCACCGCGCAGCCGCGAAATGGCGTCGTTGAGCGCGAAGTAGCGGGGCCGCTCCGTCATGTAGTCGAGCGCGAAGTCGGACAGCTGCGCCGTCGGGAGAATGCCCGTCATGCAGATTTCCGAATCGGACGGGTGCACCAGCGACCGCACCTCGTCAATCAGGTCGTCGGTCGCTCTCTCCATCTGCCGGAAGCAGTCCCCGCCGTAGACGAGCGGGTCCATGTTGAACTCGACGTTGAACTTCGTCAGCTCGGTGACGATGCGCTCGTCCGTGTTGCGCTCCAGGACCTCTTCGATGATGGGAGAGGGTTCTCCCCGCTCGTCCACCATGAAGAGCTCCTGTTCCGCTCCCACGCGGCGGACGTCTCGCTCGAAGAGATCCTCTTGGATCATCTGTTCGAGAGCCCGAACGTCCTGCATAAGGTGATGCGTGAAGGCCCGGAGCACTGCCGGGTCGGCCTCACGATTGACGTTGTGTTCGCCCATGGGTGTCGATCCGTTTCGTCGCGAAGAAAGGGTTCGTCGTAGCGAAAACGACCGGTCGAGGCGTTTCGGCCGGTCACTCGAAGATGCACGGTCAGGGGGGGACGGTCAGGGAATGCCGGTGTGTGCGATCGGGCCGACGGCGGATCCTCTTGCATCGGCGGCCGCGGCAGGGCCCATTCGGGATTCCTCCGCGTCCACAGCACCGGCGAGGAGCCGGATCCGAGCCCATTGCGCTCGCACACACGAGCGAAATGTATAGACGATTGCAAATGATTATCAAATGGCTGTGATATTACTTTGCCCCATGTTGCGTTTCCTTGAAACGGAGAACCGGGCCCTCCGTTGAGAGACCCTCGGTCTGGACGGGGCGTTCCGGGAAAAAGAGGGAGACGGCAGCCGACGAAGCCGCCGCCTTCTTCGCCGGACGCCGTCGCGGGGGGTCTTGCGCCTGCAAGCCGCGCTGCTCCTCGGCCGCCTCCGTCCGTGCATCGTTCCCGCATCGCCCCCGAATCGCCCCCGCACGGGCGACTCTCCCGTCGCTTTCGCTTGAACGCTGGTCTCCCGAAACTGGACGCTCTCATGCCGTACCCTCGATCTTGCCGACCGGGTTTCTGCTGCCGGTGGACGCGTATTCTGGCCGTCGTCCGCTGCCGCACGGGCAAGGGCCGTCCGCCGTTCCCCTCCCCGGCGATTCGGTGCCCGTTGCCGCTGTACCGGCTCGCGGGCAGCCTCGTCGGGGGACTGCTCCTTGGAGGGGGACTGCTCTTTCTGCTGGCCGGTGCAACGGCCTCGCCCGCTCGGGCGCAGGGCGCGGCCGAGACGCAGCCGTCCACCGCCCCGGCCTCAAACCGTGGGGAGGCGGAGGCCCGGCGCCTGTTCGTGCGGGGCATGACGCGGGCCTACGTCGGCGATACGGAAGGCGCGATCGACCTGTACCGGCGCGCCCTGGAGAAGGCCCCGAACGAGGCCGCCATTCTGTCGGCCCTTGCGGAGGCACACGCGACGACGTCCGACCTCTCATCGGCCCTGTTCTACGCGCAGAAGGCCCGCGACCGCGCCCCCGCCAACCCGCACTACCACGCGGCGTTGGCCCGCCTGCAGCGCGAAAACGGGCAGATCGAGGCTGCGCTGTCGACGTACCGGCGCATGGCCGACCGCTTCCCGGAAGACCGGAGGGCACAGCACCGCCTCGCCGCCACGCTGGCCGATGCGGACCGGCACCGCGAGGCGCTGGAGGTCTACCGGTCCCTCGCGAAAACCGCAACGGATGGCGAGATCGAGATCCGCCGGTCCATGCTCGCGCTGTACCGGGAGGTGGAGGACCCCGGCGGCATCGCCCGCACGCTGCGGACCTTGATCGACCTGGAGCCGGGGGTGACCACCCACCGGACGGACCTGGCCCGGCTGTACCGGCAGGAAGGCCGCATCGAGAAGGCGATCGGCGTCTACGAGCCGCTTCTGCAGGACACCCCCTCCCGCGCCTCTTTCGTTTCCGACCTGGCGTCTCTCTACCGGCAGGCCGGCCGCCCGGCAGCCGCCGACTCGCTGCTGCGCCGGTACACGGATCGCGAACGGGCCACGCCCGATCGGCTCGTTGCCCGCGCCTGGGCGATGTACCAGG
>CAKZLV010000269.1 GCA_937127285.1 uncultured Bacteroidota bacterium
TCGGACTTCGCCCGAACGACTACCACCCCGACCACCGCAACGCCGGGTTGGTCGTGCGAGATGCGGCCTACATGGTGCAGGTCCCGAACGTCCTGGCGCGGGTAGAGCCGACCGAGACGAATCCGGTCTTCCTCTACCTGCAGGACGGCTTCGAAACGCCGTATCCGTTTCAGGCCGACATCGCCGTCGACGTCGGGGCGGTGTTCGAGACGAAGGTGGACGCCCTAGACGCCCACGAATCGCAGATGTACGAGTGGCTGCCGTGGATCGGCGGATACGCGGAGGAGGTGCCCGACGGGGCCGACGCCCGCCGTGCGTGGCTGGGCGAGCGGATGCGCCAGCGCTCCGGGATGAACGACCGGGTGCGGGAGGCGCTCATCGAGCAGTACGGCACCGAGCGCGCGGAGCAGGTGGAGCACGCCGAGGCCTTCGAGGTGACCGAGTACGGCCATCAGCCGAGCCCGGAAGATCTCCGCCGGATTTTCCCGATGGTGCCCGAGGTGGGTCAGGCTACGTATCGATGAGAAACCGATCGTCTCCGCCCTCGGGGCTCTCCTCTTGGAGAACAGGACAACGAACCGGACTGCATCGACCACCGGCTGCTCTTTTGCACGACCTCGCTCTCATCCATGCTCGACCGTGGCCTCCCCGCCGCCCTTCTTCTCGTCACCACCCTGTTTCTGGGATGCAGCGCCGGACGCTCCGGAGCGGCGGTTCAGGCCGCCGACCGAATTCCGCTCACCGTTGATGCGCACCAGGCCGGAGCACCGATGACGGTGGGGATTCCCTTCCCGCAGGGCGCGCTCGCCTCGCCGGATCATGTCCGATTGCTGAACGAGGCCGGCGAGGAGATTCCGTCTCAGGTGACGGAGGTCACCTCCTGGGCGCCGGCCGACGACAGCGTGAAGTGGATCTGGGTGTTTTTCTTCACCGGAGAGGGCTCGGAGTACCTCTTGGAGTACGGTCCGGACGTTCGGCGCGCCCCCATCACCGGGGAGCGGCTGACCGTCGCGAACAGCCAGCGCGAGGGCGGGGTGTCCGAGATCACGACCGGACCGCTGCGGCTTCGGATCGAGAAAAACGACGCGGACGACGGGCAGGTCGGCAGCGGGTTTCTGGATGCCGTGTACCTCGACCGAAACGGCGACGGGTTCGGGCCGGAAGACCGGGTGGCCCGGGGACCGGACGGGCGGGGGTCGTTTCTGGACCTCGTCGACCCGAACGGGCCGGACTCGTCCCGGGCGGTGATCACGCAGACGTTCAAGGAGAAAGGCTCCGGGCCGTTGCACACGATCCTGCGGCTGGAGGGGCGCTACCTCTACGACGAGGACGATCATCCCCCCTCCCCGTTCACGCTTCGCCTTCACGCGTACGCCGGGCGGTCCACCATTCGCGTTCTGCACACCATCACGTACACCGGTGATCCCGACCAGCATCCGCCGGTGGACGGGCAGCACGCACTCATCGCGACGAGCACCGAAGACATCGTCGATGAAGACAGCCTCGCCGGCGATCCCCGGTGGACGCAGCCGAATGACCGCATCGCCGGTACGGGATTGAATCTGCAGTATGATCTCGACGGTCCCATTCGAACGACGGCCCCGTACCGGACCGGCGACTGGGCCGACCCCGAACCCGTGCAGTTCTACGAGAACCCGCTCGACGCCGCCACGCATCTGTCGATCGTGCAGACCGGCCCCGCCCCGGCCAGCAGCCGGAAGCCCGATTCCAGCCCCACGGAGCGCATCGACGGATTTCGGGCGTCGGTCGTGGCCGACTCCACGCGGCGGGTGGACGCCACGCGGGCGCCGGGATGGATGGCGGTGACGGGCGCGAATGCCGGGATCGCCGTCGGCATCCGGCACTTTGTGGAGGAGTATCCGAAGGAGGTGAGCATTCGGCCGTCCGATACGCTGGCGACGGCCTACGCCTGGTCGCCGGCGGCCCCTCCGATGCAGTTCGCAAGGACGGACACGTCCGCTCATGCCGGGATGGTGAACAACTTCGCCGCCGGCCTCACGAAGACGACCGAATACGTCTACAGCTTTCACGGGGCCGAGACGAGCCGGGCGGCGATCCAGCAGCGCATGGAC
>CAKZLV010000270.1 GCA_937127285.1 uncultured Bacteroidota bacterium
GGACCCGTCCCGGATCGATGTATCTGCGATCAATGCATTTGCCACCCAGCCAATCGCCTTCCCATTCTCGATCTGATGAGTGTCTCACCTACACGGTCTCGGCCGGAACCCCGTTTTCGCGCGTGGCTCCGCCTGCACGATCAGGACCTGGCCGACCGGGCAAAAGATGATATTGAATCGACGGATGAGCTCTCCAGCGGTGTTCTTGAAGTGAGCACCTCTCAATTTCGTGCGCTGCACAACACCGCGAAAATGTGAGCGAACTACTGGGAGACCCTGCTCTCGAAGCTGTCGTCCGTTCAGGACGAGTTCGCCGATCCTGCCGTCCAGGCCTGCGGCGTGTCGGCGGCGGATTCCGACTCGATCCGTCATGAAACCTTCGACGAGCGAACCGCTCACCTTCTCGTGGTGCGGCGATACATCGAGCATTTCGCGACGCACTGCCAGTACGTAAGCCAGCGCGACGGCTAATTCCGGCCGACGAACCCTCCCTGCTTCCATTTCGCAATTTCTTTTCTGCCCATCTATGCCTGATACGCCACGACACCGCTGGACGCTCGGCATGACCCGCCGCGTCGAGTTTACCGGACGGCTTCGCATGACCAGTGCCCTTCACGTCGGTGGAGGCATCTGCACAACATCCTTTACCGATGCCGGTGTCCTCCGGCATCCGAACGGAGAGCCGTTCATACCGGGAAGCAGCATGAAAGGCGTTTTGCGAAGCCACGTCGAACGGCTCGCCCAGACGCCCGCGATGGCGGCTGCCGGAGTGACGAGTTGCCTCCTCTACCCGGACGATCCGGACGCGACGACCGCGCCGGACTGCCCCAGCCCGGGATGGATTGACGCAGGAAAAGATGCAACCGCGGCTGACGAGAGCGACTTCGAAGCGCTCTGCCATACCTGCACGCTGTTTGGAAGTCCCATCCTGGCGGGCAAGGTGCAGATTCCCGATCTGGAGGTGATTCCGGAGACCTACGCCGGCGAGGTGGAGATTCGAGACGGCGTCGGGATCGACCGCGACCGAGGACGCCCCGTCGAGGGCATCAAGTTCGACTACGAGGTCGTTCCCAGCGGCACGGCCTTTCGCTTCTCGTTCTCTCTGGATAGCCCGAGCGACGCCGAACTCGCCCTGGCGGCCGTCGCCGTCCGAGAGATGCAGCGCGGCCACGTCTCCGTCGGTGCGAAGACGACTCGCTGGCTGGGGAGCTGCGCGCTGGAGGGGGTAGAGGTTCGGTCCGCCAACTTCACAAACATCGACGACCTGGGCGACTACTTGCTTGCTCGCACGAGCGAGGAGGGCGCTCCGGCCCCTGAAGACGACCCGGACGCGTTCATCGACCGCTGCATTGAAGAGCTGTTCTCGCCGGCCGGATAGCCCCTGCGCCTTCATAGCCCCTGCGCCTT
>CAKZLV010000271.1 GCA_937127285.1 uncultured Bacteroidota bacterium
TGTGCGTTGCCGGAGTACGTCTCGTAGGTGACCGGCAGGCGCCGCTGATCCGACGGCACGTCGACGTCGAGCGTCCGGGGCGACCCGCCGGCGGCCACGTCCATCACGTAGGCCTCGACGCCCCGCTCGAAGGCGATCACCGATCCGTCCGCACTGGCGGAAAAGGAGCGGATATCCGGTCCCGACATGCTCGTGACGGCTTCCGGGGATCCGTCCGGCGTGCCGTTGTCATTGATCGCGAGGCGGTGGACGTTGTACGTTCCGCTGCGCGCGCTCAGGAAGTACAGTTCGCGCGGGCCGACCCAGACGGGGTTGTAGTCGTTGCCGGGGAAGGTGGTCAGTTGCCGGTAGGTACCGGTCTGCGTGTCGTAGAGCCAGAGGTCGCGGTTGGCGGGGCCCCGGTAATCCACCCGATCGGCACCGTTGGAGCCGCGGCGGAAGGCGATGAAGCGCCCGTCCGGCGATGCCGTCGCCTCTCCGCCGAGCGCATCGAGCACCCGGTCGGGCGTGCCGCCGGCGGCCGGTACCGCGTACACCTCCGACTCCCATTCGGGCTGCTGGTAGGTCCGCTCCGTGCTGAAGAGAATCGAGCCGTCGGCCGTCACGCCCGTCGCGACGTCATCGGTCGAGTGGTAGGTCAGACGCGTGGGCGCCCCGCCGTCCGCCGACATCGTGTAGACGTCGTCGTTGCCACGACGGTCGCTCGTAAAGGCGAGGCGGCGACCGTCCGGGCTCCAGAGCGGATGGCCGTCGTAGCCCTCGTGGACGGTCAGGCGCACGGCCCGGCCGCCCTCGGCGGGCACCGTCCACAGGTCGCCCTGCAGGGAGAAGGCGATGGCTTCCCCATCGGGGCTGACGGTGGGATGCCGGACGAACGGGTCGTTCGATTCGTCATCGGCCTCCTGGGCCGACGCCGGCGAGACGGCAACGCCGGCCAGAAGGACGAGAAGGAACGCGAGGCTGCAGGAGAGTCGGGAGAACATGGACGAGAAGCAGTTCCGGAGAGATGCACCCTGTGAACAATGTAGGGTACGAACGCCGCCCCCTGCTCTGCAACTCCTCCGAAACGACCGGTACGTCCTGCCTTCTCCCCGGGCGATGGGCGGTCATGGGCGGTCGCCGGCGGGGCGGTGCCGACCGGCCGGTGCCGGAGCAGTTACGAGTTCCAGTTACGAGTTCATCGTCTCCAGAAACTCCTCGTTGCTGGCCGTTCCCTCCATTTTGTCGAGGAGGAATTCCATCGCTTCGATCGGATCCATGTCGGCCAGAATTTTCCGCATCACCCACACGCGCTTGCGTTCGGGCTTCGGCAGGAGCAGTTCCTCGCGGCGAGTGCCCGACGTGATGAGATCGATGGCCGGATAGATGCGGCGGTCGGCCATCTTGCGGTTCAGGACGAGCTCCATGTTTCCCGTCCCCTTAAACTCTTCGAAGATGACCTCGTCCATCTTGCTGCCCGTGTCGACGAGGGCCGTTCCGATGATGGTGAGCGACCCGCCCTCCTCGATGTTGCGCGCCGCACCGAAGAAGCGCTTCGGCCCCCGCAGCGCGCCGGCCTCGACGCCGCCGGAGAGCGTGCGCCCCTGCGCCGGCGCCACCGCGTTGTGGGCGCGGGCGAGGCGGGTGATGGAGTCGAGAAGAACGACCACGTCCTGGTTGGCCTCGACGAGGCGGCGGGCCTTTTTCAGCACCGTGTCGGCCACCTGCACGTGGCGCTCCGCCTCTTTGTCGAAGGTGGAGGCGATCACCTCGCCGTCCACCTGCCGATCCATGTCGGTCACCTCCTCCGGCCGCTCATCGATCAGCAGGACGATCAGGTGGGCATCGGGATGGTTCGTCGTAACGCCGTGGGCGATCTTCTGCAGGAGGACCGTCTTCCCGGCTTTCGGAGGAGACACGATCAGCCCCCGTTGCCCCTTCCCAATGGGGGCAAACAGGTCGAGAATGCGCGGCCCCAGCCCCGTTTCGTCCGGCGTTTCGAGGGTAAGACGCTCGTTGGGAAAGATGGGGGTGAGGTACTCGAAGCTACGCCGCTCCTCGCGCTCCCCCGGCTCGCGTCCATTGATCTCGTCGACCTGGATGAGGGCGAAGAACTTCTCGCCTTCTTTCGGCGGGCGCACGCGGCCGCGGACGGTATCTGCCGCTTCCAGGCCGAAGCGCTTGATCTGCGAGGGCGAGACGTAGATGTCGTCCGGACTGGAGTCGTAGTTGTACTCGTCGGATCGGAGGAACCCGTAGCCGTCGGGCAACACCTCGAGAAGGCCGACCTTCTCGATCATCCCCCGAAGTTCGGTTTCGTCCGGGTCGTACTCCGCCATGTAGTCGGGCTTGTCCGCATACAGGCGCTGCTCGCGACGCGAGGCGTGAGACCGGGACGAGGTGCGACGCGACTCTGCGCGGTCGCGATCGGCCGACCCGGATTCGCCGTCGCCCGTGCTCGGTACGTTTTTCGCCTCCGGATCGGACGTCCCGTTGCGGTGGGAGGCGTCTCGATCTTGAGACGCCGGGGCCGCGGTCTCGGCGCTTTCTCGTCGGTCGGTCGCCGCCCCTTCAGCCTGCGCCTCCAGAATCCGATAGATCAGATCCTGTTTGCGAAGTTTGGAGTAGCCGGACAGGTCGAGGTCGCGGGCAATGTCCCGGAGTTCGCCCAGTTTCTTGTCTTGAAGAGTGGAGATCTTCATTCGATTGGGTGCAAGTTCGATGCGTGCCGTGGAAACAAAAGGTGGGGGTGAGATCTGTCGCGCGACCGGGCGAACCCGGTCGTGGTGCGGAGACCGGAATGGGCGGTCCGAGCAAGAGCAGCTCCGCCGAGGACGGTGCCGGCAGGGACCGATGGGGACGGTTCGAGGACGTCGGGGAGCCGGGGGTTGGGGGCGACGGGTCGGCGAGTCGGTTGCCCGACGGCCGGGGTGCCTGTGGGGAAGCGGAGCGCATCTCAGGGTGCCGCCGCACCCGGTGCAGGGTGGGCGGAGCAGCCGGAGGCACACAGCCGCTTCGATCTTGACGTTGCGAAGAACGGATGCCCCGTCCGGAGAACGGTCAGATTCAACAGAATGCGGAGGGAGGATTCAGCCGGACGGCGGGCCGTCGATGACCGTCCGAGCGCGCGCAGGCGCAGGTCCGAGCAGGTCCGAATGGTTGAGGAACGGTGCGACGCAGAACGGCGGGGCGGTCGGTTGGATCGAAGCGGTGACGCCGGTCGTCCTCCTGGTGCGCGTGGGAGCGGATACGTGGGTCCTTGCACCGGGCGGACCGATGCAGGGCTGGAGCGTGCGTCGGCCCGGGATCGGCGGATCGACACCGGTTATCGACACCAGTCATCGACGCCGGTTATCGGA
>CAKZLV010000272.1 GCA_937127285.1 uncultured Bacteroidota bacterium
CGACCACCTCGTGGTCGTTGCGCAGCAGGCGGCGGGCCATGTTTGCGCCCATTTTGCCGAGTCCAATCATTCCCAGTGTCATGGTGGAGTGCGTCGTTGGTGGAAGAGGGTAACGAAAGAGGTTGATGCAAGAGGGTAATGGAAGAGAGGAAGCGGCGTTCGAGGAAGAAGCGTCCGGATGAACGAAGCGTGGGGCCCGTGACAGTCCCTCGCACACTGCGTCTCGTCGTTCCACCGCCGATCATGTACCGCCGATCGTTCGTTCATCATTCTGCGGTTTTATGTGGTACCGCGCAGAACCGACAGATATCCAGGGGGGCGTTCATCGGCGCAGCACGGCCGTCGCAGATTCGCCGGTCGCCGAAGAGAACCCGGGGCACCCGGGGGCAACGGGTTGGGCGGGCCGCCATTCGCAGCGCCCACCATTCGCAGCGCCCGGTATTTGCAGCGCCCGGCCTGAGGCGTCCCGCCTGAAGGGCCTGGCCGCTGCCCGCCGGGGCGGCGATCTGCACGGCAACGGAGACCTTTGCTCCCGGACCGGGGGGCGACGCGAGATTCTGGCACCGATCTCCTCCGCGGTGAGTGGGTGGAAGGGCTTCGACGCCGCCCCTTTCCTGAGAAACGAGGAAGACCCCGCGTTGCGATTGAAAAGACGACAGGGGGGCGGTACTTTCGTTGTCCCGAAGCCCGGCCCAAAGCCCACCCCGAAGCCCCCGGAATGCCGTTCGGATTGCCCGGGCGGGGTGCGCCTCTCCGTTCCAATAGGGAGCCGGCTTCCCGGTTCGACCGCCCTTCCCGCATTCGTCCTTTCGATCTTATGGCCGACGATCCTTCTACTTCGGCGCAGGCCGGCAACATGCCGACGAGCGACCCGTCCTACGACCTCGTTGCCTCCGGTCGCCAGCCGCTCGACGCGATCTTCCGTCCGAAGAACATCGCCGTCATCGGTGCCAGTGAGAAGGCCGGAAGCGTGGGGCGGACCCTTCTCTGGAACCTGATCAGCAACCCGTTCGGCGGGACCGTCTTTCCCGTCAATCCCAACCGCGACAGCGTGCTCGGCATTCAGGCGTACGGCGACGTGGAGGCGATCGACGAGCCCGTCGATCTCGCCGTGATTGCGACGCCCGCACCGACGGTTCCCAGGATCATCGAGCAGTGCGGTGAGGCGGGGATTCAAGGAGTGGTGATCATTTCGGCCGGTTTCCGGGAGATTGGAGACGAGGGGCGCGAACTGGAGCGCGAGATCGCCCGGATTGCGAAAGACTACGACCTGCGCATCGTCGGGCCGAACTGCCTGGGCGTGATGTCGCCCCCGAACGGGCTGAACGCCACCTTCGCCGGAGCGATGGCCCAGGAGGGCAACGTTGCGTTTGTCAGCCAGAGCGGGGCGCTGTTGACCTCCATTCTGGACTGGAGCTTTCGCGAGAACGTCGGCTTCAGCGCGTTCGTCTCCATCGGGTCGATGCTCGACGTCGACTGGGGAGACGTGATCACCTACCTCGGCGACGACCCCAACACCGACTCGATTGTCCTCTACATGGAGTCGATCGGCGACGCCGGCTCGTTCCTCAGTGCGGCGCGGGACGTGGCGCAGAGCAAGCCGATCATTGTCATCAAGGCCGGCCGCACCGATGCCGCTGCCGAGGCGGCGGCCTCCCACACCGGCACGCTGGCCGGCTCCGACGCCGTCCTCGATGCTGCCTTCCGGCGCACAGGTGTGCTGCGTGTGGAGACGATCAACGGTCTCTTCTACATGGCCGAGGTGCTGGGCAAGCAGCCGCGCCCGGACGGCCCGAACCTCACGATCCTTACGAATGCGGGCGGGCCGGGCGTTCTGGCCACCGACGCGCTCATCGAGGGCGGCGGCGAGCTGACGCCGCTCTCCGACGACACCCTCGATCAGTACGACGACATTCTGCCGGAGGCCTGGAGCCACGGCAACCCGGTCGATATCCTCGGCGACGCCGATCCGGAGCGCTACGCCGAAGCGCTCGAGGTTGCGGTCGACGACGACGAGAGCGACGGCCTGCTCGTCGTTCTGACGCCGCAGGCGATGACCGAACCCACCAAGACGGCCGAACTGCTGCGCCCCCACGCCCGCGGCAACCGCAAGCCGGTTCTTGCCTCCTGGATGGGCGGCAACGCCACCGCCGCCGGCGAAAGCATCCTCAACGAGGCCGGCCTGCCGACGTTTGCCTACCCCGACACCGCCGCGCGCGCCTTCAACAACATGTGGCGCTACAGCTACAACCTGCGCGCGCTCTTCGAAACGCCGAGTCTTCCGAAGGACGAGGACGGGCTGCCCGACCGCGAGGCCGCCGGGCAGCTCGTCGACGACGCCCACGAGGCCGGGCGCGTCCTGCTTACCGAGTACGCCTCGAAGAAGCTCCTCGCCGCCTACGGCATCCCGACCGTCGACACCCGTATCGCCGAGACGCCCGACGAGGCCGTCGCCGCGGCCGACGAGATCGGCTACCCGGTCGTCGTGAAACTGCACTCCACGTCCATCACGCACAAAACCGACGTCGGGGGCGTGAAGCTGAACCTGGAAAGCGCCGACGCCGTCCGCCGCGCCGTTGCCACCATCGAGAAGAACGTGACCGGCGACGGCTTCGACGGGGTCACCGTCCAGCCGATGATCGACGGGAGCGACGGCTACGAGCTTATCATCGGATCGAGCATCGACGAACAGTTCGGCCCGGTGCTCCTCTTCGGCTCCGGCGGGCAGCTCGTTGAGGTCTACGAAGACCGCGCCCTCGGCCTGCCGCCGCTCAACACGACCCTGGCGCGCCGCATGATGGAGCAGACGAAGATCTACGAGGCGCTGAAGGGCGTGCGCGGCCGGTCGCCGGTCGACCTCGACGCCCTGGAGAAGCTCCTGGTGCGCTTCAGCCAGCTCGTCAGCGAGCAGCCGCGCATCAAGGAGATCGACGTCAACCCCCTGCTGGCGCTGCCGCGGGACGAAGCCGATGACGGGCGCATCGACGACCGAGGGCTTCTCGCTCTCGACGCCCGCATCGTCCTGCACCCGCACTCGGTCGACGACGACGATCTGCCGAAACCCGCCATCCGGCCCTATCCGCGGCAGTACGTCGGCCCCCATACGATGAAGAGCGGAGAGGAGGTGACCGTCCGCCCCATTCGCCCGGAGGACGAGCCGAAGCTGGTCGACTTTCACGAGAAGCTGGGCGAACGGAGCGTGTACCTGCGATACGCCAGCCTCATGAAACTGGAGCAGCGCGTGGCCCACGAACGCCTCTCGCGCATCTGCTTCATTGACTACGACCGCGAGATGGCGCTCGTGGCCGAAACCGAAGACGGCGACATCATTGGCGTCGGCCGTCTCACGAAGCAGCCCGGCCGCGACGAAGCCGAGTTCGCCATGCTGGTGATTGACGACTACCAGGGCGAGGGCATCGGCACAGAGTTGCTGCGGCGCCTCGTGACGGTGGGGGAGAACGAAGGCCTCGACCGAATCACCGCCGACATCCTGCGGCAAAACCGCGCCATGCAGCGCGTCTGCGAGAAGCTCAGCTTTCGCATCATCCACAGCGACGACCCCGCCGAAGAGATGGTGAAGGCGGTGAAGCCGCTGTGATTGGTCATTGGACACTGGTCATTGGACACTGGTCGGCCCAGAGGAAGGGGTTCGATAGGGGGCGTCCATTCGACAGGTCAGCCGAGCGAAGCCAGCTGCGT
>CAKZLV010000273.1 GCA_937127285.1 uncultured Bacteroidota bacterium
GTGCCCCTCTCATTGCGCTCATTGTTCCCCCATCATGGCCCCCCATCATGGCCCCCCCCAATCACGGCCGCCTCGTCCTGGCCGCCCAACGCCGGGGATTCGTCCGAATATACCGACGGACGGCGTCAAGATGCTCCCGACTCCGAATGATTCGGTCATCGAAGCCGCGCTGCCACACGCGGATCCCTTCCCGCCCATCCAACCGACGAATCCGGCGCGTGGCGGCGGCCTTGATCGACCCGACAATCGTCGACAATGATCCCGGGATGGGTCGAGCAAATCGTCGCTGGTTCACGGAGCGTCGGGGCGCGGGGATTTCGGGATTCGACCCATCCACCGGATGGAGGATCTGAACGATCCCGTGGAAATGGTTCGGCATGACGATGAAGGCGTCGAGATCTACATTCGGCCGAAGATCCGCCGTTCGCCTCCATTCCTCTTCAACGATGCGACCGGCATCGTTCGGATACATTCGCCCGCGTTCAACCGCGCCGAAGAGACAGCGCCGCCCCCACGCAGCCACCGTCACAAAGTAGAATCGCGGAAGGCGGTAGTCGTGCGTCTTCAACCGGAGCGAATTGCGTCGATACGTTGGCTTCCGCATGGATCCAATCCGTGATCATGTGCCTTTGTGTATCAGACACATTTCCCCGGTCTTCCTAACGGCACACGCGCAACAAAACGAAACCGGGATGTCATCGGTGATCGGGGACGATGCCAGGAGACGCGCACGATACATCATGTGCCCACATGGGCATCCCTTCCGCGCCGGACACGCCCCCCTCACAAATAATCGCGCAAAAACCCATCGATCGCCTGCAGGTAGCGGTCGGACGAGACGAGGAACCCGTCGTTGTGGCCGCCCCGGATGTCGAGGAAGTGCTTCGGCTCGGCGGCGGCTTCGTAGAGCTGCCGGCCGTGGTCGAAGGGGACGATCCGGTCGTCCCGGCTGTGGATGACGAGGAGCGGGGCGCCAAGGTCACCGACGCGCGAGAGATTGTCGAACTGCATGCGCGCCAGGTACCGAACCGGCAGGAACGAATAATGGTGGGCAGCCACGTCGGGCACGTTCGTGAAAGCCGATTCGAGAATCACCGCCCGCGGATCGGTGCGCGTCGCCAGCCAGGTTGCCGGCCCCCCGCCCATCGAGCGGCCGAAGAGCACAATCTCGGAGGACTCGACGCCGCGCTTCTCGGTCACGTACCGCCACGCCGCATCGGCGTCTCGGTACAGCCCGTCCTCGCTGGGCGACCCGCTGCTCTGCCCATAGCCGCGATAGTCGAAAATCAGGACGTTGAGGCCGAGGTAGTGGAACTGCTGGACGCTCTCGAGCCGCCCGGAGATGTTGCCGGCGTTGCCGTGGAAAAAGAGCATCGTCCCCCGCGCCGACTCCGCACCGCCTCGGGCCGGAATCCACCACCCATGCAGCGTTTCGCCGTCTTCGGTATCGAGATGCACCGTCTGGTAGTCCATCCCCGCCCGGTCGGGCGTCGCCACCAGGCGAGATGACGGCTGAAAGAGAAGCCAGTCCTGAAAGGCAAACGCCAGCACGACGATCGCGAGATAGGCGACAGCGAGGGTTCCGACGAGGGTGGCCACCGAACGGGTCACGTCAGGAGCAGGTTGTGAAGGAAGACCGGGCCGGCACGGGAGGCCCGGGAATCGGTTGGCGACGGCAGACCGCTCACGGCGCAGCGTCTGCGTCTCGGGTGACGGCAACGAGCTTCTTTTCCGCCCAGAAGTGATCGTCCCGCCCGAGAAGCGGTCCGAGCTCGATGATTTCGACGGAGACGGCCGGATCGGTATCCCGAAGATCCGCCGTTTCCTCCGTCAGATCCCCACCCTTCAGGCAGAGAAGGCCCGGCGTCCAGAAGTCATCGGCATCGCGCAGATCGGGTTCGCCGGGCCACGGAACGACGACGCGCCGGTGCCAGCGCCACAGCTCTGCGAGCGGCGCGGTGGCGCGGGAGACGGAGTAGTGCACCTCCCCCTCCCAGTCTTCGGCGCGCCCGTGCCAGGGAAAGCAGTTCTCCAGCCCCAGCCGCCGCGCCATCGTCCGCACCATCCGCACCTTCTTCCCGACGGAATCCACCGCGTACACGGTCGCCTCCGGATTCGTGATGGCGAGCGGGATCGCCGGGAGTCCGCCGCCCGTCCCCCAGTCGACGATCTGTGCGCCGTCGGGGAACCGCCGGTGGAGAAGCGTCAGGCAGTGCCGCAGGTGCTCGTCCTCGAACGCCGACTCGCTGTCGGCGGAAATCAGGTTCACCTTCCGGTTGAACTGCAGAAGCAGCGATTGGAACGCCTCCAGCCGCTTCCGATCCTCGTCGGATACGCCGTCGAGCGGATCGCAGTCGAAACCATCCATCTGCGGTTGCACGCTGGTTCGAGAGCCTCCGTCGGCCTCCGTAGACCGCTACGCCCGCTATGCCGGGGCGCCCGCCTCCCTTGTTTCACGTGAAACGTCCGCCGGCCGGCCGTCGCCGCCGGCAGCGGAGGTGGCGAACGACCGGGTGCCGTTGGCGCCGTCGAACTGGCGCTCCTTCGGAAGCGGCTGAACGCCCCGGTTCTTCAGAAGCACCATCAGCACGGACACGTCGGAGGCGCGCACGCCGCTGACGCGCGAGGCCTGTCCCAGGTTGTCCGGTCGGATCTTGGCAAGCTTCTCCCGGGCCTCCTTCGAGACGTTGTCCAGTTCGTGGTAGGTGAAGCCGTCGGGGATCGGCCAGCGCTCTTTTTCCTCCATCTTCTCGACCATCTGCCGCTGGCGGTCGAGGTAGCCCTCGTACTTCAGGTCGATCTCGACGAGGCGCGGCGCGCTTACCATGCCCGGCGCTTCGGTCACGACCGCCTCCCACGTTCTCGTACGCCGAAGCAGATCCTCGATGTCGACCTGCGGGCGTTTGGCGAGGTCGATGATCGGCCCGGGCTGGTCGATGGGCGAGGTGTCGACGGACTGCAGGTAGTCGTTGACGTCTTCGGGGCCGACGCTCGTGTTCTCCATCGCCTCGCGCGTGCGATCGATGGCCTCGCGCTTCTCCTGCATGCGCTCGTAGCGCTCCGGCGAGGCCAGGCCCAGCTTGTGCCCGAGCTCGGTCAGGCGCTGATCGGCGTTGTCCTGCCGCAGCAGGATGCGGTGC
>CAKZLV010000274.1 GCA_937127285.1 uncultured Bacteroidota bacterium
GCCGCAGCCGCACAAGCCTCAGGGAGACTCCCTGGGGCTTTTTCTGTGGGGGGGGTCTATGGGTGCGTTCGCGGCTTCGGGCCTCCTCGCCCCTTCGGCTCCGATCGCCTGGCGACGGGATCCGCCCTCCTTCCATCTGCGGTGGGCGGTGCGACCTTTGCACGATTCGCACGTAACTGTGTCGACCGCACCGGGTACGGCACGGTACGGTCGGTCCGGTCCTCGGCCCGGTCTTCGGCCCTTCGTCTCATCCGTCATCCCCCTCGCCCCATGCCGCACACCCTTCCTGCTGTCCGCCGCTGTTCGTTCGACCAATTGGGCGCCGTCCCCGATCTCTTCGCCGACTACTGCACCCGGTTCGAGGCGGTGGCCGATGCCTACACCGGCAACTGGACGGACGCCGCCGACCGGCAGGCGGCTGCCGACGCCGCCGCCGACCGCCCGGCCGACCGGACGGTCCTGGCCGAGGTGCTGCACTCCCAGAATGCCTCGTGGGGGGCCGGAGAGGCGACGCGCCGCAACATCGAGACGCTCCGGGATCCCGACAGCGTCGCGGTCGTGACCGGCCAGCAGGTAGGGCTCTTTACCGGACCGCTCTACACGATCTACAAGACGATCACGACCCTGAAGCTGGCCGATGACCTTGCGGAGCTCACCGGGCAACCGGTCGTTCCCGTCTTCTGGGTCGAAGGGGAGGATCACGACTTCGACGAGATTGCGGGGACGCAGGTCCTCCGGCACAACGAGCTCGTCGACCTCCGCTACAGCGGTCACGCAGAAGCCGACGCGCCCGCCGACGGGAACCTCGGCGCCGTCGGCCGCCTCCCGCTCGCCGACCAGATCGGCCGCGTCCTCGAGCAACTCGACGCCGCCCTTCCCGACTCCGACTTCAAAGCGGCCGTCATGGAGCCGGTCCGCGCCGCCTACGCGGCCGGGACGCCCCTCGAAGATGCCTTTGCGCGGCTTCTGACCTCGCTTTTCGACGGGTCGGGCCTGGTGCTCGTCAACCCGGACGACCGGCGGCTCAAGGCGCTGGCGCGCCCGCTCTTTCGCCGGGAGATCACCGATCCCGAAACGTCGTCGGCCCGGGTGCAGCAGGCCGGCCGGCGGCTTGCCGAGGCCGGCTATCACGTGCAGGTCCGAACCCGCGCCACCAACCTGTTTCTGCTCGACGACGCGGGTCGCCACCCGATCGATCTCCGCGGCGACGGCCGGTTCGAACTCCGCACGGACGGACGCACCTTTTCCGAAGCCGACCTGCTCGATCGCCTCGCCGACGACCCGGAGGCCTTTAGCCCGAACGTGGTGCTGCGGCCCCTCATGCAGGACCGGATTCTCCCGACGGCCGCGTACGTTGCAGGGCCCAGCGAGGTCTCCTACTTCGCCCAGTATCGGGGCGTCTACGAGTGGGCGGAGATGGACATGCCGATGATCCACCCGCGGGCCAGCGTGTCGCTCGTTGAGTCGAAAGTGGAAAAGGTGCTCGACAAGTTCGATCTGTCGATCTGCCGGTTCGGCGACCCGCTCGACGCCCTCTTTCAAGAGATCGTCGTTCGGGAGATGGAGGTGGACGTTGACGAGATCTTTCAGGAGGCGATGCAGCCCATCCACGAATCGATCAACGACCTGAAGCCGGACGTGGAAGCGGTCGACCGCACCCTGATCAAGAGCGCCGAGGCGACGCGGGCAAGCCTGATCGAGGCGATGAACGCGCTGAAGCACAAGGTCGTAAAGGCGGAGAAACGCCAGAAAGACGAGGTGCGGGCGCAGCTGGAAAAAGCACATGCCAACCTTCGGCCTGGCGGCGCCCTGCAGGAGCGAACCGTCAACGTGCTCTATTTTCTCAACAAATACAGCCGGGAGCTTCTGGACGACCTGCGCGAAGTCCTCTCCACGGATACCTCCAGCCACCAGGTGGTGCGCCTGTAAGGGGGAAAGAAGACCGCAGAGGGACTGCATTCCGAGACGCTCCCGGCCGCTCTCCGCCCAGCCGCTCGTTGCCCGGCTGCCGGGTCGCCTGGCTGCCCGTTCTCCGGCGTCTGGGCCCCTTTCGCACCTCCCGCCGACTTCTGCCGACCCTGCCGATCTCGCCGACCCTGCCGATCTTGCGGATACCGCCATGTCTCTTCTCTCCACCCTTCGCTCCCGGTCGGCAGACCTGCATCCGCGCGTCGTCGACCTTCGTCGCCGAATTCACCGGAATCCGGAACTCAGCCGCAACGAGCACGACACCGCGGCGCTCGTGGCCGACGCCCTGCACGAGATCGGCCTCGACCGCGTCGAAACCGGGATTTACGGAACCGGCGTGCTCGGCACCCTCGCCGGGGGGCGGCCCGGCCGCACCGTGCTGCTGCGGGCGGACCTCGATGCGCTTCCGATCCAGGAGGAAACGGGCCTCGACTTCGCGTCGCAGAACGAGGGCATCATGCACGCCTGCGGTCACGACGCTCATACGGCATCGCTTCTGGGAACGGCCCAGATTCTGGCCGACATCCGGAGTCGCGTTCCGGGAACGATTCGGTTTTGCTTTCAGCCCACGGAGGAGAAAATCCCCGGCGGTGCCACGTTCATGATCGAGGAAGGTGTGCTGGAGGCGCGAGGAGACGAGCCGGCCGTGGACTACGTGCTCGGTCAGCACGTCCGGCCGGATCTGCCGGCCGGCGCCATCGGCGTGCGTGGCGGTCCGTTCATGGCCTCAGCGGATGAGGTGCACGTCACGGTTCGCGGGGAGGGAGGGCACGCGGCGTCTCCCCACGAATTGACGTCCGACGCCACCGTGGCCGCTGCGCACGTCGTAACGGCGTTGCAAACGGTTGTGAGCCGGAACAGCCCCCCAGGCACGCCGAGCATCCTCACCATCGGCCGCTTCGTCGCCGACGGGGCGACGAACGTGATCCCGCCGTCCGCCCATCTGGAGGGAACGTTCCGTACGATGGACGATGAGTGGCGGGCCGAGGCCCACGACCGGATCCGGCAGGTGGTGCGCCGAACCGCGCAGGCTCACGGTGCGGAGGCCGACGTCGACGTCCGCGTCGGCTACCCCTCCGTTCACAACGACCCGTCGGCCGCTTCGGTCGTGCAGTCGGCCGCCCGAGAATACGTCGGAGAAACAGGCACGGTGGACCTGGATCCGTGGTATGCGGGAGAGGACTTCGCCTACTTCACCAACGCGCGCCCCGGCGTGTTTTATGCGCTGGGCGTGGGCAACAAAGACGCAGGGATCGTTCACGGACTCCACACCTCCCAGTTTACGATCGACGAAGACGCCTTGCGCATCGGTCCGGGCTTCATGGCCCTGGCCGCCATCCGCCTCGCCGGCCGCGGGCAGGAGACCTCCCCACCGGCCGGCGGCGACGCATGAAGATTGCGGGAACCGGCAGAACCGATCCTTGTTTGTTTATTCACAATTAACGAACCGAAAACACGGTTTCGGTTCTCCCGGCACCGGGGTTGCGTCACGGGCCGGGTGCCCGCCGTCCTCCCCTCGATCTTGGACCGGAAGCGTTTCCAATGGATATCCAACTACAACTGCGCAACCATCCCGGCGTCATCGGGCCCGCCACCGACTTCGCCTACAAGTGGGGGCTCAACGCAGGCCTGGCGCGCCAGAAAGCGCTCCATCTGGCCCTGGCGGTGGATGAACTCGTCACCGACGTCGTTCAGTTCGCCTTTCCGGGGCAGGAGGCGACGTTCGATCTGACCTTTCGGTTCGACCTGGCGACGACCGAGGTCATCATCCGCGAGCGCGGGGAACCGTTCGACCCCGATCGGCACCCGTACGACCGGAGCGACGCCCTGGCGAACGGCAACTTCGAGGGGGCCGGGTTCGAGATCATCCGCCACTGCGTCGACGACTTCGCGTTTCTGAACAAGGGGTGGCAGGGAAAGGAGTTTCGGCTCGTTCAGCATATCGAAGCCGAACACATTGCCGACCACTACCCGGCCGACGCCCCCGACGAGGTCCGCGGGGCCGACGACATCGACTACCGGCTCCACTTCGTGGGGCCCGACGACGTCGAAGACATCGCGAAGTTGATTTATCGGGTGTACGGCTACAGCTACGTAAAGGAGGACCTGTACTACCCGGACCGCATCGAGCGCGCCCTGAAGGGAGACGACAAGTTCGGCGTTATGGTGCGCACCGACCGGGGGCGGGCGGTCGGGTACTTCGCCGTCCTTCGATCCACCGACTCGGAGATCGGTGAGGTGGGCGAGGCGGTCGTCGAGCCCGATCACCGGCGGCGTGGACTCATGAAGCGCATGCTCGAAGCGCTCCTCGACGAGTCCCGCAGCCGCGGCTTGAAAGGGGCCTTCGGCGAGGCCGTCACGATCCACACGATCAGCCAGCGGGTCAACCAGCACTTCGGGATGGAATCCTGCGCGCTTCTGCTGGCCTTTCACGTCCAGGAGCGCTTTCAGGGCGTCGGCAAGGAGACGTCCCAGCCCGTGTCGGTCGTTATCGACTTCACGCCGCTCGAGCCCTACGACACCGTCACCGCCTACCTGCCCGAGTGCTATGCCGATTTGATTCGCCGCGTCTACCACGCCCTCGGGGCCGAGGTCACCCGGCCGTCCCCGGAAGGAGAACCGATCGCCGGCGCGCTTCCGCGCGAGGCCGACATCGACGCCCGCATCAACTACCAGTTCAAGAACGTCGAACTCGTGGTCGAGTCCGCCGGCGACGACGTAGCCGAGCAGGCCCTGCAGACGATCGACGATCTCGATCACGAAGGCATCAACGTCGTCTACGCCGACCTCCCGATCGACGACCCGCACACCCCGGCCATGACGACCCGCCTGCGCGACGCCGGGTTCGTCCTCGCCGGCCTCATGCCGCGCTTCCATCAAGAGCGCGACTACCTGCGCCTGCAGCGCCCCCTCATCGATCTCGACCCGGACGATATTCTCGTCCACTCGGACTTGGCCCACGCCCTCAAATCTCATATCGGAGACGAACTGACATGGAGCACCACCGAAATGAAGATGTCCTGACCGTCCGCCTGCACCGAGACTTCAATCTGCTGACCGCGCGTCACCTGCAGCGCATCGCGGACGACGCCCGCGAGGTTCGGATCGACTGCCGCGACGCTCGCCTCATCGACAGCGAAGGGGTGATGGCGATGTACGATCTGCAGCGATCCGGCACGACCGTCACCCTCATCGATCCCCCCGACATCTTTCGTGAAGTCCTCTCCATCCTGGACCTGAAAGAAGTGTTCGGCGTGGAAGTGCACCCGGGGTAAGGACCGGTTGTGGCTGGATGCTGGTCACGACCGGCCCACCCCGCTCGCGGTCCCCCACGGTACGGTGCACCCCCGATGGCGCCTGAGTTGTCCAACGATGTGCTCGACATCGACCTTCCGGTGGAGCCGGAGGCCGTCCTGCGCGTCGTTCACGCGCACCGCTCCGCCTACGTCGAGTTTGTCCGTCGCCTTGCGGAGATGGAATCTCCCTCCACCCACCCGTCGGCGCAGCACGACTGGCAAGCCTTCATTGCGGACGCCCTGGCCGACCTCGGCTTCGAAACCACGCACCTGCCCGGGCAGGACACCGGCGGCTGCCTGTACGCCCGGCCGCACCAGCGCCCCCACGCCGCCCCG
Organism: uncultured Bacteroidota bacterium; assembly: GCA_937127285.1. Classification (GTDB taxonomy): domain Bacteria; phylum Bacteroidota; class Rhodothermia; order Rhodothermales; family Salinibacteraceae; genus CAKZLV01. The sequence goes on from CAKZLV010000274.1 coordinate 5,601, forward strand.
GTTCAACTGCTTCTCGGACACGGCGACACGGTGTGGGACCTCGGCACCGTCGAGCGCATGCCGGTTCACGTCTCCAACGGCCGGCTCCACGGCCCCGGCATCTTCGACATGAAGGCCGGACTCGCCTCCATCGTCTTCGCCCTCCGCACCCTTCACCGCCTCGGGGCCGACCCGCCCGTGACGCCCGTCGTCTTGATGACGAGCGATGAGGAAATTGGGAGCTTCGAGTCGCGCCCGCACATCGAACGCCTGGCCGCCCGAGCCAACCGCACGTACGTGCTGGAGCCCGCTCTGGGCCTGCAGGGCAAGATCAAAACCACGCGGAAGGGCACGGGCGACCTGGAGCTGGTCGTGCGCGCCCGCCGCACCGAGGTGGGCAATGCCGTCGTGCTGGAGCTCTCGCGCCTCGTGCAGCACCTCTACTCCCTGAACGAACCGAGCCGCGGCGTCACCGTCAACGTCGGCACCATCGACGGCCGCCCCCGCCGCGACCGCCCCGAAGGACGCCTCGCCGTCGACGTCCGCGTCCCCACCGTGGAGGACGCCCGGCGCGTCGATGCCGCCATCCGCAGCATCGAGGCCAGCCGGCCCGACCTGACCGTCGACGTACACGGCGAGATGGATCGCGACCCGATGGAGGCTACGCCGGCAAACCGCTGCCTCTGGAACCGGGCTCGGCAACTGGGGCAGGCCCTGGGCCTGTCTCTCACCGAAGGCCGCTCCGGCGGTGCCTCGGATGGAAACCTGACCAGCCCCCTCACCGCCACACTCGACGGACTCGGAGCCGTCGGCGACGGCGCGCACGCCCAGCACGAGTTTATCGAGATCGATGCGACGCTGGACCGATGCGCCCTCCTCGCCCTGCTGCTGCTCGACGACCCGGTTCCGCCGAGCGTCCAGTAACCCGCCCCTTCCCCCCACTCCCATCGCCCCGGCCCCGACCCCTCGACGGCGTGCCTGCGCCCGTGTCTGTACGTTATGTCTGTGCCCATGCCCACGCGTCTGGCGACCATCGATATCGGAACGAACACCGCCCAGCTTCTGGTGGTGGAGAAAACGGGCCGAGAGCTGCGGCGGGTCGGCGACGCCGAGCGGTTCGTGCGTCTCGGAGAAGGTGTCGACGCGGCCGGCCGCATCGGGAGCAACGCCCAGGAGCGGCTCCTTACGGCCCTGCATCAGCACGTGGAGGCGGCCCGTGCCTGGGGGGCCGAACGCGTGGTGGCGGCCGGCACCAGCGCACTTCGCGATGCGGCCAACCGCACGGCCGTATGCCGGCGCATTCGGCAGGACCTGGGCGTAACCGTCGACATCCTGTCTGGAGACGAAGAGGCGACCTGGAGCTTCGCCGCCGCCTGTTCTCCGTTCGGCGATCTGGACGGAGACGCGGTTGTGGTTGACGTCGGCGGAGGGTCCACCGAACTGATCGCCGGCCATGAACCGGCCGCGGCCGACCCCACCGCCGCCATCCGCCATCGCGTGAGCCTGGACGTCGGCTGCATCCGCCTCACCGAACGGTGCCTGGACGGGCAGCCGCCCTCGACCGCCGCCGTGACCGAGGCCGAGCGCGTCATCGACGCCGCCCTGGCGTCGGCCGGCCGTCCGCCGGCGCCCGACGCCACCCTCATCGGAACCGCCGGAACGGCCACCGCCCTCGCCCTCGTCGATGCCGGGCCCGACAGCACCGCCGGCCTGCTCCGAGGCGAGAACGACCCTGCGACCCCAACCCGCATCCCGACCCGCAACCCGATCCGCAGCGGCCGGACCGGCGGGGTCCTCTCCCGTCGCACCGTGCGGCGGTGGCGCGACCAGCTCCTGCAGCAGCCGGTCGACGCCATCCGCGCTCTGCATCCCAACGCCATGGACGGCCGGGCGGACGTCTTCCCGGTCGGCGTGATGCTGCTCGACCGGGTGATGGCGCACGTCGGGGCCGACCGCCTGCACGTAAGCCCCCGCGAACTCCGCTACGGACTGGCGATGCGGGCCGTGCGGCACCCCTCGTCGGAAGCGGAGAGCCGTGCATCCGGGTCTGCATTCGGGTCTGCATCCGGGTCGGGAGCCCGGCCGCCGGAGGCCGCCGCCGGGCCGCAAGAGGAACAATGAATGCGGCGTCGGGTGGCAGACAGGCGTTTCTCACCAACCTCTTTCCCGCTCCCCATGGCCCTGACTCGAGAAGGCGTCCTGCAAGCCCTCCGCAAGATCAAGGACCCGAAGCGCGACAAGGACATCGTGCGCCTCGACATGGTGAAGAACCTCACCGTCGAGGACGACCGCGTCTCCTTTACCGTCGTGGTGAAAGAGCCGGGCACGTCCTTTGCGAACCAGGTGGAGGAGGCGTGCGAGCGCGTCCTTCACGAGGAAATCGACCCCCACCTGGAGGTCGACGTCGAGGTCGACAGCGAAATGATCTCCCTGGGCGACGACGTGATGGTGGGCGATCAGGAAGGGGAGAAGCGCCAGCAGGGCGGCGACGGGGGCGTGCAGAACACCGTCGCCGTGGCCAGCGGCAAGGGCGGGGTGGGAAAGAGCACCGTGGCCGTTAACCTCGCCATGTCGCTGAAGGAACAGGGGTACAGCGTCGCCCTCGTCGACACCGACATCTACGGCCCGTCCGTCCCCAAAATGCTGGGGATGGAGGGGGAGCGCCCTCGCGTCAACGATGAGCGGAAGATCGAACCCCTCGAGAGTCACGGCATCAAGGTGCTGTCGATGGGCTTTATGGTGGATCCCGACAAGGCCGTTGTGTGGCGAGGGCCGATGGTGACGAAGGCCGTCCGCCAGTTTCTGGGAGACGTGAACTGGGGGGACGTCGAGTACATGATTCTGGATCTGCCTCCCGGAACGGGCGACGTTCAACTCACGGTTGTGCAGACGATCCCGCTCACGGCGGCAATCCTCGTCTCCACCCCGCAGGACGTGGCGCTGGCGGACGTGCGCAAGGGCAAGACGATGTTCGACAACGTGAACGTACCCACCGTCGGGATCGTCGAAAACATGGCCTACTTCAGCCCGCCCGACCAACCGGACCGGAAGTACTATCTGTTCGGCCGCGGCGGGGCGCAGAACCTGTCGCGCGAACTCGACGTGCCGTTTCTCGGCGAAATCCCGATCGAGCAGGAGGTGCGGGAAGGAGGAGACGACGGTCGCCCCGTCGTGCTGTCCCACCCCGACTCGAAGTCGGCGCAGGCCTTCAATGAGATGGCCGACCGCGTCGTCGAACAGGTGGCCATCCGCAACGCGCAGGACGACCCCACGCAGAAAGTCGAAATTCTCTATCGCTAACCCCTTCGCGGCGCCCCTTCCATCGGTCCGGTTCCGGCGCGCGGACAGGTCTCTGCTGATCTTTTCGCCCGCCGGCTCGTACGACCATCCCGATGCTCGTGGGTGCACATGTACGCCCGCGTCCCTTTCGCTGTACGACTTCGCTGTACGACTTCGCTGTACGACCCAGCCCAAGCCACCGACATGTCCGACCAACCCACTTCCGGCGCTGCCTCCGACGACGTACAGGAGCCTGCCGATCCGAACGCCGATCCGGAGCTCCGCAGCCGGATCGAAGAAGCCCTCGACACCATCCGCCCCTACCTGATGGCGGACGGGGGGTCGGTGCGCCTGCTCAACATCACGCCCGACTATGTCGTCGAGCTGGAGCTGCTGGGGGCATGCGGCTCCTGCCCGATGAGCACGATGACCCTGCGCGCCGGCATCGAACAGGCCTTGAAGCGGTCGGTCCCCAAGATCAAGCGCGTGGAGGCGGTCAACGCCACCGCCCCGACCCGCTAGCCTCCCCGACCTGCTCGCCTCCCCGACTCGGTTGCCTCCCCGACTCGGTTGCCTCCCCCGCGATTTTCCCGCAGTTCTGTGGGGACGCGCCCGGCGTCTTCCCGCTCTCCTGCCCGCAGCGACCGAGGGACGGCTCTCAAACCGGCGTCCCCAACCGGCATTTCCAACCGGCATTTCCACACCGGTGTCGGGGCAAACGAGATCCTGACCTCGCCGACCGCAGATCCTCCCTGAACCGCCTCGCCGTCGTTCATGGAATCCGTTTCTGTCGTCACGGTCTTTCTTCGTCACCGAGGAGATGTTCTTCTTCGCAAGCGAAGCGACGACGCGGGGTCGTACCCAGGACGCTGGGACGCGGTTGCCGGTCTCGTCGAGGCGGAAGACCCGGCCGAAACGGCCCGAACCAAGATTCGAGAAGGGACCGGCCTCGGCGGCGATGCGATTCGGTTCGTTCGACGCGGAGCGCCGCTGGAGGTGGCGGACGAAGATCGCCAGACGGCGTGGACGGTGCACCCGTTTCTGTTCGACGCCCGGACGCGATCGATCGAAACGAACGGGGAGACCGACGAGGTCGAGTGGGTGGCTCCCACGGCCCTTTTGCGCCGGCCGGTCGTTCCCGATCTCTGGACCTCCTACCGGCGCATAGCTCCCACCATCCTATCGATTGCCGACGACGAAACGCACGGGTCGGCGGCGCTGTCAACCGCCGCCCTGGAAGTGTTGCGAGACCGAGCGGGGGCGCTTGCCGTTACCGAGCACGTCGGCGAGGAGCAGGCCCGGGGCCGCCTCGTCGACGTCACCGACCGTCTGCTGGCCGCCCGTCCGTCGATGGCGGCCGTTCACAACCGGATCCATCGGGTGATGGACGCGTGCGCGCCGGAACTGGAACCGGCTGCGGTCGAGGCTGCTGCGCACACGGGCATCGCTCGGGCGCTCGACGCCGACCGGCGTGCGGCCGAACAAACGGCCGACCGGGTGGCGGGGAAGCGCGTGCTGACGCTCTCCCGCTCCGGAACCGTTCTCGAAGCGCTGCTGCGGGCGACCCCTGCGCCTGAGGTGGTGGTTGCCGAGTCGCGACCTGCACGCGAAGGCGTCGACGTGGCCGAGACGCTGGCTGAAGACCTGGAGGAGGTGACCGTTTGCACCGACGCCGCCGTGGCGGCACTCCTTGCGGAAGGAGACGTCGACGTCGTTCTGGTCGGGGCTGACACCGTCCGCCCCTCGGGGGCCGTCGTCAACAAGACGGGAACGCGCGGTGCCGCTCTCGCGGCGGCCCGCGAAGACGTGCCCTTCTACGCTGCCTGCGCCGCAGACAAAATCGCGGCCGGCGAAGAGGCGCGCACCGAAGAAGGGAACCGGCGGGCCGTCTACGACGGAACCCGGGCGCTGCACGTCCGGAACCCGACCTTCGACGTCACCCCGGCCGATCTGGTGACGGGGGGGATCAGCACCGAGGACGGGATCTACGACGCTGCTTCGGTGCCGGCCAGGGCGGAAGAGGCCGCTTCCCGTTCGTCGTGGCGGGAGGCGCTTTAACCCGGCCGGCGCCGGCCCCCGGCGAACGCCCGGTGCAGGAGGACCCGGTGGTCGGGAAGGGGAGCAAGGACCCGGTTCAGGATTCGGGCCGATCATCCGTTGGGCCGTCTGGAGAACGTCGTTTCGGGCCGTTTGCGCGTGGCACCGTGGGGCGCCTCGGTCGCGTCTCGGCTGCTTCCGAGGGGGAAGCGTCCGGATCGTCCGAACCGAGGGCATGCAGAACGGCGTCACCGCCCGGGATGTCGCGGAGGGAAGCGAGAAAATCGCCGGCTTCGGAGTCCGTTCGGAGTCCTTTCATGATCTCGCGGATCACCGGCATCATGACGCCGACGTTGAGAACGGTGCTCACAACGTCACCGGCAATCGAGTGCGTGTCCTCCGGCGCGGACGCACGCGCCGGCGAAATGCCGTTTGTGCCGGATCCGTTCAGACCATTGACGTGAAGGATGCGGATGTCCTCGATCTTGTCAACGGGTCTCATCATGTGCTCCACAAGGTCCGGAAGCTGGGGCGTGAGATCGCGGAGGGTGTTCCCCAGAATGACCCGCTGACTGATCGTGTTCTCCGCATCGAGGGTTGCCTGCCGGACGGTTGCTTCGGCGAGCCCCACCGTTTCCGTCGCGAGGGCTTTCTTTTCGGCTGCCTCCGCATCGAGTTCGGCCGCTTCGAGTTCGGCCTGAGCGATCGTTCGGGTTTCGTAGGCTCGCACATCCGCCGCGACCTGTCGCTCTTCTCGTTCAACGGCCGCTTCCATCTCGGCCTCGATCACCTCGATCTTTCTCTTTCGGTTGGCCTGCTCGACGGCCCGAACCGTTTCCTTTTGCTCGTCGGCATGGACGTACTCGGCTTCCTGCTTCGCCGTCTCCTCCAGTTTCAGGAGCTTTGCCTTCTGGGCCTCGGCTTCGGCTGCCTCACGACGGATGCGAGCAATTTCCAGTTCTTCGAGCTTCGACTCTTTGGCGAGCGCAACGGCCCGTTCACGCCGGATCTGGGCACTCTCGATTTCCTCGGATCTCTCCTCCTCGGCCAACTCCACGGAGCGATGCCGACGAATCTCGGCCGTCTCGATCTCCTTCTCGCGCTCCTCTTCCGCAACCCGAATCCGTCGTTCTTTCGCGATGCGCGCTTCCTCGGCGATCTGCTCCTGCTCGGCGACGGTCTTCTCGGTTTGAGCCTTCTCCGTTGCCTCGGCTTCGCGAATCTCGCGTCCCTGCAGCGCTTCCTTTTCGCGGATGTCCTGCGCGATGACGAGCTGGCGCACCCGGGCCTCCCGGTCCTGCTCGGCGATGGTAACTTCTTTTTGCCGGAGCCGCTTGTTGGCCGCTTCTGCTTCGTGCGAGGTCCGCTCGGCAATTTCTTTTCGCCCCCGAGCGTCGAGAACGTTGTCTTCGTTGTGCATCTCGAGGGGAAGCTGCTCGAGATACTGAATTGCCACGTCGTCCAACTTGTAGCCGTTGAGCACGACGGCCTGGTTGCCTTCCTGCCCGAGCGCCTTCAGAATCTCGTCGCGGAAAGCCAGGCGGTTCTGGTACAACTGATCGAACTCCAGCTTCGCCCCCGCCGTTTTCAGCGCGTCGGCAAATTTGGCCTCGAACAGCTGGCGAAGGATGCCGATATCGGAGGCGCGGTCGCATCCGATGGTCGCCGCCACATGCTGAATGTCCTGCTCTACCGCGTTGATCTTGATGTAGAAGTCGACCTCCACCTCGGCACGAATGCCGTCGGCACAGGAAAGGCTCTCGTGTTCTCGGCGGGCGATCCGGACGGTCTTGACCGTGAGGTCGAGGGTGTCGATCCGGTGAAGCAACGGGAGCACGAACGCCGAACTGAGGGCAACCTGCGGCTCGCTCATTCCGAAGCCCGTCTTCACGAGCGCGTCGCCGGCTTCGGCCTTGATGAAGAGCTTGCCCATGAGGCTGAGAAGAACCACCACGAAGACGAGAAGTCCGACCCCGCCGATGAGAAGAAGGGTTGTCGTTGGTATACCCATGGGATTCGAGCGGAGAAAGGAGAAGAGGTGAACGGGGACGTCGGGTGCTGCTACCGGCGGAAGCCGGGGGGCAGCGATTCGGCCCGGGGCGCGCGGCAATGAGCAATTAGGAGGCGAAGGGCCGGACGATGGACGTGTCGACATCGTCAAAGGGAGCGACGTAGTAGGCGTTCGATTCGGCGTCGTAGTCGTACACCACAACCTGGTCGCCGTACGCCAGGTGAGAGGCATGACGATTCGTCGCTCGGGCCGTCACCTCGATCGGGCCGCGCCCGGGGACGGAGATGGACGCCCCTCCGAAGCGATCGGAAATGGCCCGCGTGGAGACGACGCCGGTGCGCCCGACCAGGTGCCGCGCATCGGCGGCCCGGCCGTAGTCTTGAAACAGCGGCTGGAGCAGGCGGGTGAGCGTACCGGTAAACCCGATGGCGGCGGCGAAGGCCGGGGCGGCGAGGATCACGGTTGAGGTCATCGGGCTGCCGACGACGGAAGCAACGGCTGCGCCGGTCACGCTGGTCAGAACCAGACCGATCCAGCCGAAACTGAAGCCCGCGATTACGAGATAGAGCGACAAGGGCACCCGCCCGAAGCCGATCCAGTGCAACCATCCGGCTCCCGCCGTTCCAACGACGGCATCGACGTCCATCTCGCCGTCGGCTCCGAAATCGAGGTCGGCATCGAACAACTCGATGTCCAGCAGGCCGAGCAGGGCGAACACGCCGGCCAGCGTGGCCAGAAGCATGGGAAGGGAAAAAATCAGAAGCGACGGCTCGAGCAGCACAGACATGGCTACGAGAACGCGAAAAAGATACGGGCCAACTGTTCGGTAGGAATATGCACATGTCCTAGCGCACGATGTACCCTACGAACATATCGTATAAAAAGGGAGGCTCCTGCATCGATTTGATTGCATTATACCATAACTTCACGAAAAACTAACAATAGATCGGCCGGGGGGAGGCCGAGGAGGACGGGAACGGTTGCCTGGACCTCATCGAACAAACCGTCCGCCCCACCACCCGCCTTCAGTGTTTTCGGCCTGCAGGGAGAAGCCGTGCTCGACGGCGGCGTCGATGAGGCGAGAGCGATCGTGCGAGAAGAGGCCGGACACGATAAGCCGGGCCCCGGGGCGCAGACGCGGGGGAAGCTCGGGGAGAAGATCCAGGAGGACGTCGATCGTGATGTTGACGACCACCCCGTCGAATCCGTCCGCGTCGACCTCCGCCAGAACGCCGTGCCGGACCTCGACGCACGCTTCCGCCCCGTTGCGGGCGACGTTTTCCCGGGCATTCTCGACGGCTCGCGCGTCGATGTCGAGGGCAAGGGCCGAAGCGGCACCGAGGCGGCAGGCGGCAATCGACAGGATGCCCGTGCCCGTACCCACGTCGAGCAGGCGGTCGCCCGGTTCGACGGCACGGGCGACGTGTTGCAGGGCCAACCGGGTCGTGGCGTGATGCCCGGTCCCAAAACTCATCTTGGGGTCGATCTCCAGCAGAATGGCGTCTTCCCCTTCGCGGGGCGGGTCGGCCCAGGAAGGAACGACGAGAAACGGCCCGACGGAGACCGGTTCGATCGACGCCTCCCAGACGGCGTTCCAGTTTTGCGGAGGGACAATCCGGAGGTCGACGGCCGGCTCGTACCCGTTTTGCTCCAGCCAGGCTTCCAGAGAGCGCCGCCGGTCGTCCGTCCAGGCCGAGGCCGGTACGTAGACGAGTACCCGGTCGGCCTCCTGCACGACGCCGTTCAACGGCCAGCCGCTGACGTCTGCGAGAAGGGCATCCTGATCGAACTCGGGAACCGGGAGAGCGACTTCGACGGTGTCGGGCACGGGGGGTCGGTCGCAGTAGTGTCGGTCGCAGTGGCGTCGGTCGCAGTAGTGTCGGTCGCAGTGGGGCGGCCGCGGTCGGTGAACGGAGAAGAAGACGCATGAGACGTCGACGCGGGCCACCCGTTCCACGGGTCCCGGTAGATCAGCACGGAACGGAAGACGAGGACCGTGCCCGGCACCCCATGCCCGGCGCTCACGGGTCCAGCGACCCCGTGTCCACCGTTGCGGAGACTCCACCGTTGCGAAGACAACGCACCGACGGGGATCTCTCAGCACGAGGGGCGATGCGTCAGCGGTCCGCCAGGCGTCCTTTGTACAGCGACGCGATGCCGAAGGTGAGCGGCTGCCATTGCAGGTCGGTGAAACCGGCGGTGTGCATTCGTTCGAGAAAGTCGGGACCGTCCGGGAAGGCGGCTACGGAGGCGGGAAGGTATTCGTAGGCCGACTGGTCGGGGCTGAGCGCCCCGCCGATGCGCGGAAGCAGGTAGTGGGAGTAAAGGCTGTAGAGCTCGCGGACGGGAAACCGGCGGGGGCGGCTGAACTCCAGGACCACGAGCGCCCCGCCCGGTCGCAGAACCCGACCCATGCCCTCGAGGCCGGCCACCAGGTCCTCGAAGTTGCGGACGCCGAAAGCGACCAGGACGGCGTCGAAGGTGTCGTCGTCGAAGGGCAGCGCGGCCGCGTCTCCCTGAACGAGACGGATGCGGGGAGAAAGGCCGAGGTCGCGGATCTTCTTCCGGCCGTAGCGAAGCATTTCGGCGGAGAGATCCACCCCGACCACTTCTCGGGGGTGGAGGAGGCGCTCGACCTTGAGGGCAACGTCGGCCGTGCCGGTCGCGACGTCGAGGACGCGCGCGGGCTGCTCGTCCGACAGCAGGCGGATGGCGCGAGACCGCCAGTACTGGTCGATCCCGGCGCTGAGGATGCGGTTGAGTAGGTCGTAGCGCGGGGCGATCGTGTCGAACATGCGTTCGACATCTTCGGCCTTTCCGTCGGCCTCCCCAATGGCAGGTTTGGGCATGTCGTGCAGCAGTCGTGATGCGGGGGTGCAGGCCGTGCGCAGGGCAGGCCGTGGAAGGGATGGGAGCCGGAAACCGATTCGGGAAGGTCGCGGGCGAGCGGTTCCAGATGCGAGACGACGACGGGACAACCGCCAGCAGAACGTCCGGACCGGGGGCTCGGTGGCGAGGGCGGAGGCGAGGCACCGATCGGTACGGCGGATGGCGCGCGGTCGCCCCGGCCCTCAGCTGAGGATTTGGGTGAGCTTGAGCAGGTCGTAGTCGATCGACTTTTTCCGGCTGTACACGTTGCGGAGGGGCGTCAGCTTGGTTTCTCCGTTGACGAACCCGACCATCACGTCCGTGTGCCCGTCGAGGAGCGCTTCGACGGCCGCCACGCCGAGGCGCGAGGCCAGCACGCGGTCGCCCGCGGTGGGGGCTCCGCCGCGCTGAATGTGTCCCAGAATTGTGGAGCGAAGATCGATGTCCTCGAAAGTCGGGTCTTCCCGCAGGGCCTGTTCGATGCCGCGGGCCCCGCCGAGCTCATCGCCTTCGGCCACCACCACGATGGTGGAGCGGCGCTGCGCGGACATGAGCGAGAAGATTCGCTCCTTGATCATGTCCATCTCCGTGATCGTCTCCGGGATGAGGATAAGCTCGGCACCGCCCCCGATCCCGCAGTTGAGAGCGATGAACCCGGCGTCGCGGCCCATCACCTCGATCAAGAACAGCCGGTTGTGCGCGTCGGCGGTGTCGCGGATCCGGTCGATGTTTTCGATTGCCGTGTTGAGGGCGGTGTCGTACCCGATCGTGGTGTCGGTTCCGAACAGATCGTTGTCGATCGTCCCCGGGCAGCCGACGACCGGGATGCCGTGCTCGTCATTGAGCTTGGAGGCGCCCCGAAACGTCCCGTCCCCGCCGATAGCGATGAGGCCGTCGACGTCGTACCGCTCCAGGTTGTCGGCGGCCCGCGTCCGGCCCTCTTCGGTGAGGAAATCGGTCGAGCGAGCGCTCTTGAGGATGGTTCCTCCGGTCTGGACGATGTTGGAAACGGATCGGCGGTCCATTTCCACGAAGTCGCCGTCGATCATTCCCTCGTATCCCCGGCGAATGCCGACCACCTCCAGGTCGTTGGCGAGCGCGGTGCGCACGGTGGCCCGCAGACACGCGTTCATGCCGGGGGCATCTCCTCCGCTGGTGTAGACGCCGAGACACTGGATGTCGTGCATGAGAGGGAGCGGGTCCAATTCGAGGTTGCCGATCGCAGAGGGACATCCGCCGAAGGGGCGGCCGTTGCGGGGGAACGAGCGATCCTACGGGGGGGCGCGACGACGAAGGCGTTCGGCGGTTCAGACGGCAGGTGGGGGAGCACCCGGAAGACGCACCGGCAGGCGGTTACCCCTTCAGATGACGTCCGGCGACGGGACGCGCCACAACAATACCAATCTGATGATCGATCTGTTGAACATACCGTTGAATATCAGGCGAAACCATGACGCCCTCTGTGGTCGAGGCGTGAAGCAGCCCGAACGAGCCGTCCGGCTGTTCGACCGCCAGGCCGGTGTGGGTGACGAACAACCCGTCCACGGACGTGATGAGGGCGATGACGTCTCCGGACTGCAGGGAGGGATAGGCAACGCGGATCGAGTCTTGGGGCACATACGGCCGGGAGGCGCCGGGGCCGGCCTGGAGCGTGCGCTCCCGGTTGCGGATGCACCGGTAGAGGCTGTCGCTCGCTGCCAGACGGGAGTAGGACGACCGGTGGGTACTCATGAAATCGACCGATTCCTGCAGGACGCGCCGGCCGGGAAGGTTCAGGTCGGTGCGGAGGCGGCCGCGCCGCCGGTTCGTATCGATCCAGTCGCTGAAGTAGTGGAGCCGCTGGCAGTACCCGATCGTCCCGCCGCGGTAGCGCAACCCGGCCAGGCGCTGTGCAAAACCGGTGTAGGAGGTGTCGCCCTGCGCGATGCCCCGCCCGAGTGCCAGGGCCGTTTCGACGAAGGTGACGCAGTCGAAGCCGTCGAGGTGTACGACGAGGGTTTCCTCGGGCGGCTCGTCGAGGGTGCCTGCCCGGTAGGGCGCCGAAGAAAACTGCCGACCGACGGCTGCGATGACGTCACCGAGCGGCTCGTTGCGCAGGCGATCGATGCGCGCCCGGTGCATGATCGAATCGAACCGTGCCCGCGTCGCGGCATCGGGCGGAGAACGGAGGCTGTCCGGAAGCACCGGACGGGCGTCGCTCGTGTCGGCTTCGGCGGTCGGCGACGGCGGGGCGGGGGAGGAGCGGTCCGGCTCCGCGTCGGAGGCCGGCGTGCAGGCGGCGACGAGGAGGGCGGTGAACGCAAGGGCCGCCAGGACGGGCAGAACCGGGTGGGGCGAAGCCGGGCGGGGCGAGGCAGGGCAGGTCATCACCAGGAGAAGGTCATTGCGGGGAGAGAGGCATCACTGGGAGCGAGGCATTACCGGGAGAGAGGCATCGCGGAGAACCAACAGATGCGAATGCACCGGGGAACGCATCGGGAAGTGCACCGGGGAGCGAACGGGGGAGGACGACGCGGAGTCGGAGGCGAGCACGGGAGGCAGGACCTGCCTGCCGCAACCGCCCCCCACTCGGGGGATTCATCCGAACCGAGGCATCAGCCGGCGAAGACCTAGGAAGGAGCGTCGGTGGAGGATGGGGACGAGACTTCGTGCGGGTGCGGGCCGGGGGCGTTCAGCGAAGCAACGGGCGTCTGCAGGTCGGCAGCGTCGGCGTCGGCAAGCGGCCACCAGGTGGCGTCGACGGTGAGCGCATCGGCCAGGTGGGCCAGGTATTGTTCGCGCGGAATTTCGATCACCCCGAACTGCTCCAGATGCGGGTTGGAGTACTGCGTGTCCAGAAGAACGGCTCCTCCTGCCCGCAGCTGGCGGACGAGGTGAATGAGCGTCACCTTGGAGGCATTGCTCACATTGAAGAACATGGACTCTCCGAAGAAGCCGCCCCCGATCATCACTCCGTACAGTCCGCCCGCGAGCTCGGCCTCCTGCGCCGGGGCGCCTCCGTCGGCGCCTCCGTCGGACCGACCGGCTGCGCGGCCCGCGGGGGGCGACGCCTCCTCGGGCCGGGTCCAGGCCTCCACGCTGTGAGCGTACCCGCGCTCGTGCAGGTCGGTGTAGGCATCGATGATGCGATCGGTGATCCAGGTTCGGTCGCGGTCGGCGCAGGCGTGGAGGACCCGGCCGAAAGCCCGGTTGCTGGTCACCTGAAACTCGCGTCGGCGAACGCGGCGGTCCAGATTGCTCGGCACGTGAACGTCGGGAAGCGGGAGCAGCGCGCGGGGGTCGGGCGAATACCAGTGCACCGCGCCACCGTCGTGCCCCATCGGGAACAGCCCGTTGGCGTAGGCGCGCAGAAGAATGGAGGGCGTCAGCTCGATTCGACTCTGCATAAAGCGCGTTCGGTGTAGGGCGCGTTCGGTGCGCGAAACGGAGGCGGGCGGGGAGGCAGCGGGACGGGCGCGGCGCGAAGAGCCGGCGGCAGCATCAACCGGTTCGAACCGGGCGAAGCCGGGAGGAACTCGTATTCGCCCGCGCCGCCCGTGTTGCGGTTTTCGAGGCAGCTTCGGCACGGGCGGCGGGAGCGGTCGAGCCGGCCGATTCGTGGAGGATCAACCTGGAATCTACGCGCGGTCTTTGTATCTTCGTTGTCGTGGCTGCGTTCACTTCCTCCACCCGCTACCCCTTCCCCCATGAGTACCGAAACGTTCCGGGCACGCGTTGGCGACCGAACCTACGACATCGTCCTGGAGGACGGGCGCCTGCGCGTCGACGGCGAACCGAAAGAGCACGCCTTCGAAATTTTGCGGACGGGCTACGTCTCCCTGATCGTCGACGGGAGAAGCGTGCCGGTGGCCGTGGAGAGAACCGACGACGCCACCCTGCAGGTGACGATCGACGGGCGGCGGACGGAGGTGCAGGTGAAGGACGAACGTGCGCTTTTGCTGGAAGAATTCGGCCTGGACGAGGCCCTGGCCGGCGGGGGCGAGGTGCGGGCCCCGATGCCGGGGCTGGTTTTGGATCTGTTCGTGACCGAGGGCGAAACCGTGGAGGCAGATCAGGGCTTGGCCGTGCTGGAAGCGATGAAGATGGAAAACGAGTTGCGAGCGCCGGCGCGAGGAACCGTCACCGCCGTCCACGCCGCCCCCGGAGATGCCGTCGACAAGAACCAGCTTCTCATCGAAATCGAAGCGTCGTGAGCGGCAGGCCGACGGGACGGAGACGACCGCCGCGACGTTCGCTACGGTCCCCGCGTCACGATCTCCGCATCATAACGTCCGTGCCGACTCTCGAAGGCTTTTCGCGTTTCTCGCAGGGCCCTTCGTTCTCGCAGGTTCCTTCGCAGGGCCGACACCCACATCGTCTGTATGCCCGACACGCACCGAGCGCCCGACACCACGATTCTGGTGACGGGGGCGACCGGACTCGTTGGCTCTACGCTCACGCGGCAGCTCGTACGGGACGGGGCGGACGTTCGCATCTTTCACCGTCCTTCTTCGTCGATGGACCTCCTGGGGCCGGTGGCCGACCGGGTCGACCGGGCCGAGGGGGATCTGCGAGACGCCCGCAGCGTGCTGCGGGCGATGGAAGGCGTCGACCGGGTGTATCACGCAGCCGCCCGGGTCCAGTTCGGAACGGCCGACCGAGACGCGCTGCGGGCTGTGAACGTGGACGGAACGGGCCACGTGATGGATGCCGCCCGCCGCGCCGGCGTTGATCGCGTCGTTCATACCTCTAGCATGGCCGCCTTCGGCCGTCCGCTTCACACCACGGACCCGATCGACGAGGAGACGCCGTGGCGGGACGCGCCGCACCGAAGCGACTACGCAACGTCGAAATACGATTCAGAGCTGGAAGTGCACCGGGCCATCGCGGAAGGGCTGGACGCCGTGATCGTCAACCCCGCCCTCGTGTTCGGCGTCGGGCGGCCCGGAGAAGGAACGCGGCGGATCGTCGACGCGGTGCGGCGGCAGCAGGTCCCGGGAGCACCGCCCGGCGGAACGAGCGTCTGCGACGTCGAGGACGTAGCGATGGGGATGCAGCGAGCAATGGCGGAGGGAGCCACCGGGCGCCGCTACTTCCTCGGCAGCGAAAACCTGTCGTGGAAGACGATCCTCGCGACGCTCGCCGGCGCGTTCGGCGTCCCTGCTCCCCGCCGTACGCTTCCGGCCGCCCTCCTGCAAACGGGGGCCGTCCTGGCTGAGGCGTTCGCGTTTCTTACGCGCACCGATCCCGTGTTTTCGCGAAGCCTGGCCCGGACGGCCATTCATACGTTTCGATACGACAATCAGAGGGCGCGGGAGGAGCTGGACTGTCGCTTCCGTCCGTTCGAGGCGACGGCACACCGCATCGCAGGACGCATTGCGAATGCGCCAGGACGCACAAGGGGGCGCGCCGATTGGTAATGCGGCCGACGCGGAAACGTCCCATCTTGGGCCGACTGCCAACCCGCCAGCAGTTCGCCCCGGGTTGGCTCCCCGTCCTGCAACCGCGCCCCGCCGTGTCGAGTCCCTCCGCCTCCCGCTCCTCTTCGTCCGCCCGCTCCGGCACGGTTTCGCCGGAACTGGACGAGCGCCGCCGCCGCGTTCGCGAGTTCATCGATACGAATTTCGGGTCGCAGCGCGCCTTCTGCGAGGCGACGGGGCTGAAGCCGGCTCGCGTATCGAAGGCCCTGCAGGACCGGTACATCTCCAACCGGCGGCTGCTGCCCCTCGAGCACGCGATGGAGAAGTGGCGAGCCGATCGAGGGGCCGGGACGGAGTCGGACGACCCCACCGTCCCCGTCTACCGCCTCACCGACCAGGCGCTGCGTCCGGTGGGAGATCGCGAACCGATCGGAGACCGAGCCCTGGGCGGACCGGGCGACCGCGACGACCTCCTCTACGTCGAAGTGACCCACGGCCACCACGCCGTGGTCGAGCGGGGACGCACAGACCGCCGATCCGTCGACGACCTCCGGGACGAGGGGCGATCGGAAACGATTGTGTACGCCGGACTGGTGGGCGGCGTGTGGACGTACGTCCCGATTCGCTTCGGCGACGACGGCCGTGCGCATCCGCCGCCCGACGTGTCCGCCGACGATCTCGTCGTGTTCGGTCGCACCCGCGCCGTCCTTCGCCTCCACCTGCCGGCCCGCTAACCCCTCGCCCACTCCCCCGCCCCACGGGTCCCGCCCGGTAAGAACCGCAGGCGGTGCCGTGCAACGGGCCGGGTCCGGTGAGGCGTGCGCTGAGGTGTGCGCGCCGGGGCGGTGCCGGTCCTCTTTGCGACCACATTCCCCTCTCCGCAACAATGAAACGGCGTTTATCGTGCCTGCACCCAGATGGGGACGGGGAGGGCGCGAGAGCCTCGAAGGGCCCACCGGAGAGGCTTCAGGGCCTTGCTTCCTCGCGCTTCCCCGCATCCATCGTTCCGGTTCGCCTCCCTCCATCTCGCCCCTTCCGTCGCCGGACGTTCACCTGCCATGTCTTCGCCACCTGCTGTGTTCTCCTCCGACTCCGATGCGTCAGAGTCCCCTTCCGCCTCGGTGCAGAGCTCCCCGGCCGCCGACGAAGACGGCGAAGAGCGCGCCCGCTCCGCGCCGCTCGTACCGTCTCGGTTTCGCCGCCTGTACCTCGTCGTCGAGTTTGTACTGCTTTTCGTCGGCCTGCCCGTCCTTCTCTACACGCAGCGGCACAGCCTCGACGGCTGGATCGTGCCGACCCTGGTGGTCCTGGCCGGCGGCTGCTTCTGGGTGTTGTGGAAGGATCAGTGCTTTAACCGCCGGCATCTCTGGGACCGATCCGCCTTCCGCCAGCACGTAACGCGCACGCTTCGCTGGTTCGTCCCCGGCGCCGCGCTGGTCGCCGTCGGCGTTGCCTGGTTGCGTCCGGATCTGCTGTGGACGTTCCCCCAGGCCTACCCGAAAGCCTGGCTTCTGCTGATGGTTACCTACCCCGTTCTGTCCGTCTACCCGCAGGAGGTGATCTTTCGCGCCTTCCTGTTTCATCGGTACGACGCCCTGTTCCCGAGCACCCGGGCGAAGGTGGTGGCAAGCAGTGTCGCGTTCGGGGTTGCCCACATCATTTTTGCCAACTGGGTCGCCCCGATCATGACCACCATCGGGGGCGTGCAGTTCAGCCGGACGTACGCCAAGACCGGGTCCACCCTCCACGTGACGGTCGAGCACGGACTCTGGGGGTGCTTCGCGTTTACCGTCGGACTCGGGTGGTACGTCTACAGCGGTGCAATTGGCGTCTGAAGCGGTCGCCAACCCGGGAGAGACGCGCGATTGTTCAGAATTCGTACTACTTTGATCATATTCGCCACTGGAAGCGGACACGCGTGGGAAAACCGGTCCGCCTGTTGTGTACCACATGACCGCCGACGTCGCTAGCAGGCAGTTTGTCGCGTTCGGTCGGGTCCAAAGAGGCCGGCTGCCTCCGTACAGGCCGCCCCGAACAGGCCGGCTCCCTCGGCCCCCACCCTCCACGGGCGTTTCGGGACGATCGCGGACGACGACGGCAGATGGTTTCTTCCACAGCCACTTCCTGGTATGATCCGTTTCCCCACTGCGCTCCGGGTGCTTGCTCTTGCGCTGGCGCTGGCCGCCTCCGCGTGTGCTGGATCCGCCGGTACGGTCGGCTCGCTCGACCGTCCGTTCTACACGGCCACGGCAGCGATTTCCGCGGGCGAGCCAGTGGGCCTTCGGCTCGTGAACGGAACCGACGGGTCGCTCCACTACAACCTCTGCCGGTCGACGCTGCAGCGCGAAACCCGCCAGGGGTGGGAACGTGTCGATAGGCAGCGGTCCTGCCCGGACGTCCGGTTCCGATTGGCACCGACGGAGACGGCCGCGTACGACCTCGCAACGCCCCGGTCTCTGCCGCCGGGACGCTACCGCGTCGTCACGCCGGTGGCCTACGACGATCGGCCCGAAACGCTGACGACCAGCTCGTTTCGAGTCAGCGCGGAGCCGGCCGCCTCGCCGGCGTCATGACTCCGGCCCGGAGGACGACCGCGTGCAACGGCTTCCGCAATCCTCCCACGTCGATACAGCAGTGCATGTCCGACCTCTCGAACACCAACGGCCTCTTCTCCCCGCTCGTCGAACGCGCCATTGAGCTGGCTGCTGAATGGCACGACCGAACGTACCGCAAGGGAAGCTGGCGCCCGCCTCTGCTTCCGCCGCCCGACGGCGAAGGCGCTCCGGTGCCGGTAATGGCGCACCTGGCTGCGGTGGCGTCGACCGTCCAGCAAGCCGGGTGGCCCGATCCGGTCGTGGCGGCGGCCTACCTCCACGATGCACTCGAAGACCGGGATCGCCACGGACGCCGGCTGGGGCGGGAGACCCTCCAGGAGGCCGTGGGGGACGAGGTGACCGCCCTGGTTGACGCCGTCTCCGAAACCAAACGTGATGCGTCCGGATCTCCCCGTCCCTGGCGCGAGCGCAAAGAAGAATACGTGGCGACGATCGAAACCGCCCCCGACGGGGCCGTCGCCATCAGCCTGGCCGACAAACTGCACAATCTCTGGTCGATGAACCAGAGCCTGGACCGCGGCACCAACGTGTTCGAGTCTGGGCCGAACCGTACGGCGCTGAGCGCCGGTCCCGACGAACAACTCTGGTTCTACCGAAGCGTCCTCAGCGTGGCCGGGCAACGCTCCGACGACCGGCTTGCCCGCATGCACGAGCGCCTCCGCCGCGAGGTGGAACGCTTCGCCGAGCAGACGATCTCCCGTGCATAGCGCGCTCCGCGCACAACAGCCCGCGCACAACAGCCCGTGCACCGCGTCCGGTTCAGTTCCCGTCGTTCCCGTGCCCCGACCCGGCAAGAGGCCTCGGCTCTGACGGGAGCGCACCCTCCGGGTAGCGGCTCCACCCGCCCGTCGATGGGCTTGCACGACCGTGCTCGCCCCGTATCTCCCACAGATCCGGCCTCGCCGATGACCTCGCCTCTTGCTGAAACCGTCCTTCTGACCGGCTCGAACCGCGGGATCGGTCTCGAATTCGCCCGGCAACTGGCCGATAGCGTCGACACCCTCTACGCCACCTGTCGCCGCCCGGACGAGGCCGCAGACCTTCGGGATCTTGCCGACGAGTACGCGTCCACCGTTCGGGTGCTGCCGCTGGACGTGACCGATGCCGACTCGATCGAGATGGCCCACAAACTTGTTGCCACCGACAGCGGCCGGGTCGACCTCTTGATCAACAACGCGGGCGTCAACGGCGGGGGGAGCAGCGACCGGTTCGAGACGACCGACGCGGAGACGATGATGCACACCTACCGCGTCAACGCCGTCGGGCCGCACCTGCTCGTCCAGGCGTTCGCCGACCTGCTGCGACGGGCGGGCGAGGAGGGAGGAGCGCGCGTAGTCAACATCACCTCGCAGCTCGGCTCGATCGCGAACACGCGCGGCGGGACGTGGCAGAGCTACAAGGCGAGCAAGGCCGCCCTCAACATGTGCACGCGCCTGCAGCACGGCGCCCTCCAGCAAGACGACGTCTGCGTCGTGTCCATGCATCCGGGGTGGGTGCAGACGGACATGGGCGGCTCCAACGCCCGGCTCACCCCGCAGGAGTCCGTCGCCGGCATGGTCGACGTGATCGACGACCTGTCGATGGACGACGGCGGCCGCTTCCTGACCTACGCCGGAGAGGAACGGCCGTGGTAGACGTCCGACGAGAAGATCCGAAGAGGAAAAGAGCGACGGCCGCGAGAAAACCGCGACCCGTCCCCGCAACAACGACTCCTAATATTCTATTTCAGTTGTGTAAATACAGCGTGGGATGACGAGGGCTTCCCCAATTTCCTTCGGCTGCCCGCCCTCACGCGTCCACTTCCTTCGTTCTAGTTCCTAAACATCCCATTAAACAAGATAAAAGCCGATTAGAACGATCTGACGGAAACCTGTTGAGATCGTCTTCCCTTCACATTATGATGAATTTAAGATAACGAATCGGTAGTCAGGAACAGACATATCGCCTTCCAGTCATATAATGACGAGCAGAAAGGTGGGATGACAACGCAGCGTTCGGCCTTTCTGCGCGAATTAACCCGTCGTGAACTGACCTACGAACAACCTCTGGAAGGATTATGGATACGCTGCGACAAACGATAGCCGCGGTTTTCGTTGCTCTTCTCGGACTGGGTGTGCTCGCGCCAACCG